>CAJXJN010000047.1 GCA_913055205.1 uncultured Sulfurovum sp. | reverse complement strand
GCAGGTAGCAGGTAGCAGGTAGCAGGTAGCAGGTAGCAGGTAGCAGGTAGCAATTTTGCGGCTTTTGTCTTAACTGCTCCTTTCTCCCTGCTAAATGCTCCCTATTTTAGTCTTTATACCCGATCTGCTCTTTAAACTGAGCAATACAGTTGGTACAATCTTTCATCGTATTTGTCTCAACTATACTATAGAGTGCATCTTCTTTATGTACCGTTACGATATGACTTTCTACTGAGATAATGCCCTCTTTTTTGAACTTTGTCATAATGCGTGAAAAGGTTTCAGGGGTGAGATTAAGCATGGAAGCGATCTCATTGTTTTTTAGCCTCTGAAACAGTGCAAGTTTTTGTGTCATCAGATCAGCCACTTTTGCTTCTGAAGAGAGCACTGTCTCTTTATGTACCAATGCAGAGAGCAGACTTACTTTCCCCGTGAGTGATTTGATGATCTCTAATGAAAAATCCGGATTATTCAAATGTTTATAGACCATTTCAAAAGGAAGCAGTCCCATCGAACCATCTGTTACAAATTCACAGGTTGCAGGAAAAGGCTGATGTTCAAAACAGGCATATTCTCCAATAAGTGCTGGAGCCTTAAGACGGTTGATCTGTATCTGTGTCCCTTTAGGTGTGGTTTTGTAGAGTTTAATACTTCCCTCTAACAAAATATGCAGATACTCACTCTCATCACCCTCATAAAAAACAATACTGTCTTTGGTAAAATGTTTAACATGGGTTTGATCATAGAGTTCTTTAAGATGAGACTCAGTCAATGCAGAGAACATTGGTATCTCTTCAAGTTTAAACATTACTATACCTCTTTCATATATAAGAGACGTACTATACAGTACAAAAGATAAAATCTCTCCTATAACTATTCGATAATAGCCATATTTTAACTATAAATAACTTAAAAAATAAAATAAAAATATTTAACTATTTGTTTATATTATTTCTCGAACCAACTTAGTTGTTCTCTTAGTTTCACAACCTCACCTACCACAATGAGTGCTGGCGTAGGCAGATCTTTTGCTTTTTCATAAATATCTTCCAGTGTGCCTACCACTGTTTTTTCATCAGGACGTGTCCCACGGCTGATCACTGCGATAGGATGGTCTTTAGGTTTACCTATCTCAATGAGTTTTTTTGTAATTTTCTCAAGACGATGCAGTCCCATCAAAAAGACAATGGTATCATCCGTCTTATAGTTCTCCCAAGGGATCTGAGAATGATCTTTGTTGCTCGATTCATGACCTGTTACTACCCTGAATGAAACGGTTACCCCACGATGTGTTACAGGAATACCTGCATATTCAGGTACCGCTATGGCGGAGGTAATACCTGGAATGAACTCAAACTTGATATTACGTTCATACAAGTATATTCCCTCTTCACCTCCACGTCCGAAAACAAAAGGGTCCCCTCCTTTGAGACGTACAACATTTTCATACTTCAAAGCATTTTGATAGATCACTTCATTGATCTCTTCTTGAGGAAGTGTATGATGAGAGTCTTCTTTACCTACATAAACAAACTCACACCCATCTTTTGCCTCTGCCAATATATCCGGATTTGCAAGTCTATCATAGATGATCACATCTGCCTGCTTTACTACCCGTAATGCTTTTACGGTCAAAAGGTCAATATCTCCCGGACCTGCCCCTGTTAAATATACTTTTCCCATTAATTCATCCCTTTTGTTTGTTCTTCTGTTAAATAACATGAAGGATCTTCTGCCCACATATCTCCATATATTGCATATGCTCTACTTCTTGAACCACCATTACAGATATTCAAATACTGACACTCTTCACATTTTCCACTCAATTCTCTAGGATGCAGACGTAGTTTCCGTAACAGTTCCGTTGGTTCATTCGTCCAAATATCTGAAAAATCCTGAGTGAGTATATTACCTATCTTGACCGGAAAGAATGGATCCGGTTTCACAAACCCTTCACTGTCTATGTTCAGTAGTTTTCGTCCTGCACTGTTCCCGCCCCAAGCGATCAGTCTTGACTTCATCTCCTCGGCATGTTCCGGATACTTTTGAACAAATCTATCATAAAATAAGATCGCATCCATCTCCATATTACCCGTGACTATCTCTATATCTCTGTTAGTCTCATGGTACTCAAACGCTTTATCCAAGATGTAGTTCACTGCGGCAATACGCTGCTCTTTAATCAGATCCATCTCCAAGTTTTCAAGTCCTCGCCCACTGTACACCAAGTGTGAGATGTAAACTTTTGGTATATTGTGTTTCTCTGCCAATTCAAAGATAAATTGTAGATCATCATAAGTATCTTTTGTAATAGTAAAACGGATACCTACTTTAGTCTGACCAAAACTGTTTAACAGATCAACTGCTTTCATAGACTCTACAAATGAGCCTTTCAATCCTCTAAACTCATCATGTACATCAGGACTGCCATCGATGCTAATACCGATATAATCAAAGGTATCCAATATCTTCTGGGCATTACTCTGCTTCACATAGAGTCCATTGGTTGAGAGATACGTAACAATACCTAACTCTTTACAACGTGCTGCAATATCAAACAGGTCTTTTCGTGTGAGAGGCTCACCTCCGGAAAAGATAAGAAATTTCACTCCATTGGCTTTAAGCTTTGGGAGTGTCTCCATGATATTCTCTGTGGTAAGTGTATCTACCGCATCCAGATCTGCCTTTGAATAACAGTGCAGGCAGGAGAGGTTGCAACGATTGGTAAAGTTCCAAATGGCAATACTTCCATCCAATACACGTGCAGGTTTCCCCTCGGTAACTGACTTTAAAAGATTAGAAAGTCTAAACATTATTTGTTCTCCTTCTTGACTGCTATATTGGGATAAGGCTCTTTCACAATAGTACCATTACGCTCTTTGCTTGTATTTGTTTCTTTTGTATCTGCAGATTTAAATAATAAGATATAAGCAGTAATAGCCTTAAGCTCCTCCGGAGTCAATTTAAATGCCGGCATAGCATTGCGTTTGTATCCAAACACTTTAGAAACAGAAGCAGGATCAGTGATCATCCCCTGTATCTCTTCAGCAGTTCTTTTGGAAGCGATTTCTGAGAAGGAAGGCCCAAATGCTACTGCTGTTTGGTGGTGACACCCCCAACAGTAGGTTTCAAATACCTTTTTCCCACTCTCTGCCTGCAGTAAAGAAGAGAGTGTTAAGATGACAAAAAAAGTAACTATTATTTTTTTCATACTGTTCATCCTTAATATAATAGAAAGATGATAACAATTTTTTGATATTAGAGACTTGATTTAGGACAAGAAACATGTTACTTTTCCATATCATCTTTATCCATAGTCATAGCAACAGCGATAATCCCGATAAGAAACACAATGATGATACCCATATAGACATATGCCATACTAACCCCTTTGGTAATGTTTTACTTTTTCTTTAGCCAATGCGGCAAATCTGTTTTTTTCTTCTAAATCTTTA
>CAJXJN010000046.1 GCA_913055205.1 uncultured Sulfurovum sp. | reverse complement strand
CCCTCTCTTTCACGTTATCTTCTCAGAAATTGCACTTATTGTTGGAATTGGCGAAATAATATAAAATTTAAATATTTTAAGTGTAAACTTAGATTATGTATCTTAGACTATATGTACATGTTTTTGGACAAACATAAATTTAAGGAGTAAACATGAACAAAATTGTAACTATGTCACTTGTGGCAGCAATGGCAATGACTAGTGCGCATGCAGTATCTAACTCGTCACTTGCAGCGAAATTATCTGCATTGGAAGCAGAGCTTGCAACGGTGAAGAAGGATCTTAAGAAACAAAATAAAAAGATCAATAAAGTAAAAGCACATGATGCGAATGATAACATCAAATGGGGTGCTGATTTAAGAACAGCTATTGATAACATCAACTATGATATGGCAGGTAAAGATGCTAATGGCAATGACAGTTATGGCAAAAATGATTTAATGTCAATCAGACTTTGGTTAAATATGGCATATGCTCCAGACAGTCACAATATCTTCAAAGGCCAACTTTCTATGAATAAAGCATTTGGTGCTGATTTTGCTGGTCCTCTTGGTAGAGGTGGTGCCTTTACTATGAGTAATTTTGACTGGATCGGTAATGAAGCTCTTCGAGGAGATGAGTTGCATGTAAGACAAGCATATTGGCTATATCTTGGAGATAAAGCATTTGGTGCTGATATCCCTTGGACATTCTCTGTGGGAAGAAGACCATCAACAAATGGTTTCCTTGCTAGCTTGAGCCAAGATGATCCAGCACAATCTCCACTTGGACATGTCATTAATGTTGAGTTTGACGGTTTGAGTTCAAAACTTGATCTTTCTAACATTACCGGTGTACCAGGTATGTCTATCAAACTTTGTATGGGACAGGGATCAACCAATGCTTCACCAATGTTCCAAGAGGATGGTACACAATATAGTAATGATGATGATATAGCTGAAGATGTTACGCTTGCTGGATTTATTTTTGAGCCATATAATGATGGTCAATTTATTGTAAAAACAACGGCATATAAAGCATTTGATGTACCGGGATATGTTGCAAAAGATATGGTTTACAATACTGATTTTCAAACATATATGCCAAATCCAGATACTATGACACTAGATAACACTGGAGATATGGAAGGTGCAGCACTCTCAATCTTGGTTGATGGCTTGACTGATGATGGATTCTTGGCAGATGTAAAAGTATTTGGTTCTTTTGCTTGGAGTAATTCGAATGTAAATATTGCACATGAGAGAGATTTTTATGACGAGAATTATAATTATCAATTTACTGCACCTGTTGAAAGTATGCTTGGAACTACTGGTGACGAGTCCGGTACATCTTACTGGTTTGGTACCTATCTTCCAGTGCTTGGCGGTACGTTAGGTCTAGAATATAACCATGGTAGTCAATATTGGAAACCATTTACACAGGGTGAAGATACTCTGATCGGTTCTAAAATGGCAGCACGTGGTGATGCATTTGAAGTTAACTATACATACCAACTGACAAAAGCATTGAGTATTCAGGCAAGATATGTTGCAATTGATTACGAATATACTGGGTCACAAGGATTCTATGGTGATGGGGGATATGCACTGAACATTGATGATCTTAAAGCAGCAGCAGCAGCTGGAAACATGACAGCTGCAGATATATTGTCGCAAACAGTTGATAAAGCACAGGATGCTAGACTTTACCTTAGATATAGATTCTAAGAAAAAGAGGCAATGCCTCTTTTCGTAATTGGTTAGTAGTATATTGGTTATTGGCGAAACTTTGCCAGCCAATATACTTTGATCGATTGCTTTTCTCTACCGTACACCAATCAACGAATAACCAATAGCTTTTATTACTTATCTTCACATTTTTACACTTTTCTTTTTTATACTATATAAACATAAATTATAAATATGGATTAAAAGAAGTTCGGTTATAATATTATGTCGTTCTGAAGCATGGTAGCATGATTTGGAATTTTTGGCTCTTTATGATAGATAAGAGTCAATCTATTAACACACAAAGGAATACAATGAAACTGATCGTAAAAGGTTTAGTATTGTCTCTGTTGGTATCAACAGGACTTATGGCGACAGAAAAAGCAGCAGTAGCTCAAGAAAATGATGTAAGAGTATTTACAGCAGATAATACAGAGGGAAAGATCACGGCAAAAAGTATAGAAGAAGCATTTAAAAAATCAGGTTTCTTCATCGCAGCAAATAATGACATGAATTTTCCGTTTAAACGTGACTTTAAGAAAACATCTTTTGACGTATATAATCTTTTTGTTGTCTTTAGAAAAGATACAGTGTTGGCATTGGCTAAAGATTATCCGGAAATTGGACTTTTTACTCCTATGAGTATGTCTATCTATACAAAAAAAGGGGACAAAACTATCTCTGTATCTTCTCTTAAAGCTTCTGCAATGGCTAGAATCATGAAAATACCTGAAGATAATCCTGCGATCGTTGCATTAGGTAAAAAAGTTGAAGAGGCACTTAAAGCGGCTATGCCTAATGGTAAATTCGTACCTCTACCATATAAAATGAAAAAGCCTACACAAGAGATCATTACACGTGTGACGTTTGAACAAAAAGGTGATGATTGGGAAGAAGCAAAAGATGATTTTCAGATGGCCTTCGAGGGTGAGTTGGCACCAAGCGGTTTTGTAATGGCCGGATTTACTGACCTTAATTATGATCTTGATGAACATGATAAGGATTGGTATTATTTTTATGACGTATACTCTATTTGTAGTATACCTGTTATCTATGAAGTAGCAAAACTACATCCTGAAGCTGGTGCATTTGCTCCTTGTTCTGCATATATGTATCAGAAAAAAGGTGAAAAAACTGTTCATATAGCATTTCCAAATGTACATAAATGGATTGCGGCACTGAATATAGAAGATCAAGCATCGATCGATGTGCTTTTAGATGCACAGAAAAAGTTTGAAGCTATTTTGGCTAAAATTACTAAAGAGTAAGATTAAAATGGGGGCAAAGTAGTACTTTGTCCTTATGGTTTTTTTCATAGAGTTTTTAACCTCTGTCACCCTGAACTTGTTTCAGGATGACATACTTATTTAATCTCTGTTAATATGTTTAATTTAATTTAATTTAATTTAACAGATAAATACTATCATCCACTTTAATAGACCCCGCCTGAACTACTTTTGCAAAAACCCCTCTATCATTTTTTAACAGTTTTGGTAATTTCTTGTCTATATTGGATAGATGATTGCAAAGTGTGCAGTTTTGACTGATCTCTAAAACAGTATCACCAATTTTCAGTTTTGATCCTATAGGCAGGGTATAAGGATTGTAATCGATGAGAAGATTATCTCCCAATGAACTGTGAGCCATTTTTATCTGATGGGCATTAGCCAAGACATAACTTTCTATAGAGGTAATGAGTACAGAGCGTTGTATATCTGTATCATAATGCTTATCTCCTATAATACCTTTTGAATCTACTGCTATTTCTCTTTTTTCTATGGGATCAGTATACTCTTTAGTTGAGATATACAAAGATAAAACTTTTCCTACTTGACTCATGTATATATGATTCCTTGCTAATTATTATATTTATTCTAACATAAAAAGTATAGATAAAAGATAAGAATTTCCGTATGGATATCGGTTAATATATGGGTAATTGTTTTCTATTATACTACCGAGATCGTTATTTAATTATAATATATATTGTTTT
>CAJXJN010000045.1 GCA_913055205.1 uncultured Sulfurovum sp. | reverse complement strand
TAAATAAAATTTATTATATTTTTAATAAGTATTTATATTAATTTATGTAAAATAAAGAACTATGAACAATATAAAGGAGTAGTTTTGGATAAAAAAATGCTAAAAGAGGGTATGGAACTCATCGATGCACATTTTAAAAATGAAGGTATATCTCGTCGTGATGCGATGAAGATGTTTGGTACAGGTGGTGCTGCTATGCTTATGGCAAGCGGTGCAGCAACCCAAGCTAATGCTAGCAGTAGTGCTGCAAAAGCAAAGATTTTAATTATTGGTGGTGGATTGGCCGGTATGTCAACGGCTGCAAGATTGACTAATTCTTTAGATAATCCGGATATTACAGTGATCGAGCCGGGTGAGTTGGCAACATCATATCAACCGGGTCAGACACTTGTAGGTGCAGGTATCTGGGAAAAAGAAGATGTTATGTATAACACTGATGATTTTGTACCAGATGGTGTCACTCTGATCAAAGAGAAAGCAGTTGAGTTTGATCCTCAGAATAACACAGTAAAAACAAGTGGTGGAAAGACAGTTAAATATGATTATATGGTCATTGCTGCCGGACTTAAACTTGACTATGCCCGTATTAAAGGCCTTGGGATCGAAGGTACGATCACTTCAACAGGAGATCATTCGGCTGTGAGTAAAGTGATTGGTAAAAATGGTATCGCTTCTATTTACTTCCAGGAAGGTTCAAAAGATACTTGGGCTCAGATGCAAAAGTTTGTTGCGGATGCAAAGAGCGGTAAAAAAGTAAAAGGTATCTTTACTCACCCTAATACACCTATTAAATGTGGTGGTGCTCCTAAAAAGATCATGTATCTGACAGATGCAAGACTTAGAGAAGCAGGTGCAAGAGACAATGCAGAATTAACGTTTTATCCGAATGGTAGTAAAATGTTCGGCGTAAAAGAGTATCATGATGCTATCGTAAATCAATTTGAAGCAAGAGATATGAAATGGAACTACAGACATAATCTTATCGCTGTGGATCCGGTGAAAAAAATTGCTACATTTAACAGACATTGGAAAGAAAAAGGTGCATGGGATGAGGATCTTGAAGAGTATTCAATTGTACCAAGAAGTGAAACAGTAGAAAAAGAGTTTGACTTCCTTCATATTACACCACCGATGAAAGCAGCCGAAGAGATCGCTAATTCTCCTGTAGGTTCAGCTAAAGGATGGGTACCTGTACATAAAGAGACACTTCAGCATGTGAAGTATCCAAATGTATATGCATTGGGAGATATCGCAGCGGTGCCAATGGGTAAAACAGGTGGATCAGCTAGAAAACAATATAAAGTAGTTGTTGATAATATTATCTCTATGATGAATGGTAAAGAGCCTACAGCACAGTATGGCGGATATACAGTTTGTCCATTGATCACTAGTATTGGTACGGTTATGCTTGCAGAGTTTGATTGGAGTAAAAAACCAACTCCTTCATTCCCACTTGACCCAACAAAAGAGAGATGGATCTGGTGGCTGCTCAAAGTCTATGCACTTAAACCTATGACACAATACGGTATGCTTTCCGGTAGAGCATAAAAGAAGAGAAGGAGAAATATATGAAAAAAACAACAATTGTACTCTTGTCAGTAGCAACACTTTTTGGATTGAGTGGATGTGGTAATGACACACCAAGTTCATCAGAGGCAAAAACATACAGTAAAACACCGGCAGAAGTCTATGCCCAATCATGTGTGAAATGCCATGGTAAAAATGCTGAGGGTGTAACTAAGAAAAAAGCCCCTGCTTTAAATGACAGACAAGCAGGAGAATTAGAGTTAGATCTTTATGATGTAAAAAATGGTGGTACGAACCAATCTTCTGGAACAGAGCATGATATTATGGAGCACAATATGCAAAAGCTTTTAGAAAAAGGATATGACTATGATCCTAAAGCAATGGCTGAGTATATTGAGAAGAGCTTCTATAAAAGAGAAGCTCCAAAAACAGCAGCTCCAGCGGTTGAAACTCCTGCTCCAGCAGCAGAAACAGCTCCGGCAGAAGCTCCCGAAAGCAGTCCGGCACACTAACACTACAGGTCAGAGAAGAGAGTTTCTTCTCTGTATCTCCTTTCAATACTTTTACTTATTTATCGATTTACAACTATTTTTATATTAAGTTATGATATTCTTATGAATATTATAATTATAAATTATTGGATAATGCAATGAATAAAAAATCTGGGTATGTATTTGTTTGGCCTATCGGTACCAGAATTATCCATTGGATGATGGCTTTCTCTTTTACAGCAGCCTTTATCACCTCTTTTTATGAAAATATGCTACACAATCATGTAGCCTTTGGTTTTATTTTTTTCATTATTATCATATACAGGATCATTTGGGGTATTATCGGTCCCAGATATGCAACTTTTAATACTTTTAAACTCAGACCCTCACAGTTAAAGCACTATTTTGTTGAAAAAATACAAAATAGATGGAGAAAGATACCGGCAGGGCACAATCCCGCCTCCAGCTGGTTTACCGTATGGGCATTGGGTGTTGGTACTGTTATTGTAATATCCGGACTATTGTTATATGGTATTCAAGAGGGGAAAGGTCTATTTAGAGATTTAAATAGTCAATATAGTCAATACATGTTTATTTTAGATATGATCCATAAATATGCCTCTTATCTTTTTGCTGTATGGGTTGTTCTTCATATATCAGGTGTCATGGTAGAACAGTTTTGGCATAAAACAGGAATGGTTTTTGCTATGATAACAGGATATAAAAAAACAGAGGGGGAAGATACTGAAGTAAAACCACTACTGGGTTTTTTCTCTTATATGATGATCCTTATTGCTATTGGTACCTATTTTTTTATTATCAGCAGTAACTATAATTTTCTGACCTTACAAAAATATACCAATATTGATTATGAAGAGCTGCACCCTGTTTTTTATGAAAAATGCAGTGATTGTCATAATATCTATCCTCCTTATCTTCTTCCAAAGAGATCATGGATACGAATTATGGGTGCATTGGATAATCATTTTGGTGAAAAGATCACAGAGGCGAATATTACCAAGTCTCAACAGACATCCATTTTAGAATTTTTAACACAAAATGCAGCGGAAAGCAGTACACGTGAAGCAGCAGTCAAAATAATGAATTCTCTTGAAAAGAGAAGACCAAAGGCCATTACAAAGACACCTTATTGGAGAGAGACACATAAGGATATTCCAAGATCAGTATTTAAAGAAAAAAAGATTAAAGACAAATCAAATTGCATAGCATGTCATAAAGATTTTGAATATGGTAATCTGGATGACATGAATATACTTTATCACTAGTATTACTATATTGACGAAAAAACTATATATTTTTTTTTAAAAAAACGTTAATTCTTGATCTAAATCATAGTACCATAAGTTAAACTACTATAAAATATAAAATATTCTTATAAATAGGAGTATTTTACTTCTATTTATTTGTAATAATTTTATAGAAGGAGGAGTACCTAATGCAGGTTGAAGTATCTAGAAGAAGATTTCTTCAGGGTAGTGTTGCTTTAAGTATCGTTGGTGGAACAAGTGTAGGTGTAACCAATCTTTTTGCCGGGCATGATGGCCATGAAGAAAAAGGTGAATTAACCGTTACAACAAAAACAGGAACAGGTAAAGCTACAGAGGTTGCAACATTGTGTGAAATGTGTGTTAATAAATGTGCTGCAGTTGCCAGAGTAGAGAATGGAATAGTGACTAAACTAAATCCAAATCCAATGGTAATCCTCCCAAAAACCCAATCTTCCCAAAAGTAGAAAATTCCAGTAAAA
>CAJXJN010000044.1 GCA_913055205.1 uncultured Sulfurovum sp. | reverse complement strand
TAGTGGTACATTTTTACTCTGCACTTGTGGTGTATTTTAGCTTAACACTTGACACTTACCTTCTATGTCATCTTTTACTTCATAGACCAATGTAGCTGCAAAGTCATACAGATAGGTATCGTAAACGGTTTCCCGTTCATGTCTTAACGGCGTAGCACAGTAACATGATTCATACCAGGAGAGTGTCTTGTCATCTGCCATCAATGCTTCCTGCATCGCTTTTAGGATGTAGGGACCATCCGGTTTTTGACTCTCTATGCTTCCATCGGTCAAGGCAGTAAAGAAAGCTTTCATTTTATCTTCGTGTATTTTGGCTTTTACTTTATATAACATCATAAATCCTTTTACATCTATGATATATTCTATCTACTATACTGTGTAATGTATATGTAAAATCTGTGTGTCAATATAAATCCAATTTGAATTAGTTCAATGCTTTAGACGTATCATAAACCATTTCATACTATTCATTTCCATTATATTCAAACTCTTAAATGACTTCTAAGCCAAGTTTTCTATGATATGCTTCAAATGAGCAAGGGTTTACCTTGTTTACAAATTGCATTGTTTATATCCTTTTACAAAATCGTCAATAATCTCATCCATCTGATTAAAAACGATAGAGAGATGCCCGTCATTTGGATATACTTTAAGTGTAGCACCTGAAATTTTTTCTACCATAGCTTTTGCCATAGAAACAGGCGTACCCGAATCTTTTTCTCCATGCCATAAGTATATAGAAGAAAAATCTATCTCTTCAAGTGAAAATCCCCACGGTTTACCAAATACAAGTATCCCATCATAGGCTACGCCTTTACTGCCTTGTCTATAGGACTCTCTAAAAGTCTCAAGTAACGCTTTTTTTGCTGTTGCATCTTCTATGAGTCTCTTATCTATATCGTCTAAAGCAAACATGATGTTTCCTAAGAATTGATCTGCTTTTGCATCATTCTGACTTAACCGTCCTTGTAAAAACCAAAAGACAGGTCTTACAAAGCATGGTAGCTTCTGCGCAATGAAGATAAAGGTACGACTCTCTTTAGGCATACCATCCATACTACACTCAAACACTGGAGCCACCCCAGAGATGATACCACAAGATATAACTCTATGCGGTATTTTGTAAGCACAAGCCAAGGCATACGGTGTACCTGCTGAGACTCCCATCACAGAAAAATTATCTATATGAAGTTTGTCTGCCAGATATACGATATCATCTACAAAGTCCAACACTTCACGTTCATCTTGAAAAGTGGAAAGTCCCATACCCGGTCTGTCCACTCCTATGACTCTTATCCCTGCTTTTTTCATTTTTTCATGTACGATATGCACTTCCAGTCGTGAAGAGTTCAATCCGTGAAAAAGAAAAAGGGGTCTTCCCTTCGGATCACCGGCTTCAGCATAACCCAATACTCTTCCATCCGACAATGTCATGATCTGGTTTAACGACTTTATGCTCATGAGTCAACCTTTTTTCTATATCAACGGTATAGACCATTTTTTATAATACGCTACGATCCGAAGCAAAACACCCAGTACAAAGATGATGGCTATAGAATAAAAGTGCATCACTTCCAGTAAGTTCAACAGATACAAACTAGCCCCTACCAACAGTGATATCGTGCCATAAAATCCTGTTTTAAATACAAATGGTATTTCATTGATGATCACATCTCGAATGATACCTCCACCCACAGCCGTCACAAAAGACAGGACTAACACCCCTGTAAGGTTCAACGCCTGTTCTATAGCTATGAGTGCTCCTGTAATACTGAAAGAGATCAGTCCTATGGAGTCACTGAGTATAAACAGAGGTCTGTTTTCTATGGTATCTTTCTTATGAAATTTAAAAAGTATGAGCAAGACCATAACAATGATAATAATAACAGCCGGGATATTATGTGTAAAAGTATAAGGTGTTTTATCTACAACAATATCTCTGATGATCCCACCACCGAGTGCTGTTAAGAAAACCGATATCAAAATCCCAAGGAAATCCAACTTGCTTCTTACAGCAACAAAAAACCCAGAGGTGGCAAAGGCAATGATACCGATGTATTCTGCTATTTCGAACATTAAGAGATAAACTCTACCACTTCATCAAATGGTAGCCTTATCTGTACAGACTGTTCATTTAATCTGTACCCAAAAGGCAACAATGCAACAACTTGATACTTACTTGTATCTAACGCTAAAATATCTTCAACTTTCTCTTTCTCAAAGCCCTCTATAGGACAAGAGTCTATGCCTACAAAAGCTGCTGCTGTCATCATATTACCCAGTGCGATATAAGACTGTCTGGCTGTCCATGCGTAAATATTTTTATCTGTACTGAGCGTCTCTTTGAGATGTTTTGAATAGAGGTCGATATAGCCGTCTAATTGTTCTTTTGATAATGGGCGTCTGGCAAATCGTTTAGCAGGTATGCCACTCTCTGGCTTCACATTTTCTATGGCTGCTAAAATAACGACCAGGTGGGAACAGGAAGTTATCTGTATCTGGTTCCAACATTCTGGACGCAACTTCTCTTTCAACGCTTCATTTGTAATAACTAAAAACTTCCATCCTTCCATCCCGAAAGAAGAAGGTGACTTTCGTCCTGCTTCCAGAATATAGTGCATCGTTTCATCATCTATCTTTTTACTCTCATCAAACACTTTGCAGGCATGTCTGAAATCCATCGCTTTTGTAAAATCATTGGTCATTGCGTATCCTTTAATTTAATATGCTAGCATTAAAAAGTTCATTTTTCATTTATAAGAAAATTTTTCTCTTTTATAACAAATTATACTAAAATACTCTCCATATTCAATAAAGGAAAAACGTGAAAAAGATCTTGTTCATCTGTTTAGGAAATATTTGCCGCAGTCCGCTGGCTGAGGGTATTGCACAACATATCGCACAGCAGAAAGATTTGGATCTGGAGATAGACTCGGCAGGTACAAGCAACTGGCATGAAGGGGAAAACCCCTGTGGACACTCCATAAAAGTCGCCGGACAAAACGGCATAGATATCAGTAAACAAAGATCACGACCTGTCACAAAGCAGGACATAACATACTTTGACTGCGTTGTAGCAATGGATGAACAGAACAAAAGTGATCTGGAGAATTTTGGATTTACCTATGTCTATAAACTAGGTGACTTCGGAGGCTATCAGGGATCTGATGTCCCGGACCCCTACTTCTTCCCCGGTTTTGAAGGCTTTGAAAAGGTATTTGAGATGGTGAAAAATTGTGTGAGTGATTTTTTAGAACAGGAGTGTAAATAGTTCACTATATTTCCTTCAAAATTCCTTTTGCTTCCTTGGGTTATATTGACCTCCAAAGGATCACTATTGGCGCTCAATGCAAACATTTTATCTGCTATGCGGTATACACGCACCTTTTCATCAAAAGGATAATCAAAAGTTGCACCCGGTTTTTTCAGCAGATAAGTGTCCAATTGTTCAAAATCCATACCTTTTCTCTCTTTTACTTCAATGCTGTTATCTTTTCGATGAAAAGTTTTCCATTCCTCTGCTTCACACTCAAAAGATGTTTACTGAGTCCTTTAATGCTTTTACCCTTGTATCTGTTCTGAAGATATTCTGATCTGACTGCAGGAAGATACTTTTGTCGGTATCGATGGTTTTGTTGGTCACGGTCAGTGTTTCTGAAAAACTTGCCAGTGTTAAAAAGAAGAAAAGCAGTTTTTTTAACATAAGATGTCCTTTGAAAGGAGGATACAGAACTTTATGAACACCTAGGGTTATTCAGAGGATTCTATGATTATATCATAACAGAAAGATGTGTCAGAAATGTGTCACTCTTCTCTCGTTATTCTTTTAGTTGTTTTGTATCATGAAAAATAGTAGGAAGCAACTCTAATAGCTGTAGGTATTTTCAAAAAAACCTTAAAATATACAGATGTTTAAGCTATACGAATAATATGAATAATATGAAAATAAAGCCAGGGAGTGTTAGAAATTTCGTGTCAGTCTGATAAAATACTATCAAGGACTGACAAT
>CAJXJN010000043.1 GCA_913055205.1 uncultured Sulfurovum sp. | reverse complement strand
ACCCTCTCTTTCACGTTATCTTCTCAGAAATTGCACTTATTGTTGGAATTGGCGTCATAAAAAATCACAAATCTTTGTAAATCCCTAAAATACGGGCTTTCAAGCACATCAAGCCATCTCACAAAAAATCATCACACTTCACTGCACCTCACATCAAGTGGTACACGCAATGGTACATTTTTGGTACACTGTTGCAAAGAGCCAATACAAAGGATGTACCACTATTTTGATGAGATTTATAAAGTTCAATCAGCAGTTAAAGAAAGAAAAAATAGAGAATGGCTAGAGAGAAAAAGAATTAAAGAACAAAAACAAAAAGAATGGGAAGCAAAACAAAAAGAATGGAAAGAGAAACAAGCTAGAAAACAAGCTGAATGGGAAGTAAAGCAACGTGAATACAAAGACCGTATAAGAACAAATATAGCTCGTACACAAGGACTCAATACGACGATTAGAAAATAGTCTGTGGAAAGACCAAGATATGTTATCAGATAAGCAAAGAAAACTATATTCCGTATCTGACAAATGGAAATCAAGCCTTAAAGAGTCTATTTATAAAATAGAGGATAGAATTTATAGCAAAAAAGAAAAACTAAGAAGTATGAATAATAAACTAAGTGATATGAAGAGTAAATTATAAGTTACTCTTTTATTACCTCAATCCAATATCCAATCTAAGCCCCAAAGCCTCTGCATACTTCATCAGCGTACCAAGATTTGGCATATAGGTATTGTTGAGACTCTCCAGTCTGGAGATATTGGACTTTGATGTACCAATTTTAAGAGCAATTTGCTCTTGGGTAACACCTTTGGCAAGTCTGGCTGCCACAAGCTGCTTTTTGATGTTAAAAAGTGGTGCCAATGCATCATACTCTGCTCTTACTTCTGCATTTTGTAGAGCTTTGTTTTTAAAACTTTTAAATGTTGGTCTATTTGTTTTCATGGTCTATCTCCTTTTTCCGCTTTAAAGCGATTTCAAGATCTCTTTTAGGTGTCTTTTGATCTTTCTTGACAAAAGAGTGTAAGATGATGATCTTCTGCCCTTTTTGATAGCAATAGATACTTCTACCTATGCCCTCTTTGGCTTTGGCTCGTACTTCAAACAGTCCATCATTCAGCGGCTTCGTGTACGGCTCTCCAAGCTGAGCCCCTGCCATCTCTATGAGTTCAAAGATATGCAACATCTTTGCCAAGATCTTAGGTGGCAGTGCAAAAGTCTCAGCCTCTACGCTCTCATCAAAAAACTCTATTGTCCAATTCATAGGATATGTTATCATAATAGATAACCTTTGTCAAATTGCATCATCTTACTTCTTTCCCCTTTGTTTAGGTACAAATCAAAAACTATGGCTTTTCTTTTCGGTACACCCATTGAGAATAATTTTAGATATTTCAAGGATTTCACTTTGTTTCTTCTCCAGATCATCAAGAATCAACTCTATGTCATTACGGCTTTTGGATCCTAATGTAGTCTCATCTCTAGATAGCCACATTTTATAAAGACTTCATATAAACATATAGGTTCCAGGTGATGCTAATGCTATAATCAAATTTGAGTTACTTTAAATCTTAAGCTTTCAGCTTTCTAGTGTGACTAAAGTCTTGTATAATCAAATCAGAAAAGGACAGTGATTTAATTCCCCCTCATCTCCACCAAAATTAAAAACTTCAAATATAAAAATTCTTCTTTAGATTATTTTTCTTTCAATATCAGAACTTAATGCTGTTGTCACTTCATAACTAATAGTTCCAAACTGTTTCGCAGCCTCTTTTGCATCATTCATCACACACACCTCATCTTTGGTAGATTCAAGTACAATGAAATCCATAGAGACACGTCCGAGTATAAGGAGTCCTTCTGCTATGCTGTAGGGTTGCCCGGAGTTACCTCTGCACCAACCATCTCCATAACCCAGATCATACGTAGAGACCGTCATCTCTTTAGGAGCAATGAAATCTCCTCCGTACCCTACTCTTTCACCTTTTTGAAGTACCCGAGTAGAGATCTTCTTTGCATGGAGGGCGAGTACAGGTTTAAGTGTTACTTCATCAAAAGGAATAGGCAGTTCATTGTAACCGTAAGCTCCTATGCCTACACGTACCAGATCTTCATCAAAATGTTTATATCGCAAGATAGCAGCAGAATTATGTGAGTGAAATCGTACATTTTCAAAACCGCTTTCTCTGACCTGTTCTTTTACTTTATCAAAGTTCTTTTGTTGCCAAAAGAGTTCTGAACTGAGTTCATCTGCACTGCGAAAGTGTGTCATCACTCCTACAAGATTTAACGCTTGTTCTTTTATCAAAGCCAATGCAACGTCTACTTCATCAAGCGCTATGCCGTTACGATGCATCCCTGTATCTACTTTGAGTTCTACTTTTGCACCCTTTTCAGCTAATTTGATATCTTCTAAACTATTTACAGCAAAAGAACACTTATCCTCTTTTACTATCTTGTCACCCAAGACTAAAACAGTTTCAAAAAGTGCTTCGATAGACTCTGCCTCTATACTCTTTCTGACTACAGCATGTTTGATACCAAACTCGGATGCAAGCTTTGCCATAAGTTCCAAACCATGCCCATAAGCATTGTCTTTGAGAACAATAGCTATCTTGTCCACTGAGCCGGTTTTTAGTGCAATTTGGTTAAGATTATGATAGAAATTTTTTTTATTGATTGTAATAAATGCCATAAAAGAATTATACTATATCAACCTTGGAGAGATAATGATAAGAATGCCGGCAGAATGGGAAAAACAAAGAGCTGTACTCATCTCTTTTCCACATGAAGAGACAGACTGGGCAGAGGATGATCTTGAAGCTGCTCTTTCGCCTTTCATCCGTATTGCTCAAGCCATCACTTACAAAGAAGCGGTTTACATCATCTGTAAAGACAAAGAGAAGATCTCTTCTATGTTCTGCTCTACTCGAAACATGACTTTTATAGAGATCCCCACCAATGATACATGGATACGAGACTACGGATACATCAGCATCAAAGAAGAAGGTGAGACTAAACTGCTTGACTTCACTTTTGATGGCTGGGGAGGCAAATTTGAAGCCTCACTTGACAACAGTGTCAATCAACATTTACATCAAAAAGGCTACATGGGTGTCACTCCCCTTGAAAAGATAGATTTTGTACTTGAAGGAGGCTCCATAGAAAGTGATGGGGAAGGGACTATCCTCACTACATCAGAGTGTCTATGTAACCCAAATAGAAACGGTGGATTAGATAAAAAAAAGATAGAAGAAAAATTAAATGCCTACCTTGGAGCAGATAGAGTTCTATGGCTGGACCATGGCTACCTGGCAGGCGACGACACAGACTCCCACATAGATACCTTAGCCCGTTTTGTCAATAAAGAGACAATAGTTTATGTCAAGTCTGATAAGAAAGAAGATGTACACTATGAGGCACTTCAAAAAATGGAAGAACAACTGCAAAGTTTTACTACCAAAGAAGGCAAACCCTATAAACTTATACCACTACCCATGTGTGAAGCAAAATATAACAAAGAGGGCAACAGACTACCTGCTACCTATGCTAATTTTCTCATTACCAATGATGCACTACTCTATCCTACATATAGTGATAAAAATGATAAAAAGGCGGGAGAGATATTTAAAGAGATTTTTTCAGATAAGGAGATCATTCCTATCAATTGTCTAAAACTCATAGAACAGGGAGGGAGTCTCCACTGTTCTACGATGCAGATCGCTTATTAGCGTCTGTATCCAAGATTAAGGGTCCAATATGTTTTATAGTACGCATTTGGATTTGTCCTTTTTGCTAAAGCCATTTCTCTGAAATCGGGACTCATTATATTGGCACAATGGGAAGGACTGCTCATCCATGCCTTAATGATCTCTGCTAAACTTTTCTGTCCGGCACCTACATTTTCGGCAAAAGCAAATGCTTTACTGTAAGTGTAACCATGAAATTTTCCACGTTCCGAAGCTCTGCTTGCATGTCCTTTTCGTCTTCCTGTCACATCTGTAAATTTTCCGGAACCAGTATGGTGTGATAAATTATGTCGCCAATTCCAACAATAAGTGCAATTTCTGAGAAGATAACGTGAAAGAGAGGGT
>CAJXJN010000042.1 GCA_913055205.1 uncultured Sulfurovum sp. | reverse complement strand
AGCTTTTTGGTGGGACTGAAGTCTCCACTTCCATGGGTTCTTTCACAGTCTCTCCTGAGGCGTAACGCATACTGCAGTTTGATATGAGTTTTAATTGTAATCCATCGATAGATGGTAAGAAAAATATTAGAGATTTAATGTATCACCTAGCGGTGATTGATATTTTATTTTGGATTTGAGTTGGAGTATGCATTACACCTTGGAAAGGTGTAACGAGAGATAGTTCTTATCCGTGATAGTTAGGACTTTCCTTAGTAATAGTCACGTCATGTACATGACTCTCTTTGAGTCCTGCAGCTGTGATCTCAACAAATTCTGCTTTTTCCCAGAACATTTGAATGGACTCTGAACCACAGTAACCCATGGAAGATCTAAGTCCTCCTATCATCTGATGGACTACATCTGCTATTTTACCACGGTATGGTACACGTCCTTCGATCCCTTCCGGTACAAGCTTGTCTGCTGCTGTTCCTTCCTGAAAGTAACGGTCTGTACTTCCTTTGGTCATCGCACCGATACTTCCCATACCTCTGTACTCTTTAAACTGACGACCGTTATAGATGATCATCTCTCCCGGTGCTTCATAGGTTCCTGCAAGAGCAGAACCGAGCATAACACAGCTTCCGCCTACTGCAAGTGCTTTAGCCACATCACCGGAATATTTAATACCGCCATCGGCAATGACAGGTACTCCTGCTTTGTTTGCAACTTCAGCCACTTCATCAATAGCAGAGATCTGAGGCACACCTACACCTGCAACGATACGAGTCGTACAGATAGAACCAGGCCCAATACCCACTTTCACACCATCTGCACCTGCATCTATGAGGTCTCTTGCCCCTTCAGCCGTTGCGATGTTTCCTGCGATAACATCTACATCAAACTCTTTTTTAATGTCTATCACCGTATCTATGATCCCTTGAGAGTGACCATGAGCTGAATCAAGAACGATGACATCTGCACCTGCTTTCACCAATGCTTTAGCACGGTCAAGTTGTCCCACACCGATAGCCGCTGCAACTCTAAGACGACCAAATTGATCTTTGTTTGCATTAGGATACTGTTCTTTTTTCTCGATGTCTTTGATGGTAATGAGCCCTATAAGTTTATCATTATCATCAACGATAGGAAGCTTCTCAATCTTATGTCTCTGAAGCACTTTTGCAGCCTCTTCAAGTGTCGTTCCTTTTTTCGCAGTTACAAGTGGTGCAGGAGTCATCGTGTCAGCTATTTTTAGACTCATATCTGTAATAAAACGCATATCACGGTTTGTAATGATACCGATAAGCTTCTGATCTGCATCTACTACAGGCACACCTGAGATACGGTATTCACCCATAAGTGCATCTGCTTCACCCACAGTTGCATCCGGACCTGTGAAGATAGGATCGATGATGATACCACTCTCGGACTTTTTTACTTTTTTCACTTGAAGTGCCTGTGTAGCTATATCCATATTTTTATGGATGACACCAATACCACCAAGTCTAGCCATAGCAATCGCTGCTTTAAACTCTGTTACTGTATCCATCGCAGCCGATACGATAGGAATATTAAGAGAAACTCTTTTAGTCAGTTTTGTTTTTACGCTTACCTCTTTTGGTAAAACTGTTGAGTGTTGTGGTACCAACAGTACATCTTCAAATGTTAATGCTCTTTTTTTAATTCTCATCATAATTCCTTTATTTCGTATAATTCACTGCTTTTTCCATACTCGCAGCACCATCAAAAAGTGTTTTTTCATCAAAGGCCTTAGCAATAAGCTGTAAACCTATTGGCAATCCTTCATCATTTTTCGCCACCGGCAAAGAGATACCCGGTAATCCTGCAAGATTCACACCCAGAGTATACATATCACTCTTATACATCTCAAGCGGATCTTCAGATGCACCTATCTTTGGTGCAACGGATGGTGCCACTGGTGAGAGTATAAGATCAGCCTCTTCAAAAATAGCATTAAACTCATCACGTATGAGGTGTCTTACTTTTTGTGCTTTGACATAGTAAGCATCATAATATCCGGATGAGAGTACAAAGTTACCAAGCAAAATACGTCTTTTTACTTCTGCACCAAACCCTTCACTTCTTGTGTTGTAAAAAAGCTCTTCAGTACTTTTAGACTCTGCTCTTGTACCATAGCGTACACCATCATAACGCGCCAAGTTCGTAGCTGCCTCTGCTGTCGCTAAGATATAGTACGTCGCGATGTCATACTTCGTGTTTGACATCTCTTTATGTACAATGGTATGTCCAGCCTCTTTTAGAGCTTGTACTGTATCTGCAAATGCTTTTTGTATCTCTTTATCTGCTTCTGAAATATGATTATCTATTACCGCAATAGTCAGTTTTACATCAGGATTCAGGTTATTTGCAATATCTTCTATCTCAAAGTCTGCCGAAGTAGAATCTTTATCGTCATGCCCTTTAATGGCATCATACAAGATCGCTGCATCTTCTACATTTTGTGTAATGGGTCCTATCTGGTCTAGGCTTGAAGCGTATGCAGCCAAACCAAAACGGCTTACTCTTCCATAGGTAGGTTTCATCCCCACACATCCACAATACGCAGCAGGTTGTCTAATGGAACCACCTGTATCAGAACCCAGTGCAGCGATAGCTATACCACCCGCCACTGCCGCTGCAGAGCCACCTGAACTTCCACCTGGTACTCTATCGGTTCCATGTGGATTTTTAGTTACACCATAAAAAGAACTCTCAGTTGTTGAACCCATTGCAAACTCATCCATGTTTGCTCTGCCAAATGCCATCATACCTTTGGACTTAAGATTTTTGATAGCAGTAGCTTCATAAGGAGCGATATAGCCTTGAAGGATCTTGGAACCGGAAGTCACTGACCAGTCTTTTACTTGAATGTTGTCTTTAATGAGGATAGGCACACCCTCGCCTGAACTCTCAAACCCTACATAGGCATTGAGTCCACTCTCTTTGGCTTTGGCTTCAAGTTCAGCTCTCAATGTAGCCATCTCTTCATTGCTTTTTGTTAACGCCTCTTTTAGTGTTATCAACTTTTTCTCCTCTTACTTTATATCTTGTTTCTTTTTATAATATGCTACCACAGCCAAACCAACTCCAACCAACCCAAATATAAAAACAATAGAGCCTATGATCACAGATATTTGGATAGGTTGAGTCATATCAAACATTAACCAACAACCTTTGCACATCTTTCGCAAGTAGACTCTTCACTTGTACTTGTAAATTTCCAACATCTTGGACATTTTGCTCCCGTTGCTTTGTGTACTGTAAATGTTAACCCTTCCAGTTCAAATGAAGCTACCTGTTCCCCCTCACTTGTTTCTTTCATTGCAGATACCACAAACCAGTCTTCAAGGTCTTTACTGTTGTTGATGCTAAATCTACTCATGTCACCTGCGATCTCTACTTCAAGCGTAGACTTCATCAGCTTCTCTTTTTTAAGCTTATCTACCGCTTCAGAGAACTTCTCACGTGCAGCAATAAGCACTGCATCATCAAAACTTGCTTCTACCTCTGGTACTTCCACATACACAAGGTCAAATACATTTTCCATTTCACCTTTAAAAAGTGCCGGTGCATATTCGAGTATTTCATCTGCTGTGTAGGTAAGCACTGGCGCTACAAGCCCTAACATAGCTTTAGCGATGTGTGCCATTGCAGACTGTGTCGCTCTTCGTACTGGATCATTTTTGTCTTCACAATAAAGTCTGTCTTTGGTGATATCCATATAAATACCGGAAAGCTCATTCGTGATGAAGTGATTGAGTGTTGCAAAACCTCTAAGGAAGTCATATGTATCAAAACTTGCTTTCACTGAAGCAAATACCTCTCTGGCCTTAGTAAGTATCCATCTGTCCAACTCACCATATGCATCATTTGAAACATACGCTTCAAGATCATCCACATTCGCAAGTAAAAATCTAAAGGTATTTCTTATCTTTCTATACTGCTCTGCTGTTTGCTTCAAAATACCATCAGAAATTTTTAAGTCTGTTTGATAATCAGAGAGTGCAACCCATAGTCTGAGAATCTCAGAACCATACTGTTTAATGACTTTATCCGGAGCAACAACGTTACCCTTGGACTTACTCATCTTCTCACCCTTGTCATCTACGGTAAATCCGTGAGTGATAAGCGTTTTATATGGCGATACCTGATTGATCGCTGAAGAGAGTAACAACGAAGACTGGAACCAGCCTCTATGTTGGTCACTGCCTTCTATGTAAAGTGACGCAGGGTATTCACCCGCATCGTAGTTACCTGAACCAAGTACAGAATTCCAAGTTGATCCAGAGTCAAACCATACATCCAAAATATCATCTATTTTCTCTAAATCATCAGGGTTATAGCCACTGTTTGCAGGTAAAAGCTCTGCAATGGACATAGAATACCAGGCATCTGCACCATGCACATCAAAAAGGCTTGCTATATGTTCCAATACATTGACATCGAAAATAACGGTTTTAGTACTCTTCACTCTAAAGAAGGCTATAGGTACTCCCCAAGAGCGCTGACGAGAAATACACCAGTCAGGTCTACCCTCTATCATCGGTTTGAGACGGTTTTTAGATGATGCAGGGAAGAAAGTAACATCTTCTATCGCATCTACTGCTGCCTCTCTTAATGTCTTCTCGGAACCTTCAGGTTTATCATCAATAGAGATAAACCATTGGTTTGTAGCTCTGTAGATAAGCGGTTTTTTTGTTCTCCAGCAATGTGGGTAAGAGTGTACAAATTTGCTCTGCTTCAAGAGTGCGTCACCCAGCATTTCCAAGATAGGCTCATTGGCTTTAAAGATATGCATTCCTACGAACTCTTCAGGATTTGGTAAAAGGTTCAATCCTACTACACTCTCATCATAACACCCTCTTTCATCTACCGGCATCACTACATCAAGACCATATTTGAGCCCTACTTTGTAGTCATCTTCACCGTGACCCGGAGCAGTATGTACACATCCTGTACCACCATCCATAAGTACATGCTCACCAAGTACCACTGTTGAAGTACGACCGTTTACCGGGTTAATCGCTAAAAGATTTTCCATCTCCGTTGCTGCTATCTTTCTGCTTGCATGTCCGCTTACTACACCCTCTTCTATCATGGCATCATAGCGTGCTTCTGCTACGATGTGTCCATCATCTGTAAGCACATACATCTCTTCAGGGTTGAGAGAGATCCCTGTATTTGCTGGAAGTGTCCAAGGTGTTGTTGTCCAGATAACAAGTCCTGCTTTACCCTCTACACCCAACTTCTCTTTAGCTGCATCTGCCAGCTCAAAATGTACATAAATAGAGTAATCTTCTTTATCCTCATACTCCACTTCTGCATCTGCAAGTGCTGTTCTGGCAGCCCAAGACCAGAAGATAGGTTTATGACGTTCAACAAGTAAACCTTTTTGTGCTATCTGACAAAGTGTTCTGTAAATGTTCGCTTCAAATTTGAAGTCCATCGTTACATAAGGATTCTCCCAGTCTGCAATAACACCCAACTCTTTAAAGCCGGTTCGTTGGATATCTACAAACTTTGCAGCATGTTGACGACAAAGCTCTCTGAACTGCGCTGTTGGCATCGCCTCTTTTTTGCTTTTACCTAGTTTCTCTTCCACTTTTTGCTCAATAGGCAAACCATGACAGTCCCAACCCGGTGTCATTCGGACTGCTTTACCTTGAAAATAGTTATATTTCAAAATAATATCTTTGAGTATTTTGTTCAGTGCATGGCCGATGTGGATATCACCATTGGCATATGGAGGTCCATCATGCAATGTAAATATTTCAGCATCTTTACGCTTTGCTTTCATCTGCTCATAAATATCTGCATCAAACCATGCATTATATTTTTTAGGTTCATTTGCTGGAAGATTTCCACGCATCGGGAAGTCAGTTTTCGGAAGTAGGAGGGTTTCTTTGAAATCCATAGTCGATAACACCTTGATATAGGGTCGCCCCTGTTATATTATCTCGTGATTGTATCGAAAAATCAATTAGAATCTACTTTTTATCTCTTTGTAAGTGGAGACTTTATCACTGTGTATGCCTTGGTGCAGTTCCACCTGCACTTTACTACCTGTTTTAAATGTGGGGCAGAAGTCTCCACTTCCGACAATAAATCATATAATTTTGATACAATTACTTATGAAAAACTATAAAAATATCGTTAAAGAAATCATAAAAGAACTAAGCGCAATGGAACACACCATTACTTTTGCAGAAAGTTGCACGGGTGGTCGCATCGCTTCTGCTTTTACTGCTGTCTCTGGTGCATCTTCAGTACTTAATGGCTCATGTGTTACCTACTCTAATGAGATCAAACATTTATGGTTAGGTGTAAGCCAAGAAGTTTTAGAAAATTTCGGTGCAGTAAGCCAAGAGTGTGTATCACAAATGTTAGATGGCATACAAAAGATGGCACAAAGTGACTATGCCATAGCCGTATCCGGCATTGCCGGTCCTACAGGAGGTACAGAGTTTAAACCTGTAGGTACTGTCTATATAGGAATTTTAACTCCTGAGCATAAACAGATACATCTTTGCCATTTTAAAGGTGACAGAGAAGAGGTACAAGAACAGGCAGTGCAATTTTCTATCAAAAAAATAGCCGATTGCTTGAATATAACAGGAAGTGACCAATAGTAATACTCAACGTTCGCATATAATAGTTATAGCTTTGCTCCAACTGCATCCTGATTCATAAAAAAATTTAAATAATTTTTAAAAATCTCTTGACAATAAAAAGTTTCTGAGCTATAATTCCGTCCACTTATTCAGTGAATGAGTGCAAAAACGTGTGACCCGTTAGCTCAGTTGGTAGAGCAATTCCCTTTTAAGGAATGGGCCCTAGGTTCGAATCCTAGACGGGTCACCACTTGGTCGCTTAGCTCAGTTGGTAGAGCGCTACCCTTACAAGGTAGATGTCACAAGTTCGAGTCTTGTAGCGACCACCATCTTTATGACTATATGGATCTAGATGACCCTTTCATCTAGTGGCCAAGGATACTACGTTTTCAACGTAGAGACAGAGGTTCAAATCCTCTAGGGGTCGCCATTTAGGTCGCTTAGCTCAGTTGGTAGAGCGCTACCCTTACAAGGTAGATGTCACAAGTTCGAGTCTTGTAGCGACCACCATGACAATAAGTCATTTTTTACGTTTTCGGTGCGGCGGTAGTTCAGTTGGTTAGAATACCTGCCTGTCACGCAGGGGGTCGCG
>CAJXJN010000041.1 GCA_913055205.1 uncultured Sulfurovum sp. | reverse complement strand
GTCCCACCCCTCCTGCTACTAAAAATGCGATATAACCATAAAACGGTATCCGCACCGCTGATTTGGCTTTGTTTTCCCGTGTAAGGTTATATCCAAACCATGCGATGATAGAAATAATCATCGCGGCATAGATACTATATGCCACATTATGAAAAGCCAACAACTCTATTGAGTTTGTAAATGTCATTTTCCTCTCCTTATGATAAAAATATTTTCAACTTATAATTCTAAACTATTTTTTAAATCAAAAATTGATTTATATCAAGACTATTTACACCATATTGATTAATAATTAATCAATATGGTGTAAATAACTATAACTTTTAATACCTATTGTTTAATAAATTAGCAATAGGCTTTTTTTAGATAAAAAAGGGCTTGATTTAAATCAAGAGAAAATTACTCCTATTTAAATACAATTCTGAACTTATAATAATTATAATTCTTAATTAAAGACAAAGCGTCTATGTAAGAAAAAAAACGATAAAAAGGACTTATCTATGAAAAAATGGATAACTTTTCTGCTACTATCGGTAGCATCAACACAAACACATGCTGCACTGGAAAACACTACCTGTAAAACCTGTCATCCCGTCATTTACCAGGAGTATCAAAACTCTATACATAGCAAGTCATCCATCTTTAAAGATGCCATCCATAAAGCCGTGTGGGACAAACACCCTGCCAAACAAAAAGGAAACTACAAATGTGCAAAGTGTCACACACCTTCTGATCATCAGTTGATCGCCGGAAAAAGTAAACTTGCTGATAATCCAATACAACAAAGCGAACCAATTTCATGTCAGCAGTGTCATAAGATAGAGAGTGTTGAGAAACATACAAAAGCCAACAAAAATATACTCACCTCTAAAAAGAAATATTTCTTCTCAGCTGATCAGGCAAAGAAAGGTACTAAAGTTGTATTTAAGGAAGAGAGTAGTTTCTTTGGTATGTTTACCAAAAAGACCGGTTCTCCGTATCATGATATTGACTATAGTAATGAAGGCTACTATAATGGGGATTCTTGTATGGGGTGTCACTCTCACAAACAAAATAGCAAAGGCTTCGCAGTCTGTGACCTTGAAGTAAAACAGGGAGATTCCAAAGAGACTTGTGTAAGTTGCCATATGCCTAAGGTCAAAGGATCACTTGCTAACCAAAAAGAGAGTGCAACACACGCTTTTCACGGCCACAGCATCCATGGTTCTACACCAACTATACTTTCAAAATATATCAAACTGTCTCTGGAAAAAAACGGAAATGGATTTGATGTAAATATCAAAAATGAAGCTACTCACACCCTTTTCCCTCAACCTTTAAGACTCAACCAGTTAAGGGTAAGTATAGAGAGAGAAGGTAAAGTCATCAAACTCAAAACAGAATCTTTTGCAAGAGTTATCGGAACTGACGGAAAACCATCTATGCCATGGTTAGCAGATGCCGTCATCTCTGATACATCTATCAAAGCACATGAAACACGTACGGTAAAGTATGATACACCACTCCAAAAAGGCGATACAGTGGTAGTGAAGTTCGGATACTACGTTGTAAATCCAAAAGCAGCCAAGAAGCTTAATATTACAGATAAGAGTGCAACTGAATTCATTATATTAACTAAAAAAAGATTTAATTTTTAATATTTCGCAGGTCGGGTTGCCCTCATCCCGACCTACTGAAATCAATATTTTACAATCTCCCCTTCAAGCGTTTTTAAAAAAGCCACTACATCATCTATCTGTTCCGGAGTGAACTCATTCCCTATCTGATACTTACTCATGATACGTACTGCCTCTTCTAACTTCTCTACGGAGCCGTTATGGAAATATGGGGCTGTTTTAGTAATATTACGTAAGATAGGTACTCTAAACTTTAGTGTACCGTCTCGACCTAAAAACCCACCTTTGTTTGCAAAAGGAAATGGACTCTCTTTGATCTTCAAGTCCGGCTCAAATATCATCCCCACAAAATCTGAAAGATAGTTTCTAAGCGGGAACTTCTGCATACTCTGTCCACCTACACTCATGCCTGTATGACACCCTTTACACCCTTTAGTGATGAAGAGTGTCATTCCTCTTTTTGCTTGTGAACTTATGGCATCATTGTCACCTTCTAAAAATCTATCATATGCTCCTCTGGTAAGCAGTGTTCTCTCATAAGCACCGATGGCTTTTCGTATATTCTCAAAGGTAATTCTATCTTCTGGAAAAAGTGCTTTGAATTTTGTTACATACTGCGGATCTGAATTAAGTCTCTTTTCTACCTCATCAGGTGTCATATTCATCTCAAAAGGTGCCTGCACAGGAGCACCTGCTTGTTCTTCCACATCTTTGGCACGTCCATCCCAAAATTGGGCTTGTGCCAATGCAGCATTCAGTACTGTAGGTGAGTTTAGATGGAAAGGGTTGGCTCTGCCGTGAAAACCTATAGCAGTAGGCAAATTATCATCTCCCCCTTCTTCAAGTTTATGGCATGAGGCACAACTTATGCTCTCATCTTTTGAGAGTCGTATATCAAAAAAGAGTTCTTTTCCTAATGCTATTTTTTCTCTGCTCATAGGATTTTCAGGATTATCCGCTACTTTCAGCAATGCTTCATAATTTGTAGGTACAGGAGACATATCACGTGAGAGTGCTGCTTGTCGCAACGCCTCATCACTGAACTCAGGAACAGCCCTCTGGGGTAATAAAAATGGTAATAACAGTATAAATGTTACAACTAACATTGTGATAGTTACAGGATGAATCAATTTTTTCATTTATATCTCCTATTCTACATTCTATAACTCTAGTATATATGAATAGATAAAAGTAATCAATAGATCTTGAGCACAAAAGGGTTTTCCCCACTCAAAACAACATAATATTTTAAATCAGAGTAATTTTATCTGATTATTGATTTTGATCAAGAAATTATGAAAATTATTCCGTTATATTTCGTCTAGAATTAATTAGGAGTATTTTTATCCTAATTAAAACCATGCAAAGGATTTATCATGAAACAAATTACAATTTTATTAGCATACTTAACAGCTACAAATCTACTGGCAGATATAGAAAACGGAAAAGCGGTCTACGCTGCAAACTGTGCTATTTGTCATACGGTTAACGGAGGAAGAGCCATGGGGCCGGATTTTAACATCGTCTCCTATACTAAAACAAAAAAAGAGATAGCAGCATATGCAAAAGATCCTTACTCTTTTTATGAAAAGTTTGGATACAGTGCCAATGCAATGCCGACACTTCCTTTGGAAGACAAAGAGTTTGAAGATGTAGCTGACTACATCAGTTCTTTACAACCTTTTAAAAAGTGGATGAAAAAAAGCTAGTATTGCATTAATGCTTTAGGGCAAACACCATTAAGTAGCAAAAAACGACTTACTAAAGTACTCTTGGTGTTTGTACCCGACCCTCTTTACAACTTCACCAATGGTCAGACTCTCCTCTTTGAGTAACAAGTTTGTTTCCTCCGAACAAAGCTTCTGCACATAAGTATGGAGTTTAAACCTCAGAAGGGACTGACCAAACATCTCTGTCTCTTCCATATCTTCAACTGTTAAAACAAAACCATACCCCATATTGTTAATAAGAATATCCATCTGCCTTACAGTTTCGATAGCATCTTCAATACGTTCAGGATCTGTAATATCTAATTTATCAGGATGAATCATCTGTGATTGAATATCAAAAAGTTTTTCAGATGTTTTTGATCCTCATAGACAATAAATCCATGCTTGGCAAAATAAATTACGGTAGCTCTATCCATACCGCTATTGTCGCCTGTAATGAAAACTACTTTTATTACTATGCATAATTGTAGTATAATCAAAGCCTGCCACAATAGTATTGATAAGTATCAAACCTTGATATTTATCAAGTGATTTAAATAAGCTAAAAGATAGAATTATATACTAATTTAGGAGAATATCATGGATGTAAAACATTATTATAACCCCAACGGTGAAGAGATACTCGATGAGAAGATCTTCGGTGGCTCCCCTACAGGGTTTGTTGATTTTAACCGTTCCAAATACAGATGGGACAGCAATATCTATGACCTCATGAATGCCAATACCTGGTTCCCTTCTGAAGTCAATACCAGCTCTGAGAAAAAGAATTTCGACAAACTCACCGACAATGAACAATCCATCTACAAGATGACTTTTGCACAGTTGAGTTTCAATGACTCTGCACAAGAGGAGTATCTCAGTGATTTTAGAAGACTGGCGAATAACCGTCTGGTCAAATCTGTTCTCTCCCTTCAAATCATGCAAGAGGTGAACCACTCCAAGAGTTATGCTGTACTGCTTGATGCCTGTGGTAACTCCGATGAAGTCTTTAATCTCTATAAATATGATGCTGCCCTCAACCGTAAAAACCAACAAGTAGCAGAACAGTTCGCTCGTTACATTGATGGTGGTTCTGTAGATAAAATGCTACTAAGTGCTATGGCAAGTGTCAACTTGGAAGGTATCTACTTTCTCTTAGGTTTTTCTTACATCTATCTACTTGGAGACAAAGTACCGGGAGCCAGAGATATGATCAAGTTCATTGCCAGAGATGAACTCAATACCCATCTGCCTCTCTTTGCCAATATTTTCAAAACCATTCAAAAAGAGAATAAGATCCAAACCAGTACCATAGATGCTGCCTATACGATGATAGAAGATGCTGTAAAAATAGAGTTGGAGTATGGAAAGTATCTACTGGATCAATTTCCAATTATGGGGGTTACCCCTGAATTGATGGAACAGACTGTGTATAACTATGCCAACGATAGACTTACAAAGATTGGACTTGATCCTATCTTTGAGCAAAGCAATACAACCTATCTGCAAAAACTTGTCACCAAGCATCTTGAAATGAATGAAGTCAAAAGCAATTTCTTCGAGAGTAATGTTTCAAACTATGCAAAATCCAGTATTGACCTGAATGATTTTTAAACAATGACAACAGCAGAGTTTCTTCCCTACCTTAAATGTGTCGGCACAGGTCCGAAACGCAACCGTGATCTTACAAAAGATGAGATGAAGATCGTAATTCGTGCTTTTTTAAACAAAGAGGTACAGCCTGAACAAGTTGCTGCATTCATATTGGGCTGGAGAGTAAAAGGTGAAAGTATAGATGAGTTTGCAGGTGCTATAGAGGTGTTTGATGAATTTATAAAACACACTCCTCTTGAAAACTCTGTGGAGTTTGGCTATCCTTATGATGGTAAAGTAAAAAACCCTTACCTATTCCCCCTAACTGCAAAATATCTGCAAGATTTTGATATTAACTTCTCACTTCATGGCGGACTGCTGCAACCTGCAAAAGGCGGAACAACCCTAAAAGAGATCTGTACAAATACACTTCTACCGGACAATGTATATTATTTCGAAAGAGCAGACTATTTTCCGGAACTCTATGAGTTCAGTACAATAAGAGAAAAACTTGGACTCAGATCATCCTTTAACACGATAGAGAAACTACTGAACATCACACAGAGTGACACTGCCATCATCGGAGCATTTCATAAACCTTTTGTAGAGAAGTACATCACTCTCTTTAAAGATCGTTATAAAAAACTTGTTATCATCAAAGGCAATGAAGGCACACCGGAAATATTTTCAAAATGTGCCATTACCATCGTAGAAAATGATGAAATAACAGAGATAAAAGTTGATCCAAAAAAGTTCGGGATTGATTATAAAAAATCTACGGAACGTATCACGTTAGAGACTTCTTTATCACTTATAGAAAATCCGAGTAATGAATTAGATAAACTGGCACAGCTAAATGCTGCCGTTATTCTTTTTTTAACAGGTAAAGTGGAGCGTATTGAAGAGGGTTATAAAATGATCCGTAGATCATTGTAGTGTTGATATGATCTTCTTTAAAACCTCTTCTTTTATCTCATCTCCATAAAGAGGTTCCCTTAAAAATAACTCTTTGCTGCTATCTACAAAAAAGAGTGCAGGAAATATAGTGGTGTAGTACATCTCTACAGGATAATTCAAGCTCCCTTCATAGGTTACGATCACAGGTATCATCTTTTGATTTATCTGTTCAATATAAGATTGGTTCATCAATTGGTTTTTGATGATCGTATTGCATAAAGATAAATCTTTTTTTATCACAAGCACCAAGAGTGGTTTATGCTCATGATGTGCTTTTTGTAATGCGCTATCATAATCTCCCAGCCAATGTACATAATTAGCCGAAGCAATGAGTGGTAACAGCCAAAGCAGTATGAACTTTAAAGGCTGTTGCAGCATTGTCTATTTTTTATCATTCAGGTGATAGATGAATATACCTGATGGTGCTTTGATCTGAAAGATCTCTCTCTCCAGAAACCACTCTTTTGTATTGATGACATTCACCTGGTTGGCATCATTCACAGAAACATAGAGATAGTCATCCACATTTGACCAGCGTACATGCAGTACTTTACCGTTAAATTTAAAGGTTTCAATGATCTTCAGTGTTTTGGTATCTACTATCTGAATCGTAGGGAAATCTTTCCCTGAGAAAGTTACGGCCAAATACTTCTTGTCAGGACTTAATGCTGTAAATACCGGTAACCCTTGCATCTCGATATTTTTGATAAAATTAAATTTATTATCATAGACCATAACAGCATTATCACCTACAGCAGGGATGAATGTTTTATCTTCACTGAGACTCCAAAAACCGAAATGTGGTACTTTAAGTACCGGTTTATTGTCTTTTGCTGTGACTTTGATCTCTGAAAATTCCATCTTGTCCAGATCAATGACCCCAAATGCTTTAGTAAGGAAAAAACCTACGATATAGGTATTATCTTTGATCATTGCATCAAAAGGCATCTGCCCTACTTTGAACTCTTTGAATATCTTGAATTTCGGCAATCCCTTACCTTTGTTTTCATCTTTGAGTACTGTGACCTTGTCACTATCCATTTGTGCAAAGATGACCATATCTTTATATATCTTTATTCCTACATTTTTAGAGCCTGTGACTATTTTGTCAATAGGTTTAAGATCACGTGTAAGGATGTCAACGGATTTGTCATCATAGTTTGCCACAGCCACATAGTTCTCTCCTATGACAAAACCAATGGCACTTTTAGATGTTTTATACTCATTTAATGTCTTCTCTGTAACAGGGTCAAAACGTACCACATAACCGTCACGGCTTATCAGATACCCATCCGCACCATCAAATTTGATGATACCATGGTTCATATTATGCATATTTTCCATATGCGACTTCGTCAAACCTTTGTTAATGATTGCAATTGACGCACTCTCTCGCTCCACTACGAAAAGTTTCTCGCTTGCACTTGGTGTTCCGGCAAACAGTATGCTTCCTAATAACAATAGTGATAGTATTGATCTCATTAAAATCCTTTTAAAAAACTTGTTCTATTGTACTAAAAACTCCATAACAACTGTGTTGAGCAATATCAATTTTGAATAAAGTATACTTCTTTCATCAGTTGGGGTTGCATTAGGTTACTATGCTTTTCCTATTCTCTCCAAACAATTTTCAACTCAGCAGAAAGAAGCGATCTGTCAAAAGTAT
>CAJXJN010000040.1 GCA_913055205.1 uncultured Sulfurovum sp. | reverse complement strand
ATCCATATCATTATTTTTATTATCAAAAGCAAATTTTATCATATTTATAACTAAAAGAGCCCTATAAAAACTAATTCGGATATAATATATCCGAATTTCATCAATTTAATTGAATTATATGCATCTTTTAAAATCATCTAAATGTAATTTTTTATAAGCTGCTAGATAAGAATTTATAATTAAATAGATTAAATTATAAGAATTAATTTATATTTAAATATTCTTACCATAGAATTGTTACGAACAATATTTTAACATGAAGGAAAGCTATGGCACGATTAGTTATTATGGGTGGCGGTGTATCAGGACACACAGCTGCATCATTTGCAAGAAAATGGCTGGGGAATGAACACGAAGTAGTGGTCGTTACACCAAATTCACAATGGAACTGGATTCCATCCAACATCTGGGTAGGTGTAGGTGAAATGACAAAAGAGGATGTTGTCTTTCCTCTTGCTCCGGTGTATGAAAAAGCCGGGATTGACTTTAGACAGGCAAAAGCTGTCTCTATTCATCCTGAAGGAAATGCTGAAAGTGATGATGCTTATATCACTATCGAATATACAGGTCAAGGGAAAGAGGGTCAGAATGAAGAACTCACTTATGACTACCTTATCAATGCAACCGGTCCTAAACTGAACTTTGGTGCTACACCGGGATTAAGTGACGGTAAAGGCGGACTTGGTGAACATACTGTTTCAGTATGTACTGCAGATCATGCAATACACGCTAGTCTTGAACTTAAAGCCTGTATTGAGAAAATGAAAAAAGGTGAGAGACAATCATTCCTTATCGGTACCGGGCATGGTATGTGTACTTGTCAAGGGGCGGCATTTGAATATATCTTCAATATTGAGCATAAACTCAAAGAAGAGGGTGTAAGAGATATGGCAGATATTACTTTCATTACCAATGAATCATTCTTGGGTGACTTTGGTATGGGCGGTATCCACTTTAAAATGGGTGGATATGCTACTTCAAGTAAAGTATTTGCAGAATCACTCTATGCAGAAAGAGGTATGGACTGGATCCTGGGGGCACACGTAAACAACGTTGAAGCAGGTAAAGTGACCTATGAATCTCTTGACGGTACTACAGATGAGCAAGAGTTTGACTTTGCAATGCTCATTCCTCCATTTGGCGGTGTAGGTCTCAAAGCTTTTGCCAAAGATGGATCTGATATCACTGACACGATTTTTGCACCGAACGGATTTATGAAAGTAGATGCAAAATATGATGCCGGTGCCTATGAGAACTGGAAAGCATCTGACTGGCCAAGAACACTACAGAACCCAACGTATAGCAATATGTTTGCAGTAGGTATTGCTTTTGCACCACCGCACATAATCTCTAAACCTATGAGTTCACCAAACGGAACACCTATCAACCCTACCCCTCCAAGAACTGGTATGCCAAGTGCCATGATGGGTAAAGCAGTTGCCAACTCTATTTGTGACATGATCAATGGCGTATCAACAGAACCGACCCATACAGCCTGTATGTCAGAAATGGGAGCAGCATGTGTTGCTTCTGCAGGTAAAGGTCTGTTCAATGGTACTGCAGCAGCAATGACTGTATATCCTATCGTTCCTGACTTTGAAAGATACCCAGGGGTGGGTAGAGATATGAACGGAACCACAGGTGAGCTTGGTCTGGCAGCACACTGGGTAAAACATATCCTGCACCACCTTTTCCTATGGAAAGCAAAACTTAAGCCGGGCTGGACTTTAATTCCAGAATAGGAATTTTGTCTACCGCGTAGGTAGAAATACCCACGCTGCAAAAAATAAAAATAATCATCTGAAACGCTGTTTGAAGCTTCAGTGAGAGGAATTGGTAAGGAGCTTTGCTTCTTACCAAGGAAAAATTATCAATAAAAAAAGGAAATAAAATGGCATCAGAACATTTAAATCATATCGACCCATACAGCCCACAATTTGGAACCATGATACCAATGGGATTTCAAAAGTGGTTAAGAACATGTGTACTTTGGCAAATCGTTAGATTTATCGCTATCAATATTAGAATGACAATTCTTATTTTAAAATCACACCATTAAAATCTTATTCCCAAGCTTTTGCCTGGGAATACATACAAGAATTTAATTCTTCCTAACTTCTCCCTACTTTATAACAAAACCTATAATAACAAGGAACGCATATGGTTAAACAAATCATTCTCTATCCTGATGAACGAATCAATATCGCTTCAGCAGATGTACGACATTTTAATGACGAACTTTTCACTCTTATAGATGACATGAAAGATACTATAGAATCTCACAATGCAGAAGGTTTAGCTGCTATACAAATAGCCATTCCTCTTTCTGTTGTTGTCATTAAAGATCCGGAAGGAAATTGGCAAGAGTTTATCAACCCACGTGTACTTAAAGGCGAAGGAAAAGCAACTTCTATTGAGACTTCCCTGTATCTACCCAATATCAAAGAAGAGATACCCAGGTATGAAAAAATCACCTTTATATATCAGGATCGAACAGGAAAACAACACTCTATGAGTGCTGAAGGAAAATATGGTTTTTTACTTCAAAGAAAATTTGATTACACTTTTGGTGGTACTTTTGCTAACAAATTGGATAGAAAAAATAGAAAACGTGTAGAAAAAAATCTCTCTATTTCCGGAGCAACCGGTGAATTTAATGCCAATTCCACAATCTCTAAAAGAGAGTATTTCAAAAGCGTTATGTCCAAACTTCTCTTTTTTGAAGCACTGACTCTTTTTGCACCACTCTTCAATATAAAAGAAGAAACATTAACATCTTTTTATCACTACGATATCTTTGCCAGCATTGCATCTCTGCTTTTGGTCATAGGCTATTGGGTTTATGCAAAATATGAAGCGAGCAGAGTCATCTCATGCACAGGATGTCAAGTAGTCAGTTTTACAGCTGTTGCTATAAAATATCTTTTGATTATTATTATTCTTTTTATAGGAAGTTATTATTTGGTCAATCCAAATTAAGATCGAAATAGATAAGTAGTTTACTGGGATGAAAATTTGCAAGAGAAAATCTCTTGCAAAAATAGAAGAAAAGATACTGACTATCTTTTTGAGAACTGCGGAGATCTTCTCGCTTTTTTCTTACCTGGTTTCTTTCTCTCAACCACTCTTGAATCTCTAGTAAGAAGACCCATTGGTTTAAGGATTGCTCTGAAAGATGGTTCAAACTCAACAAGCGCTTTCGTAATACCATGTTTAAGTGCATCTGCTTGAGCAGAATAACCACCACCAAGGGTAGTAGCTTTTACATTCATAGACTCAAGTTGTTTAGTTGCTTCAAGTGGAAGTCTAACTTTCATTTTAAGTGTTTCGTGTCCACCTAACCATTGGTCAAGTGTTTTACCGTTGATAAGCATTTCACCATTACCTGGAGTCAACCATACTTTAGCGATAGCTGCTTTTCTTTTTCCTGTTGCATAAATAGTTGCCATGCTTATGCTCCTTTATTGATTTGTGCAGTATGTGGATGCTCAGCACCAGCATATACTTTAAGTTTTTTAAGCATTTGTCTACCAAGAGTAGTCTTTGGAAGCATACCTCTAACAGCAAGCTTGTAAAGTTTCTCTGTATGGTTTTCTAGCATATCGCCAAGTTTTTTACTTTTAGTAGAACCAAAGTAACCACTGTGAGTAAAATACTCTTTGTCTTCAAGTTTCACACCTGTAAATTTTGCTTTTTCAGCGTTGATGATCACTACATAATCACCACAGTCTACGTTTGGTGTAAATGATGGTTTGTGTTTACCTCTAAGAAGTGTTGCTACTTCAGTTAAGATACGACCAAAAGTTTTATCTTCTGCATCGATCAAAACCCAGTCTCTTTGTACTTCATGAGGTTTCATGACTTTAGTCATTTTCATGATATATCCTTTAAATTTATAGCCTAAACTAATTTGTGAACGGATTGTATCCAGTTAAACTTAAAATAAATTTAAATTCAGTTTAGTTTAAGTTTAGTGTTTCGATTCCTTCTTCTAGAAGATAAACAATCAACCCTTCTGTTCTTTTTCCTGTGAGATTTGTAATAGCTTTTTGATAGTACCCTACTTGATTTTGATGTTTTAACGCATACTTCTTGGAACTCTTGTAATCTACAACCAAATAATACTCGTCATACTCCAAGAGCAGATCTATCTGTTTCAATTCTCCCTCGAAACTGAGCGACTGTTCTTTACTTATCTTCGCTCCATCAAGTATCTGCTGAAATGCTTCATATTCTATCAAATTTTTGACACGCTGTTCTATTTGCCTTATGCTATCAGCAGTCAATTGTTGTCCATAACGATTTTGCAAGGCAATCATCGCAGAACACAAACCCACCTCATCAAAGCTGCCCAACATCTCCAAGGTATAATGCAGAGCCGTACCAAACAAGATAGCCTCATAATCTTTCTCTTCTTCCTTCTCCTCTGCCTTAATATCTTGTGTACCATAGTTGGAGAGAGTTACATGTTGAGCTTTTTCAGACTCCAAAGGGTCAATAGAGGGGTTAACCCCTACACTATTTTCCAATGCACCTACAGACATTTGCTCCATATTGATTTCATCAAATATAGACTCTTTAGGCTTTTTGATCACTATCAACCCTTCCACTGCGCGGGTCAAAGCCACATAAAGTACATTTTTTCTGTCTTTAAGTGCAGAAGCTTTTCGCTCCTCCATGATAGAGGCATACTCAGCATCAAAATTTTCTCTGCCTTTAGTACGATAAAGTATTTTATCGATGTACAAATTATCATTATAGTGATACATTAACGGTGCTTTATCACTATTTGGTCGCGTGAGCTTGTCCAGCAAGATAACATACTCAAACTCCAACCCTTTAGAACCGTGGATCGTCATGATCTGTGCTCCATGCACAGTGTTGGCAGCCACTGAAATACTGGAAGTTTCAAACTCTTCTAAAAACATAGGGATGTCAGAAAAGTTAGATGCAAACTCCAAAAGTTTCAAGATATTCAGATCATTATCAAAATATCCGAATTCCCGTACAAGCTTATCCACTATTTGCAAAGGGCTCATGAAGGCGGAAAACCAAGAAGTATCCACATCATCCAAAGATTTACCTACTTTTAAAAGCAATGCCTGTGCATCTATCTTCTCTCCATAAAAGAGGTAAGAGACCATTGCTACAAGTGCTGCGATCTTTGGCATATTTTTCAAAGAACTGGAGGTTTTCAGAAGCGTGTCTATACCTTCATGCTCACATGCCTCCTGCAGAGCCTGACCATCTTTATTGGTGCTGACCAGAAAGGCTATCTCATCGACATTCATACCCAGTTCCAGTAGCCTTTTGGCTTGTTTGACTGCTTCATCTATGGGTGCTTCAGACTCTACTACTTCAACATACCCCTCACTGGCCCCCTCTTTGCTCTTTTGCGGAACATACCCCTGCATAGTAGGCTCAAACCATCTGTTTACCTGCTCTACCACATTTTTGGAGCTTCGGTAGTTGGTATCCATCTGCTCGATCTTTACACCATAATGTTCTGCCACTTTATCAAACAGCTCCTCTACCCCGCCACGGAAACGGTAGAGGGACTGCTTGGTATCTCCCACATAAAAGAAACTCTTAAATTCACTCTGTCCGTGTCCGGCAAATATCTCATCTATGAGTGGTTTAAGGAGCAGGAATTGTAATGTAGAAGTGTCTTGAAACTCGTCAAGTAAAATGTGTTTGAACTTAGAGTCTATTTTAAAATACAGAAACTCTTTAGAGATACTCTCATGCAAAAGTCTATGGGTAAAATAGGTCAGATCATCAAAAGTCAAAACAGCTGAAGACTTTGCATTGGTAATGGTCGCATTTTTATAGTAATCATAGATTTTGAAGAGGCTATGTAAGACAATGGCTTCTTTTGCTTTAGCCCAAAGTGCCAACTCCTTCTTGAGAAATGCATAAAGTCCTTCTATTTCATCATTGGCTACCTTTTTAAACCAAGAGTGTTCGCCTAGAATCTCCTTTTCAAAAAGAGATTTAGCAAATAACTCTTTTGTGCTCTTTGTCTCAAATTGCTTCATACAGCGTGCTGCTGCTCCTGCATCAGTGAGTGCTTTGATCATCTTCAGGCGTAATACTTCACAAGCTTCTTCTTGTTTTCCCAAAGAGAGTGACATCTCCTCTTGCTTTGGTAAAAGAGGATCCACCTTATAAAAGTTCTGCATAAGCTCAAAGATCTTTCCAAATCGTTTGTCTTCTATATCCATTGCCAGCTTTACGAGCGAAGAGAGCAGACCTTCAGCCTGTACCTCTTCAAGAAAATGCATTTCCAACTTTTCATCACCCTGCTCTTTGGTCACAAAATCAGGCTCCAATCCAAGCTCCAAAGAAGCCGAACGCAAAATGGAAGAGAAAAAACTATCAAGTGTTACAATGTAAGAACTGTTAGCCAAAAACCTGGCCAACACTTCAGGCTGTTTTGCCAACAGTACCTCACGGGAGAGTCCCGTCTGCACACAGATAGCATCTGTAAATGCCCCATTATCCTCATTGGCCAACCCACGCAAAGAGTCCACCACCCTCTGACGCATTTCAGCGGCTGCCTTGTTTGTAAATGTTGCAGCCAAAATACTGCTTGGAGACTCACCCATAAAAAGCAATGAAATATACCGCACAGAAAGTGCAAAGGTTTTTCCGCTGCCTGCTGAGGCAGAGTAGGCTAAAAAAGGTTTAAAACTCATAAACAGCCTTGCTCTTCGGAAGTGGGAACTTCCATCCCACCTATCTCGGAAGTGATGACTTCAGTCTCACCCCACAATCCAAACTGTAAGGAAGCCTTATATACTATAACAGCCATAACTTTTAGTGGGACTAAAGTCTCCACTTCCTTGTTATTCATAGCATCCATAAAACCTCTCCTTAGCATCATATAATCCAACTTTTACAGCATTATACTTTATATATTCATACACCAAAGCAAAATGCTTTTCATCTCGTATAAGTTTATCAAAATAATCACTAGCCCACACTTGACCTTCTTGATTAAGTAGACTATTTACAATACGAGCAGAACCGCCTTTGAGTATCTTCATTATGTTTTTTAATTCATCCTTTTGTTTGAACAATATGTGAATGTGATTTGGCATTACTATCAAAGCTATCAAGTCATACATCTTTTTATCATAACTTCTAAAATACTTTTGAATATCCAATATTATTTGTCCATTCAAAAATGCTCCGTTTTTTGACCTGTCTAGGTAGGTGTCTATCTTGTACTGTTTTAGTTTTTCTGTTTCTGTACTTATGTATAGCTTTTTTAAGTAGCTATCTATGCTTTCTTTTGTTCTAAAGGTTACAAATTGATAGTGGTCTTTTACGTCTATGTGTGGTAGGTTTGAGTGTTTTGTTTTTGTCAATCTTTAACCTTTATATATATTAGAAGTGGATACTTCAGTCCCACCCCACAATCCAAACTAGAAGGCAATTTATACTTTCTTTTCAGCCATCACTTTCGGTGGGACTGAAGTCTCCACTTCCTTGGTTTGTTTATTCACATTGTCTATAAATTTTATTTAAATCTAAATTTTTTGAATCTAAAACTAGCTGAATAATTCTAAAAACACAAAAAATTACTTTTGTTTTATTATGCAACAAATTATCTATCATTATAAATTCAAAAGCATCAAATGGCAACAATACAGTTAATTCTTTAATTTTTTTAATTTTTTCTTCATCACGATGATATTCGTAAGCATTTAACCACATTTTAAAAATTTCTTCACTATTGATTATTTCTTCATCTGCTTTTACTATGAATGGTAATGTAGTTTTTACTGTATTAAAAATATTTTTTTGTTTTTGTATATATTTTCTAAATAATTGTTCATTTATTTCTCGACTTAGTAAATTTAATATTTT
>CAJXJN010000039.1 GCA_913055205.1 uncultured Sulfurovum sp. | reverse complement strand
GTAGCAGGTAGCAGGTAGCAGGTAGCAGGTAGCAGGTAGCAGGTAGCAGGTAGCACTTTAATATACTTTTCAAAAGCTGTCAAGCTTTTTCTACGCACTACTCGTTACACATTTAACTCTTTTTGTGTTAACAAAAAAGCCCGGGATCCTCTTCTTTTACTATCTCACACTCTTCATTCATCATGCTGCACAGTTTCTCTTGACAACAATTACACAAATAACGATAATTCTGCATGTCATAGTGTATTGTATCGCCTTCAGAGATATCATTATAACACTCTCCACATACATTCGTCACTCTTAAGAGTATCTCTTCAGTAGCCACTTGGGTTACAAAACATGCATTACTCATACACTACTCCTCTAACTTTTCTATCATCTTTTTTGCCTCTTCAAGAGTATCATCTAATTCATAAGCTTTTCTATACATCTCCAGCGCTTCTTTTCTTCGCTCTAGATCATACAGGGTGTTAGCATAGTTAAAATAGTGAGGTGCATACTCTGAATCTAATTCTATAGCTCTTTCATGATGTTTAATGGCAGCTTCATTATCTCTTAGCTTATGAAAAACATTGGCTAAAGAATCATGTGCTACATCATCATTTTCATCTAAAGAGAGGAGCTTTTCATAGCTCTCTTTTGCATCATCATACTCTTCAAGTTCTATATGAAGATACCCATCCCTTCTTAAAGCTTCAATATTGTTTTCATCGATAATCAATGCACTCTGCACTGCTTTTTTTGCTTCAAGCATATCACCTTTTTTCACAGCTTCATCTGCCATACTTAAAAGTTGTTCTATACGTGTCGGCTGCTGTGCCGGCGTAGAAAAAGTCTTATCAGGACGGTTGATACCACCTATTTGTTCATCTGCTACTTTCGCTTCGAAATCAACACCTCTTTTAGGATGTTTTCCTGAAAAAAGTTGTTTAAAAAAGAGGTAAAATAGACTTCCTGCGACAATAAGAAGTAAGAGTTGAAATGTTGACATGTTTTCTCCAAATTTTAATAACGCATAATAAGATAATCTAACTTAAATCCAAAGAAAATCTGTTATCATAAGCAAAAAACACAAAAGGATTATTATGGCTTATAAAATAGAATTAGATAGAGAGAAATTACAAAAAGAACTTACGCCGATGGAGTATAATGTCTGCTTGAATCACGGAACAGAAGCCCCTTTCCAAAATGAATTCTGGGACAATAAAGCTGAAGGGATATACAGCTGCAAATGCTGTAAGACACCGCTTTTTACTTCAGAAACGAAATTTGATTCCGGTACAGGATGGCCAAGCTATTTTGCACCCGTAAATGAAGCATGTATTGAAGAGATAAGAGATGAATCCCATGGTATGGTACGTATAGAAGTACGCTGTGCAGCATGCGGATCACACTTGGGGCATCTATTCCCGGACGGACCTGCACCAACCTATCAGCGTTACTGCATCAACTCTGCTTCTTTGGATTTTGAAAAGAAGTAATTTATTTTAACCGGGATGCTATGTGTCCCACTGCTTCATCCATCTCTTTCCTTTGAAAAGAGCGTATAAGAAGCAAAGCCCATTTTATGCCTCAAATAAAAACATGTATTAAAGCACCTTTTTACTTGAGATTGCCAACACTGTGTTCTCTTCAGCAAAGAGCGCATGCGACTTATCGTATTTTGTCATATCAAAGCTTCTTTAGTTTAACTGTAAAGCGATCTGCCCTATCTCTTCATCCATCTCTTCTTTGGTATCAAACATAAACGTATGTTTCTCTTCTTCACCCAAATGAATGAAAATACCAAAACCTACCACTTCCACCTTTCCCTTCGCCTCTACATCCAGCCATTCCAGACTCACCTGTGTCGTTTCATCCTCAAATCCTGTTTTCACTACAGCTGCAGGATAAAGCTGTGTGATCTTGGCCGTGTCGAATTGTTTTTCTTTTATTGTAATTATCATAGTAGGATTATAGTATAATCCTATTAAACTAAAAACCCAGGAAACGGATATATACAATGAGCCTAAAAGAACAGATCAAAAATGACATCAAAGATGCGATGAGAGCCAAAGAGACGGTAAAAAGAGATACACTTAGAAATATTCAGGCAGCTATTAAACAGATAGAGGTAGATGAACGTAGAGATGTAAGTGATGCAGATATTGAAGCGATCTTGATGAAATATGCCAAGCAGCGTGAAGATGCTATGGCTCAGTTCAAAGAAGCAGGACGTGATGACCTTGTAGAAAAAGAAGAAGCTGAACTTGCCCTTGTAAAAACCTACTTGCCGGAACCTATGGATGATGCAGAGTTGGAGTCTGTACTTAAAGAGGTTATCGTTTCTGTTGGAGCTGAAAGTATGAAAGATATGGGTAAAGTGATGGGTGCTGCCAAAGGTGCCATCGGTAGCCGTGCAGATGGTGGACGTATCAATGTTATGGTAAAGAAGTTACTTTCGTAACTCTCTTGCCTCGTTATCCTCGGGCTTGACCCGGGGATGACAGAATTAGTTTACTTCCCGTACTTCAATTCTCTAATTGCCGCAGTAATATCATCCTGTCTCATAAAATGCTCACCCACTAAAAATGCATCTGCTCCCATTTTCGAGAGTTCAACAACAGTTTCATGATCAGTAATACCACTCTCAGCTACAATGATCTTTCCATTTGGAATAAGAGGGATGAGTTTTTCAGTTAAACGCATATCCATCTCAAAAGTCTCAAGGTTCCGGTGGTTGATACCGATGATAGTAGCCCCTGCAAATATCGCTTTAATAAGATCAGCTTTATCGTGTACCTCAACAAGTACTTCAAGACCTAAATGCAGCGCATAATTATAAAGCTCTTTCAGCTCTTTACGAGAGAGTGCCTTTGCGATAAGCAAAATGTAGTCTGCACCAAATGCCAATGCCTCTACTATCTGATACTTATCTACGATAAAATCTTTTCTAAGCAGGGGGATACTCACATAACGACGTACCATTCCCAAATACTCTTTGTCACCTTGGAAGAAGTGAGGTTCTGTAAGTATGGAAAGTGAATCTGCACCACCTCTTTCATAGGCTTGTGCTATCTCCATAGGGTCAAAATCTTCACGTATCACCCCTTTACTCGGACTTGCTTTTTTTATTTCAGCGATGATACGATAAGGATTCTCTTCTGTCGAGCGTAACGCACTCTGTACATCTTTAGGTACGAAAGGATTGAAAGCAAGTGAACGACCTAACCACTCTACCGGATAATCAACTTTCCGCTTCTCTAAATCTTCTCTGGTTTTTTTGATAATTTCATCTAATATCTGAGCCAAGTCTTTACCTTTTATCTGTCATCCCCGTACTTGAACTCCAAGGGTATTTCCTCAGGGTATACGGGTTCTAGAGTTTTAAATACAGTATCTCTTTGATATTCTCTGTAGTTTAAATTCCAGATTCCCTATCGTAGTCGGGAATGACGGCTATTTTATATTTTCGCGTATTATATCTTATTTACACTTTTGGATGGCATCCCAGTGTTCTATGATCTCTGCTTCGTTAAGCCCCTCTTCCTCTACAACTTTTTGCATCATTTTATACGCTTTATCACAAGCTTTTTGTTTATAGTAACCCCAAGCCAATGAATCAAGATAATAGGTATTGTCAGGCTGTTGCTTTAAAGCATCTTCAATGATCTTGATCCCTTTTTCTACATCTATATTCTTATCTATCAGTGTATACCCGTAATAGTTAAGATAGATACTGTCATCCACACCCAGATCAATCGCTTTTTCAAAATATCCTATGACCTCATTGATCATTTTCTTATCATTCTTATCTTCAGATTTTTCAAAGAGAAGTATCGCTTTTTCTGCTATCCATTTTGGATCTTTTTTTTCTGCATACAGACGGTCTGTAAGCAGAAATGCTTTATCAAAAAGTTTTTTTCTTTTATAAAGCTCATAAAGAATACTCTCTCCTGCTTTATTTTTCTCTAAAAAACTGATAGCCGCATTAATATCCTGTTTATAGGCATATGCCTGAATGATCTTTTCAAGATATTTTTCATCTTTTTCCTGTGCATAAAGTATTTTATATATTTCTATGAGGCCATCTGCATTATTCTCTTTTGCATAAAGTGTCAACAGCTTGAAATAGACATTGTTGCTGACGGCATTCATACGATAGTGTGTCTCTAAAAGTTGTATGGCCTTGCTTCGTTCATTGGTATATTCATCCATAATAACGACCATACGTAAAAGTACATTTTCACTGAATGTTTTTTCATATACTTTACCCAAAAGATTTAATGCTCTTTTAAATTCTCCTGAATAAAGAAAAGGATGTGATGCCAGTTCAAGGTCCATCGCTTTATTGGATCTTTCAAGAAGCTGTTCTGCTTCATTCTTAGCTTCTCCAAGCTGCTGTGCCGTAAGATAGAGAGGAATCAACAGACGCTTGACTTCCAATGTACCGGGATGTTTTTCATCCCACAACTTTAATCTTTTGATACTCTCATTAATATGCGTTTTACCGAATAATGCTGAAGTCACTTCTTTAAAGAGATATTCTTTTGCTCCCGTCGTATCATATAGTTTTCCATATACTGCTCTGCTAAGATCAAATGCTTTATATTCATCATACAAAAGACCCCGAATGATCATTTCATCTTCACTGATGACATTCAGTTCTTTGGCATGTGCTATCCCCATACCGAAGACAAGTACAGTGATGAAAGAATAAACTATACGATTCCAGGACACTCTTTTCTTACCTCTTCTTCATCATTTTTAAACTGTTCCCAAAATGGAAAAGTACGGCACTGCAAAGGCCGTACAGGATAGATGGAACAGCGTTTCATAGACTCATCGAAAAATACACATGCAAAGTTGTCTTCAGCAAGCTTTTTCTCTACAAGCGAATAACGATGTTTTACTTTTCTTAAATACATTGTAGCAAAATCTTCTATACTTAGGTTAACAAACTCCGCCATCTTCTCTATCTCTGCATATTTTGCCCAGATATAACCGCTCTCTCCCGTACAACAGTGCCCTCCGCAGGCTTCACATTCACTTGGTTTAAATTTATAATTATAGCCCTCTTGTTCCATCAGTTCCATTGTTAATAGTCACCTTTAATACTGTTTGTATTTGCTTTTTCAAACGCTTTCATTGCCTTTTCTCTATAGATACTGTCATCATCAAATACCACAAACGGTGGCAGTATCTGTGTCATAGATTTGGAGTTCATCCGTGCAGCTATCATGACCAGCTTTGATTCTCTGTCAAGTTTTGAGTGTACGAACTGTATCTTCTCAGGATTTATACCATTTATTTTCAAATGATGCAAGAGCAGATCTATCTGCTTTGCATCATAACAGAAGATGAACCATCCTCTGGGCTTCAGCAGTTGCTTTACTTTAGCGATAAAATCTGCAATGGGCAAATGGTGTGCATAACGTGCAATATTGAGATGCGTATTTTCACTTTGCGTGACCCGTGAATCATAAAAAGGAGGATTGGAGACGATAAAATCAAATTTCTCTTCTGTCTCCATCTCTGTAAAATCTCCCAGATGACTCTTCACTTCCAAGTGATTGATGGCGTAATTATGCTTTGCATAGTTCAACATCTTTTCCTGCTTATCAATAATCGTTGTTTCAATATTGAAGTCACGGCTCAACAGCAGAGAGATGATACCCACACCGCAACCAACATCAAGCAGTTTTCCTTTGGGTTTGAACGCAGAGATAAAATCATACAAAAAAATAGAGTCACTATTGTAACAGTAGCCACTTGTAGGTTGATAAAGGAACAAATAATACCTTTTTTTATGAATTTTACAATATTTTCAGTATAATCGCGATTATGAATGAAGAACTAGATCTACTCAATCCGCCATCAACAGACTTTTCCATGCTGGATTACAACTGTGCCTATATCCCTGACAATAAAGTACGTATGAACTACAAGTATGTGGCTAAAGCCAGTAAACAGTTTGCTACTGCTGTGATAGCAAGAGGATGGAGACGTTTTGGCAAGTATTTCTTTCATCCTATCTGCAATGGATGCAATGAGTGTAAAAGCCTTCGTATAGATGTTAACAATTATCACTATAGCAAGTCACAAAAAAAGGCTGTCAAACGTAATAAAGAGACACAGATCATTGTTCAAAAGCCTACACTGACCATAGCACATATAGACCTTTACAACAAATACCATGCATTCAAACACAAAAAAGATGGTTGGAATCATCGTAATATCTCTCAAAGAGAGTATCATGAGAACTTTGTAGATGGGGCACATGATTTTGGGAAAGAGGTACTCTATATTATAGACGGGAAACTTGTAGGTGTTGACCTCATCGACATACTTGATGACGGTATCAGTTCCATCTACTTCTATTATGATCCTGACTATCCAAACCTTTCACTAGGTACATACTCACTACTTTATCAAATAAAGTTAGCCAAGATCCTTGAACTACCTTGGATCTATCTGGGGTACTGGGTAGACGGCTGTAAAGCTTTCGCCTATAAACCAAAGTTTCAACCCCAGGAGATACTGGATGGATTTCCTCATGTTTCGCAGGAACCTGAGTGGGAGAAGTGGGAATTTAATGCGTAGGGGCAATCCCTTGTGGTTGCCATGCTTTCAAGACAGATTAGCATCCACGGGACGACACGGGGATCGTCCCCTACATTAGTGTTTTAAATCAGTAGATTTCCTACACCACTTCAAAAACAATCTATCAGGACTTACCCGAACATCCATCTCTTTCCCCTCCACAATACATTCAGCCAACCACTCAGCCATCAACGGAGCAAAGACAAACCCTCTTCCTCCCAGACCATTACAGATGAAAAGGTTGTCTATATGTTTAAGTGGAGGCTTTGCTCCCCTTGTGATGGTGGGGTATTCCTCCAACATAAAAGGTACATCCATTACCTTGCCTACAAGCGGAAAGTAGTCCTTAGAGCCTGAACGCATCCCGCAAAACGTCTCTTTAAGCACAAGATCACTCGTATCTACCATCTGTGAAGCTGTTTCAAGCAATGCCTTAAGCGGCTCGCCATCACATACCATACAAGGCTCTTTGGACTTCACATGCGTTGCACCTATTTTGATAATGCCGTTTATATTTGCCGAGACAGAGATACTCTTATGCATACTTACCTTTAAGTCCAATGCACTACTATAATCCCCTCGAGATCCCCAGGTACCTTTCACCCCCATGTATCGCATATCAAAGAGAGCATTTTGATAGCCGGTGGAAAGCACTATATGCTTAGCGTTGAGCATTGAGCATTGAGCATTGAGGAGATGCCACTGTGTGCCATCGTATTTAAGTTTATCTACCTCAAACTGCTCAAAAGGTACCTGCTCCCAGATGGCTCTGCACATCACAGGTGCATCGCACACCCCTGCTCCTTCAAAGAAAAAACTATTCTCACTGTTTTTAATGCCAAGAGTCTCAAGCTCCTCTTTGCTTACCCATCTGTATTGGGAGTTATTGAACTCCTCATATAAATGAAATTTTTCAGCATCCTCTGCATCTTTGGGGATGCGTATCACTCCTGTTTGATGAAAATATTTCGGAAAGTGTTTTAAGTAAAAATCTTTTGCATACTCATAGGCTTCATTCGTAAGTGTTTGAAGAGGAGACCCCTTCCCGATCTTGGGAGAGACAAAAGCACCGGCAGCACCGGAGCCTCCGCTTGCAGGTACACCACTTCTATCGACCAAAAGGATTTTTTGACCTTTTTGCTGCAAGGCAAAAGCAGCACAACACCCTGCTATCCCTGCTCCAATGATAATAGTGTCATAACTAAAACTCTCGTTCCCATGCTCTGCGTGGGAATGCATACTACAATCTAAATCCATCACTACTCCAAATCCATCGCTAGGTGGTAATTATAATCTATTTGCCCTCGTTCCACCTCTCCCGAGACTGTGAAAGAACTAGGTACCTCGGAAGTGAAGGCTTCAGCCTCACCCAAAT
>CAJXJN010000038.1 GCA_913055205.1 uncultured Sulfurovum sp. | reverse complement strand
CTTCGGGGAGAACGAGAAGGGGCGACCTGCGAGCAGATAAATTTTTGAATTCCCTACGGGGAGTCCTACAAATTTCTCTACTCACATCTCACCCCTTCTCGTTCTCTCAAAATTTCAAACTATTTGTTGGTACGGTAATAAGATATGCATACCTTAGGGAGGATAAAAATTGTATTGAACGAGCATTCATTCAATATAACAAATTTTTAATTCATTATTTGATAATCTTAAGTTTAAATTAAAAAACAAAGGAGGTAGATGTGAATGAAACATGCATACGAATGTATTGTGAATCTGAGGGAAGATGTCATGGAATTGTTTTAGTTTTTTTTAATGAAAAACAAAAAGAGAGAATATTATCCAAAGCAGATGAATTATCTCACAGACATAGGGTTGCACCTGATATTTCTATTCGTAAAATGAATAATTATGGAGAGGTATTTATAGAATTTTATGATGATTATCATAAAGAAGGTGGATGTTTTTTTGAGGATTTGGTAGAAGCACTTGGTGCTAAATTATGTGATTGTGAGGACTTATTATGAGTGAAGTTATTCCCAAACTGTTTAGGATAAATACAGGGAGTTGTAATGGTTGTGATGTTGAATTTGTAGCCACGGCCTTTGTAGATAAGTTTCAGCTTGAAACCTTGGGTGTAGAATTGGTAAATGATGTAAAAGATGCTAATTTATTGGTAATTACGGGTCCTTTGACCGCTAGAAGTGAGTCATTTTTAAAAAATACTTTAACAAAATTAAAAAAACCTTTTGTTGTTGTCGGAATTGGAACCTGTTCTGTGAGTTGTGGAATTTTTAGAGACTCTTATGCCATTAATGGACCTATTGACAAATTTGTTGAAGTGGATGTCAATGTAGCAGGTTGTCCTCCCAGACCTCAATCCATTGCCGAAGGTATTGCCAAAGGTATTAAGGTATTAGAGCAGAAAATGAATGGTGAAGCAACACCAAAAGCGATTGATACCATCTTTAAAGACTTTTCAGCACCAGATAGCTTTCGAGGAAGAATGTCGCTCAATGAGGAGAACTGCACAGCATGCAGAACATGCGAGATAGTCTGTCCGTCAAATGCCATTGAGATATCTTCGACAGGCGATGGATGGTTTGTTCATAAAATTTGGCATAACAGTTGTTGCTTCTGTGGAAACTGTGCTTATTTTTGTCCAACCGGTGCAATTTTCTCTACTAACAGCTTTGATACGGCAAAACTTCAAAGTGAAAAATTCAGTGATGTAAATGTTGGCTATATAGATTATAAAAAATGTTCTAGTTGTGGAGATAGGTATATGCCTCCTTCAAAAGGGCTTTTAAGTAAAGCCTATACCCATGATGATGTAACGAAACTAAATGAAAAAATTTGTCCAAAATGTAGAAAAGAAGCAAATTTTAAAAGGATGTATGCATGAAAATTGAAGAGTTTAATAATGCAATAAAAAGCAAAATATCATCAGGATATGAACTAAAAGAGGATAAAGACAGCTACGGAAATGCTTCTGCTTGGATAATTTTAAGTAATAAAAGAGATTCTGAATCTGTTGCTAAAGCTGTTAAAGCCTATAAAGGCAGATGTATTGTTGCTACTGCCTATAAAAATATCGATGGAACACATACTGTTATTTATCATTTTGATATTGAGGGATTGATCATCAATCTGCAACTTGAGACAGAAGACCAGAGTATTTTTTCTATTACCCCTATCCTTCCTAGTGCAAACTGGGCAGAAAGAGAGATAAGAGAGATGTATGGTGTTGAGCCGATCGGACATCCTGATAAAGATAGACTATTCCTGGATTACAGTCTAGCCAAAGGGGTTTTAAATGAATATATATCTCTCTCTAAAATGCAGTTAGGTGTGAGTGAAACTGATGTACTTTGGGAAAATGTAAACAAGGAAGTAAAACAATGAAAGAAAAAATCACTATAGGACCATTTCATCCCGAATTGGAAGAGTCTGTCTATTTTAAGCTTGTTGCTGATGAAAACAGGACAGTAACGCATGTAGAAATCATTAATGGGTTTATTCACAGAGGGATGGAGTCTCTTGTAACACAAAAGAACTTTATGCAAAATCTTATTTTGACGGAGAGAGTTTGTTCCTTGTGTTCAAATAACCACCCTTTTGCCTATGCTTTGGCTGTAGAAAAGATCTCCGGAGTCAAAGTACCTCCACGTGCTGAAGCATTGAGAGTCATTGCAGATGAAGTAAAAAGAGTGGCTTCAGACCTGTTTAATCTTGCTATGCTGACACATTTGGCCCATCATCATGAACTGATGAAAGATACGATGGATGCCAGAGAGCACATGCAAGATCTTAAAGAGATAATCTGGGGAAACAGAATGGATATGAGTGCAAATCAACTTACGGGAGTCAAGTATGATTTAAATGAGGAGAAAATCAAACTTATTTTAGAAACGATCGCACTTGTAGAACCAAAAGTAAATGCGCTTCAAGACAGATACGAAAACGATGAAAGCATAAGAGCCAAAACGATTGGTGTGGGTGTATTGCCATATGAAGATGCTTTAGAGCTAGGAGTAACAGGACCTGTTGCGAGAGGAAGCGGTATCAACAATGATGTAAGGGTTGTAGCTCCCTATTCTCTTTATGGTGAACTTAAACCGAAAGTCACTTTAAGGGATGGTTGTGATGTCCACTCCAGAGCTATGGCTAGATTTGGAGACATTGTTGAAGCTATTAGAATGATAAAAGAGGTTGTAGCAAATCTTCCGGAGGGCGATACCTATGTGGAGAAGAGGCCACATATCCCGGCAGGCGAAGCTGTTGTCAGAGTGGAGGCACCAAGAGGAGAGCTTATTTATTATCTAAAAACTGACGGTTCTCAAAAACCGGTGAGAATGAAATGGAAAGTCCCTACTTTTACAAACTGGGAAGCTTTAAAAGTGATGATCCTGGGTGATAAGGTCGACAATGTAACCATGATACTCAATAGTATTGACCCTTGTATATCTTGTACAGAAAGATAGGAGAGATTAATGAGAAATAATAGATTTATATATGCAGATCCCGACAAGTGCATAGGCTGTATCAATTGTGAATTGGCCTGTTCTGCCAGCCATATGGGATTGGATATCGATACTGTTTACAAGATGGCATTAAATGGTGAGGCAATAGTACCTTCAAGAAACAGAGTGATTAAAGTAGAGGGTAAAACAGCGCCTATGCAGTGTATGCAGTGTCCTGATGCTCCCTGTCTTGAAGGGTGTCCTGTTGATATCATTAAGTTTGAAGATGACTTTGTCAAATACTATGAAGATGACTGTATAGGTTGTCAAAGCTGTGATATGGTCTGTCCTTATGGTGCAGTAGTGATGGCAGCCAACATAAAACCGGATGCTCCTGTGAGTCAAATGGTAGCGCTTACATGTGACCTGTGTGGAGGAGAAAATGGAAAACAAGCCTGTATCAATATCTGTCCGACTGATGCGATAAGCTTGATCGACTACAAACAGTTTGAGCAAATTCAGGCTATAAGAAGCTAACGAAGATGCATGAATATTCTATTGTCCAATCGATGCTTGACCTTTGCGAGAAACATGCCAAGGGTAAGCAGGTTGATAAAGTAGTTGTTAAAATTGGAAAGATGAGCGGCATTGAACCCCATTTTCTAAAGGAGAGTTTTAATGTATTTAAAGAGGAGACTACCTGCCAAGATGCAACGATGGAGATGCATTTGATCGATATAACGATCGTTTGTAAAGATTGTGGAAAAGAAGATATCGTTGACAGTTTTAACTTTTTTTGTCCTCATTGCAAGGGTGGGAATACGGAGGTTTTAACGGGACAGGAGATGCATATAGATTATATAGAACTGAAGGAAGAAAAATGAATGAGAAGAAGCAGTATCTAAAAATAAAAAAAGAGACACCTCGAAAGAGAGAAGCTGAACAAAGGGTGGTTGATTTTTATCCAACATACCATCTCTTTAGCAAGGATGAAGCAGATACACAATCACTAAGATGTATTAAATGTCCTGTTGACCTGTTAAAAGGTATGGATGGTGAGTTTAGTTTTTGTAGAACCGGTTGTCCATTGGAAAATAAAATTCCGATCTGGATAGAAAAAGTAAAAGAGGGAGATATAAAGGGGGCATTTGAAGCAAGCAATGAAATTTCCCCTTTCCCTGAAATTCTGGGGATGGTATGTCCTCATGATGTACTTTGTCAAGGTGGGTGTACTATAGCAAAAACAGAGAGTGGGAGTGTATCCATTGGAGCTATTGAGGTTTATTTGAATGAACAGGCTTTTAAAATGGGACTTAAGCCTGATTATGGAGAAAACAGACAAAAAAACGGCAAAAGAGTTGCAGTGATAGGAAGTGGGCCTGCCGGTATGAGTTGTGCAACTTTCCTGCTTAGAGGAGGTGTTGAAGTAGATATGTTTGAGAAATCCGACAGACCTGGAGGACTTCTCACTTATGGTATTCCCAACTTCAAGATCAAAAAAGATGTGATTTTAAGACGGTTTAACTGGATGCAAGAAGCAGGTATGAATCTTCATTTAAATAGTGAAATAAAAAGCTCTGAACAACTAAAAAGAATGCTGGATGACTATGATGCTATTTTTGTAGGTCTTGGAGCGCCAGGCAGTAGAGGTGCCAGGATGAAAAATGAAGATGCGCACGGTGTGTATCATGTTATGGATATTTTAAAACATGCACAAAAAAGAGTATTTGAAGATTTTTACGAGACCATTTTAGAAGACAAGCATGTTGTAGTCATTGGAGGTGGGGATTCTGCTATGGATGCTGTCAGAACTTCCGTAAGAATGAAGGCAAAATCGGTTCGATGTGCTTACAGAAGGGACGAAGCAAATATGCCTGGTTCTGCTAAAGAAGTTATCAACGCTAAAGAAGAAGGGGTTATTTTTGAATTTTATACCGCTCCTAAAGAGGTTGTGATTGATAAAGGCAGACATGTAAAAGGATTGATCTGTCAAAGAACACAACTAGGTGAACCTGATGAGAGCGGAAGAAGAAAACTTGAAATCATAGAAGACAGCGATTTTACCTTAGAGTGTGATGTAATTATATTGGCACTTGGTTTTGATAACGTTGAATTACCTTGGTATGACGATGCACAAATCAATACAGGGAAATGGGGAGACATCATTGTAGATGAAGAAAAAAGGACTTCAAATGCAAGAATTTATGCAGGTGGAGATGCTGTTAGAGGAGCGGATCTTGCGGTAACAGCAGCGGCAGATGGTAGAAGAGCCGCACTTGCTATGCTGAGAGAGTTTAATAGCAATCTATAGTTTACTGAATGACCATTCAGTAAACTTAAGAGGAATATATTTTATATTGATATACAATGCGGCAATTACTTTTAATGTTTCAGAAAATATTAAGGGGGTAGTTAATGGATATAGAGGAGTAAACAATGGGGAAAGAATATAAAAAAACTGAATTTGAATTTCCAATTGTTATAGTCACTGTTGGTATTGTTATAGGACTTTTATTGGCTTTTATAAGTTCTGTAGCCGTACATGAAACAAGTGATAAAAACTTTTGTGGAATGTGTCACACTATGAAACCTATGGTGGATGCATACAAGATGGATGTTCACGGTGGCGCAGGTAAACATGGTATGGAAGTAAAGTGTGTAGATTGTCATCTGCCTCATGATTCTGTAGCAAGTTATCTGGTGACCAAAATTCAAACAGGTTTTCATGATATCTATGCTCAAAATTTTTATGACCTAGATAAAATTGATTGGGAAGAGAAGAGAAAACATAGAGAACACTTTGTCTATGACAGTGCATGTCTTGCATGTCATACGAACCTAAAAGAAGCAACTATGTCTAATCTCAAGTCATTTAAAGGACACCGGGCATATTTTGCTGGAAAGACAGATAAAAAATGTGTCAGTTGTCATGAAAATGTCGGACATAAAAATTTAGGTAGATACTTACCTGAACAACATATGTCAAATTCAATAAAGGAGAAATAAAATGTTAAAAAAGTCTGTGTTAACAATCTTAGCGACATCAGGTTTACTGATTGCTGCTAATATTGGAGATATATCAAATGTAAAAACACTCAAGGTTGATAGGGATCTGTCTGAGCTTGGAAAAAGTTGTGTTGAGTGTCATGCTAAAACTAGCCCAGGTCATGTAAATGATTGGAAAGAGAGTCGTCATGGTCATGTAGGTGTGAGTTGTATAGATTGTCATAGTGTTAAAAAAGACAATCCTATGGCTGGACAAAACTGTGATGGGATAAAAGGTACAGATACTTATATTTCGGTATTAGTAAGTCCTAAAACCTGTGCAAGATGTCATCCAAATGAGGTAGAAGAGTTCCATCAAAGCGGACACGCAAGAGCTGCTTTACAAGTTAGAGCAAAAGGCGGTATGCAAGCACTTATGCATCAATTTGAGGGAAGAAATCATCCTGATCTAAAAGATTCTCCTGAAGCTACTGGTTGTATGCAGTGTCATGGTTCCATTATTGAAGTGAAAGATGGAAGACCAACTGCTGAGACCTGGCCGAACTATGGTATAGGCAATGTTTATCCAGATGGTGGTGTCGGTAACTGTAAATCTTGTCACTCCGGACATAAATTTTCAATTGAAGAGGCAAGAAAACCGGCTGCATGTGCATCGTGTCACTTAGGACCGGATCATCCGGATATTGAGATATACAATAATTCAATGCATGGACATATCTTCAATGCAGAAGGTAACGAATGGAAATATGATAGTGCTCCGGATGCTTGGGAACCGGGTGATTACAGAGCTCCTACATGTGCAACATGCCATATGAGCGGTATCGGAAATCTTAAATCTACACACAATGTAAGTAAGAGACTTAAGTGGAATATTTGGGCTCCGATTTCTAAACTGAGAGATGGTGGGTATGAAACTGCCGCAACTGATTATATGGAATCTGGTAAAATCACTAAAGGTAATGCACTTGCCGGACATCCAGAAGGTAGTAAAGCAGGTAGAGCGGAGATGGAACAAGTATGTAAATCTTGTCATGTTAGTACACATACTAAAAACTTCTTCAAAATGGCTGACAAGCATGTAGAGTTATATAATACTTATGCTAAAGATGCTAAAAAAATGATTGATGAGTTGACTGAAAAAGGTCTTATGAAAAAAGATAAATGGTCTGATAAAGCATTTAAAACCTGGTATCACTTATGGCATCACCAAGGCAGAAGGATGAGACAAGGTGCTCTGATGGGTGCTCCGGATTATGCTCACTGGCATGGTGTATTTGAGTTACAACAAGATATCAGAGAGTTGGAAGCTATCTACAAAAAAAGAATTGAAACAGGAAAAATCGAAGAGTAATTCGCTTTGATCTTAATGAAGAGAAGTTTTTTCTCTTCATTTTTTAACCCGAATTATGCAATAGGATTATGAAAATAGTGCAAAGTGCTTGTACTGGTTTTATGATTTCTATTGCATAATTCGGGTTTAATAGAAATATGTTTCATATAGGATAAATAGCTTTATTTTATATAAAATATATGACAAAGAAAAAGGGATAAAATGAATACATTATTAAAAGCAGCACTGTTACTGTTGTGTGCTTCGACACTATCAATGGCTTCTGAGGTGCTGGCTGTAGTGAATGGACAAAATATTACAACAGAGGTTGCTCCAAAAAATTTTAAAAGTATGGACAGAGCATTACAGAAAAAAATTATAAATAGACTCATTGAGAAAAGGCTTGCCAGTGATTATGCTTTGTCAACACCAATAAGTGAATCTGAAGAATTTAAAAAAACCTTAAAACATGTACTGCAAATGAATAGTGATCTAAAAGATAAAAAAGAGGAAGAAAAATTTCTGGCAAATATATTAAAAAAAGATGCTAAAATAAAAGGATATACAGAAGAACAACTCTATAGTAAAAAAGGTTTATTGGCATTTGATTTTCTTGTAAATGAACAAGCGGATAAAATTAAAGCTGCTTTAACACAGAAAGAGCTCAAAGAGTATTATGAATTGAATAAATATAAATATGATACACCTGCTATGAAAGAACTTTTGACAATAGTTGTTGAAGATCAAAACAAAGCAAATACTATTATTGATGAGTTGGCTAAATCAAAGAATAAACTAGAGACTTTTAGAGCATTGGCCCAAAAATATTCATTAGCACCTTCCGCATCTAAAAATGGATACTTTGGCAAGATTCCTACAGAACAATTAAATGATCAATTAAAACCTCTCTTAAAAGATCTAAAAAAATCGGAATATTCACAAGAGCCTATAAAAACAGAGTTTGGTTATCAAATTTTTTATATTTTAAATGATATAGCAAAATTTAATAGTAGATTTGAATTAGTTAAATCAAAAGTAGAAAATGAGTTTATGCAGCAAAAAGTTAAACAATGGGCTAGTGATACGATTAAAAAACTCAAACAAGAGGCAAATATATCAATTAAATATCTATGATCTTTGATAAAAGAGTGTAAATATTTTAAAATTTATTAAGAAAGAAATTTAAATATATGAGAAAAAAATTTAAAAAAAAGAATACGATAATACTATCTGCATTGAAACTTTTTTCAAAAAAAGGTTTTTATAATACTACTATATCTGAAATTTCAAACAATATGGGTGTCAGTGTTGGAAATATTTACAACTATTTCCCTTCAAAAAAAAGTTTAGCAAAAGCATCAATAAAATTTGTTACGGAAAAATTAGCTGCTGAATTAAGATATATTAATAATGGAGATATGTCTCAAAAAGAAAAAATCCGTCAATTTGTTAGTGTTTACTTTGTTTTTATTCAAAAAAATCCAGAAATGATCGAATACTTCTTTAGAGTTTATTTATCTAATAGAGAACTTTTTTGTGATGAAGAAGATTGTGGTTTTTCTCTTGCAAAAGAGTTTATTGATGAAATTGAAAGGCTTATAACTACAGGGGTAGAGTATGGTGAGTTTAAAGAGAGAGATTTCTATGTAGCATTTTCTTTAATAACTGGAATATTAGGTGCTATGACTTTTTTAAATGGTGAAAATGTTTTAGAAGAAAATTTAAATATTTATACTGATGAAGTAGCTAATACGATTTATAAGGCACTTTCTTGTTAATTTTGTATTTTTTGTATATTTCTTCAGCGTGTAAAATATAAAGAAGGGAGTAAAATAGATAGAAATACCCTATTAAATTTTTTGAGTATTTTGAAAAGAATATTCAAATGATCAAATAGATGTTAGGCTCAACTTTATTTTAACTATTTGGTCGATGATTTTTTGCAAAAAGAGTTTCAATGAAAAAAATATTGTCAGTTTTGATGCTCTCTTCTTTTATCATGGTGACTTTACCTACAGAAGTACCTGCAAATACAAAGAAGGGTCAAAGACTTTTTAAAAAGAAGTTTCGCAAGAAGTGTGGTTTTTCGGGAGTTCGTTTTGCCAGAAACCATACACAGGCAGAATGGAAAGAGATTTATGAGAAGGGAGAATTCCCGCAAGAAGTAAAAAAGATTTGTCCACGCTTGAAACTTGAAAACATTAAACCTTCATGGTGGGAACATGTGAATGATTTTGCTGTAAAATATGCAAAAGACGGTATTGTTCCTAAATGTTAATGATCGTAAATAAGCTGAGAATATTAAGAACAACAACTATATAAAGAGTATTTTGGGAGTGTTAGAAATTTCGTGTCAGTCTGATAAAATACTATCAAGGACTGACAA
>CAJXJN010000037.1 GCA_913055205.1 uncultured Sulfurovum sp. | reverse complement strand
TCCGCCTTGTCTATGAACGAAATCACTTGCATCAAAATTCAGACTATTTATTGGTTCGGTAATAACTGGCTTAGAGCAAAAGCAAAACGGTGTCCGCTAGAGATATGATATTTTTCCCGAAAGATAAATCTTTTATGAAATGGTTTAGAAAAAGAGAAGAATATGATAGAATTAAACAATAGCGAGGAGCTAAAATGCAGATCGTCAAAAAATACTGGCTGGGATTGGTTGTTGTTGTTTTATTTCTGATAGCGGGGATGATGATCTATGCTAAGCTACATCCTAAGTTACTTCCTGAAAATCTGGTGCAGGGGACAGGGCGGATTGATGGGGATCTGATTAATCTCAATACCAAATATCCCGGCAGGGTTTCCAAAATAGTGGTTGATGATGGTGTCATAGTCAAAAGAGGGATGATCCTTGCACAACTTGACAGTAAAGAGCAGGAGGCACAAAAAGCGCAGATAGAGGCACAGATAGATGCACAGAGAAAAGCACTTAAAGCCAAGAAGATAGAAGCGCAAATAACCCAGAAGACCATTCCTTTGGCAGTGAAAAAAGCACAGGCTCAACTTAATTTTGCACACGCGCAACTTAAAGCATTGCAAAAGGGTATCAGTGTCCAAGAGAGCCTGCTTGCACAGGCGCAAAGAGACTATAAACGTTCACGTTTTCTTTTTGACAGCAAAGCAATAGATAAGCATACTTTGGAATTATCTAAATTGAAGATGGATAACCAGGGAGATAAACTCGATGCTCTAAAGGCACAGCTTTCCCAAGTTAAAGAAACGATCAGTATCGCTCAAATAGGTTTAAAAGAAGCAGAGGCTTCACAGAAAAAACTTCTTTCCATCAAAGCGGGGATCGCTGGGTTTGAAGCAGAAATCAAAGCACTTGAAGCCTCCAAAGCACAGGTGGATGCGATGCTCTCAGAGTTGACTCTCAAGTCACCTGTTGACGGCTATACAGTAGAGAAAATCGCCAATGAGGGAGAAGTGATCGGTACAGGGATGCCGGTGGCAACGCTGATCGATCCCCATTCTCTCTACCTGAAGATCTTTGTCGATACGATACAAAACGGCAAGATAAAATTAGGTGATAAAGCGGTGATCTTTCTGGATGCCTATCCGGATAGACCGATGGCAGCAAAAGTTGTCAATATAGCTCAAAGAGCGGAATTTACTCCCAAAGAGGTAAGTGTTCGAAGTGACCGTATACAGCGTGTTTATGCTGTGCATCTCAAACCTATCAAGGTAGATCCGCTGCTGAAGTTGGGTATTCCTGCGATCGGTGTGGTTTCTATGGATGGAAAAGGTTTGCCTGATTCATTGGATGAGTTGCCTGTGTTATGAAAAATATCGATAAAAATATAGTAATATTGGGCTGGGTAAGCTTTTTTACTGATATGGCATCAGCCATGATCAACCCGATTTTACCTATTTTTATCGTCACTGTATTGCATGAAGGAATGGATAAACTGGGGATCATTGTGGCGGTTGCTGCGTTTGTCTCCTATGCTTTGCGTTTACTATCTGGGTATATCTCTGACCGTTATGGTATAGTTAAACCGCTGATGGTGGGAGGATATGCTCTCTCTGCGGTGAGTAAACCGTTGATCGGTATCACCCACGGTTATAAAAGTGTTGTGATGCTCAAAGCATTTGAAAGGTTAGGAAAAGGGCTGCGTTCCGCTCCAAAAGATCTAATGATCGCTGAGTACAGTAAAGCAGATACTTTGGGAAAGACCTTTGGCTTTCATAAGACTTTGGATATCGCGGGGGAGTTAAGCGGTACATTGATCCTTTTTAGTCTATTGTGGTATTTCGGACAGAATGAAACCATGATACGAAATATCTTTTATGCCACACTTGTTCCTGGGTTGACCGGTTTGATATTGGTCACTTTTTTTGTTAAGGATGTGCAAAAAAAGAAGACTCTGCATAATCTTCGCTTTCAATTTACCGATAGGGATAAAGAGGTAGTGAAGTCACTCTTTTTCTATTTTATTTTCATTTTTTTTCTTTTCAATGAAGCTTTTTTCATTATGCAGGCTGAAAATGTAGGGATTTCTATAACACTTATTCCGTTGTTGTTTGTTGTATCAACCGGAGTACAGACACTTGTAAGTTATCCTCTGGGACTTTTGATCGATAAGATCGGTGTAAAAAGTGTACTTCTTTTTGCTTATGCCAGTGGGATCATGGCACAATTTTTGCTTCTTGTGCAAAAACCGTTTTTTACCTGGTTGGCGTATGCATTTTTGGGACTTTTCATGGTAGCCTCATTCAACTCAAATCGATCTTTTATTGCTCAAGATGCTGATAACAGGGGGTCGGTTTATGGCATTTTTTATGCCGGTGTAGCACTTTTTGGTGCATTGGGAGCGTATGTATGCGGATTGATATGGGAACATCTTGGTATGAAAACTGCTTTGGAGTTTTCCCTTATCGGTACGATACTGCTGTGTATTACCTTTATATTCATAAGGTTTAGACATGATAGATAAAGTGATTCAATTTATCAAAAAGTATCCTTTGCTTATAGCGATAAATATTTTTGGTCTTTATCTCTTTGCCAAGATGGTAGAAGATGTCGTAGATAAAGAGCTTATCATTAAGATCGACCAATGGATAAGTATCCATATTAATGTACTAAGAACTCCACTGTTAAATGAATGGATGATATTTCTTACCAATATGAATGGCCGTATGGGCATCCTTGTCTTTTCTGCGGTAGTTATGATTATTTTAGTCTACCAAAAATGGTATAGGGATCTTTGGTTTTATGGTATTTCTATTGGTGGTGCAGCTCTTGTACTTACGCTAGCCAAAGCTATCGTTCATCGTATACGCCCAAGCTCAGAGTTTATAGATGTGACCGGATATGCCTTCCCGTCAGGACATGCTACGATGGCAGCAGCGATGGCAGCAGCATTTTATTTTATTTTTGCCAAAAGAATGCACTTTTTTGTGTTACGGCTGTTACTGTTGTTTGCCTGTGTTATGTGGCCGTTGATGATTGCTGCTTCACGGGTTTATTTGGATGTACATTGGCTGAGTGATGTTATCGCAGGATTAGGGCTGGGACTTTTTTGGGTCACGTCTGTGGCATTGGTGATGAAGGGAGAAGAAGATGTTCGATCTTGAACTCAAAAATGTTACTGTGCACTACAAGGATATTGTCGCCATTAATAATGCTTCTCTTGAAGCAAAGCATGGAGAGATCATCGGATTTATCGGTGCGGACGGTGCGGGAAAAAGTTCACTGATGCATGCCATTGCAGGTGTAGGGCGTTTTAAAGGAGAGATCATCTATGAAGGAACAGACTATCATTCCCCCAAAGAGGCTGAAAGGATTAAAGAAAATATTGGCCTGATGCCACAAGGGATCGGTCTGGTACTTTATGAGACTCTTACAGTAGGTGAACACCTTGAGTTTTTTGCGGCCATTCGCAATCTTAAGAAAAATAATGATTTTTTTACTTATAAAAATAAGCTGCTGCAAATGGCAGGACTTTTGCATTTTGTTGATCGTGAAGCAGGCAAGCTTAGTGGAGGAATGATGCAGAAACTTTCACTTATATGTACTCTTTTACACCGCCCAAAACTATTGATCCTGGATGAGCCGACTACAGGTGTTGATCCGCTAAGCCGTATGGAGCTCTGGGAAATCCTTGATGATATTCGCAGCAGTGAAGGTACTATCATTCTGGTAAGTACGGCATATATGCAGGAGGCAGCCAAAATGGATAAAATCCTCCTTTTTGATGAAGGAGAGATCATTGCCGGCGGAAGCAGTCCAGAGTTGATTGATTCAGTGAGAAAGTATACCTATGAAGAAGTATCTTGTGATAATGACAAGGTATGTTTCTCTTTTGATAAACGAAGTTATGCATTGTATCCTCTGGCTGCCAAATATGCCGAACCGACACTGGACGCACTTTTCTTTGTCAATGCACTTCAAAAAAAACATACTTTGCCTACTATGGAAATAGGGGAACGCCAAAGCACTGTTACGATCCCCAAAGTCGTGATGGAGGCAAAAGCATTAACCAAACAGTTTGGCGATTTTGTTGCCAACGACCACATCGATATGCAGCTGCAGAGTGCCCAGATCGTAGGTTTATTGGGCGCGAACGGGGCAGGGAAGACGACTTTCATTAAAATGCTGTTGGGACTCTACCCCATTGATGAGGGAGAGCTCTATCTTCTTGGAAAACCGATCCTCAGCGGAAATGACAGGCGCGAACTCAAAGCACAGATAGGCTACGTCAGTCAGCATTTTGCACTTTACAAAGAGATGACGGTACGGGAAAACCTGCTCTATTTTGCACGTATGCATGCGATCGGGACAGAAACAGCACTCCGGCGTATTGAGAAATATGCTTCTGCACTGGGGTACCTCCAATATATGGATGCTTTGCCAGGGGAACTGCCTTTAGGGATCAATCAGCGTTTTTCCATTACTGCAGCGCTGCTGCATGAACCTGTTATTCTTTTCCTGGATGAACCTACCTCCGGGGTCGATACGATCGCCAGAGCCCAGTTCTGGCAGATACTGGAGATGCTGAAAGTGAAGTGGGGGATATCCATTCTGATCACCACACACTACATGAGCGAAGCAGAGTACTGTGACAGGGTCGTACTGCTGAAAGAAGGAGTGAAAGTAGCAGATGAATATGTAGATGAGCTTTATAGACAGCATCCCCATGCAAAGAATTTTGAAGAGATATTTTTGGAGTATTACCAATGAGAGCAGGAGTGATCAAAGCGTATATACTTAAAGAGCTTACAGAACTTTTCCGTACCCGTCTTATCATCATGGTCTATCTTATGCCTTCAATGATACTCTTGCTTTTTGGCTATGGTATCCGTATGGAGGTCACGCATGCCAGAATTGTTATTTTGGACTATGATCAGAGCCATTACTCACAGATATTGACTTCCAAGTTCGAGGATTCCATATATTTTGATCCGACGGTGATGAAGATAGAGGAGTCCAAAGCGTTGCACCTGATCAAACAAGCTAAAGCTGATATGATCCTCATTATTCCTTCCTCCTTTGAAAAAAGACTGATCCATGGTCAAAAGACCGAGATCGGACTCTTTGTGGATGCAGCATTCCCGACACGGGCTACGACAATGGAGAGTTATGTACAGGGTGTTATTTTCCAGGCTTCAACCGAGGTTGGAGAAGGAAAACTGCCTAAAGGAATGATCACACTCAACAGCCGCAATCTTTTCAATCAGGCGATGCGGGATGAGAATGCGATGGTACCCGGACTTATCGGACTGGTACTTCTGGTTGCACCGGCAATCCTTTCTGCTCTGCTGATTGTGAAAGAGAAGGAGAAAGGAACGATCTTTAATTTCTATGCCTCCCCGATCAGGAAACATGAGTTCATCATTGCAAAGCTGACACCGGCCTTTCTTCTGCATTCTCTCAATATCTTTATCCTTTTTCTATGGGCAACCTACCTGTTTGAGGTTCCCTTTCGGGGAAGTTTTGCGCTTTACTGGTTTGCCGGAGAGATTTATATACTGATCAGCCTCGGGATAGGGATGCTTATTTCCATCATTACCCGCTCACAGATCGCTGCAGTAGTGCTGACCGTTATCGTTACGTTGTTACCCGGATTTCTCTATTCCGGGATCATCCTTCCTATATCTGCAATGGACCATGAGTCCTATATTATGGCACATCTGTTCCCTGTGATGTACTATAATCACATTCTTTATGATACCTTTCTCATAGGTGAAGGACTGGATTCTCCGACCAATCAGCTCTATTTGGGAATACTTCTCCTCTATGCGTTCATATTGTTGATGCTGGGAACACTTTTTTTGAAAAAGGAGCTGAGATGATGCGTGTTTTCTGGACGATCGTTGCCAAAGAACTTATCAGTTTTTTACGCTCCTGGGGACTGCTTGCAGTGGTACTTTACGCCCTTACTCTGGATGTCTACATTGCCGGTGCGGGAATGCAGATCAAACCGCGTAATGTGGCTATAGGGTATGTGGATCATACAGGGGGAGGGATCAGCCGGAAGATCCTTTCACGCTTGCATGGTCCCGAGTTCGTCCCCCCGCAGCGTTTTCTTTCCCAAAAAGCATTGAGTGATGCGATCTTCAATAAAAAGATCCTGGTGGGAATACTTTTTGATGAAGATTTTGAAAAGGACTACAGACAGGGCAATACTGCTGTAATGAATGTGTTGCTTGATGCGACAGCAGCAAGTCAGAGTTTCACAACACTGGGGTATTTGCAGAGTATCATTATGGATTTCAGCAAGATCGATTTCCCTGTTACGGTTAAATCACACAAACTTTTTAATGAAAATGCAGACAACCATACCTTTATGGCACTGAGTGAAATGCTCTCGGTCATCACGATGCTTTCGATCCTGCTTCCGGCGATGGTCTTTGTCAAAGAGAAGGAGGAGGGAACTTGGGATATCATGCTTCTGATGCCTATTGATGCCAAACTGACTATTCTTGCCAAGAGTTTCTCTCAGGTGATCATCATCATGGTCGGGACGATCATTTGTGTGGGATTTGTACTCTTCGGAAGTTTTGATATATCGATGAACGGTTCCTTTTGGGCATTTGTGCTGCTGACCTTCTTTTATATTTTCACAACGGCGGGCATAGGACTTTTTGTGGCAGCAGTCTCCAAGAGTATTTTGCAGGTGGCACAGCTCTCCATGATCATCATGATGCCGCTTATTTTTCTCAGTGGTGCCTGGACACCGGTCTATGCGATGCATCCGGTATTGGAAAAACTTTCTTTGATCTCACCGCTTCGCTATTATATAGAGGGATGTGAGAGTATCTTTTACCGTGGTACGGCATTTATCGATCTTTGGCCCTATTTTGCCGGAGTGCTTGTATTGGGAAGTCTACTCTACTGGTATGGGTTCAGGAAGATCGGAAAGTTGTTCTGATCTTTTATCATAGATAAAGATAAATACGTAAAGGAGAGAGAAGATGAAGCAAAATAAAAAAAGTATTTCATTGGTACTTGGCAGCGGAGGTGCAAGAGGGTATGCACATATAGGTGTCATCGAAGAACTTGAGGAACAAGGCTATGAGATCGTTTCTATCAGCGGTGCTTCCATGGGAGCATTGGTCGGCGGATTGTATGCCTGCGGTAAGCTTCAAATGTATAAGGAATGGGTATTGGGGCTTAGTGCACTTGATGTTGCTTCCTTGCTTGATCTCTCCTGGGACAAAAGAGGGTTTGTAAAAGGGGTAAAGATCTTTGGAAAGCTTGCAGAAATGATCGGTGATATAAAGATCGAAGCTTTACCCATACGCTATACGGCAGTGGCAACAGACCTGAAACGTAATAAAGAGGTATGGTTTCAGGAAGGCAGTCTTTTGGAAGCGATCAGAGCTTCTATCTCCATTCCGAGTTTTTTTACACCGGTTGAGAAAGAGGGGATGCTTCTTGTGGATGGAGGTGTGTTAAATCCCTTGCCTGTAGCACCGACAATGTCTGATCAGTCAGAGATGACCATCGCCGTAAATCTTTATGGTGATACCCCATTGCCGCAGATCACAGTACCGGAAAGACAATTACAGAGGGAGTCAAGTATTCAAAATACATTTGGAAAAATAGTCAATAAAGCAGAGAATTGGTTAAGACAAGAACACAAAGCTTCTTACCACCTTTTTGATGTTGTAGATATGACATTTGATTCGATGCAAAAGACACTCATAGGGTATCGCCTTGGAGGATACCCTCCTGATATGATGATAGAGATCCCCTCTACGGTATGTGGAACTTATGATTTTCATAAAGCCTATATGGCCATAGAAACCGGACGTTTGGCAGCGAAGGTACGATTAAAAGAATAAACATGAGATAATATCTAATTGTTGTTATGGTAAAATGGTACTCTTTGAGGGCTATTAGCTCAGTTGGCAGAGCAGCTGACTCTTAATCAGCGGGCCGTAGGTTCGACCCCTACATAGCCCACCATCGTCATATATTTAAATTTTCAAATATCTCTCTAAAATGATCTTTGCAGCTACAGAGTCAAGTCGCCCATCTTTTTTATGTTTAAAATCACCCATGGTCAGTTCTTTGGCTTCAAAGCTGGTACCCTGTTCATCCTGGTACGCTACTTCGATCTTAAGTTTTAGGAGTGATATGAAGTGTTTGATGCGCCTCTCCATCTCCTCAGAGCTTGAACCATCTTTGGGGAGTCCTACGATGAGTTTGTCTATTTCCCACTCATCTAAAAATGAGTTAACATCTCTGGCTGCTTGATTACGGTTTTTTCTGAGGATGGCATTTTGGGGCATCACTGTCTTTTCATCAAGGCAGATCGCTACACCGATACGTTTGAGTCCTACGTCTATACTGGCTAATTTCATAGTGTCATTATATCCAGTTTCCCGGTATTTTTCGGTTTCTGTAAAAAAACCGGAACAGTTTTGAAATTTTTTGGGAAATGAATGTGACAGCAGAGAGAAATTTTGTATTATAGATGTAAGTTTATAAGGATTTTTTATATTAAAATAGTAAAATGAAGCAGGAGTTTAATAATGAGAAAAACGATATGGATATTTTTAGCAGGTTTTGTTTCATTCCTGTATGCAGGCATGTTGACAGATGTAAAAGAAATTGAGACATTTTGGGTATGGATAGCTTTATTTACTTTAGGGATAATTGGAATTGTCATTTTATTTTTATCATCAAAGCAAATGATAAAAATACAAAAACTGCATAAAAAGATGTTTGATAAACAACTTGAGATGGAACAAGCTCAGAATTTGTTTCTTGCAAATATGAGTGAGAATATTCATGAAATAGTAGAAAAAACATTTATAGAAATACCGGATAATATAAAAAATGCATTGCCTGCAGATATAGTGAATGAAGAACACAGACTTTTGGATGTGACCAATGCACTTATTGAGTTTTTAAGATTAAAATCTAAAAAAGTTGAAATTATTAATGAAAAATTTAATTTAAATAACGTATTGAATGAAGTTGCAGGATCAACATGCTCGTCTTTCAAAGGGAGCAATGTTGAACTTATTTTTGATATTGATAATAATATTCCACGCTATTTAATTGGTGATCCCCTTAATTTGGAAAAAATACTTACTGATGTGCTTGAATACACGATGAACCAACTTTTTGAGGGGGAAGTGAAGTTGGAAATCACGATGTTTGCTACCTATGAAAAGAAAATAGAACTGCAATTTAAACTTACAGATACCGGAGTAGGTTTAAGCTCTGAACAAATCGAAACACTCTTTATCCCAAGTTATGACGAAAAAAGCAATGAGTACACAGGATTAAGACTTTTTGTTGCTAAAGAACTGATATCTATGATGAATGGAGAGTTGGTAGTGCAGAGTAAGTTAGGAAAAGGAACTACATTTACACTCTCATTACCATTTGAAATAATAGATCCATCTAATAAAAGAAATTACAGATTACCTGAAAAAATATTAACTGCTAAAAAAGTTTTTATTGTTGATAATAATTATAACTCTGCACTATCCATTAAAAAGATGTTCTCTTACTTTAAGCATGATGTAAAGGTTGTTGCTAAAGAAGAGTTTATTAAAAATATGTACAATCTTGTACCATATGATATTATTATTTTAGAGGAAAGCCTGTTAAATATTAGAACAGTTGACTATCTGACCAGAATCAAAAAAGATAAAGAACTAAAAGTTATAGTATTAAACTCTTTATTGCAAAAAAATGAAAACAGTTCATTACATCCAATCGCAGATAGAGCATTAGTCAAACCATTAAATCAAGAGAGGATTTTTGAATTAATAGTTGATATGTATGAGATAAAGATGTCCGGTGTTTTGAATGAGAAGGAAGAAGAAACACTCTTTAAAGGAGTTGTTGCCCACCAGACCTCTATTGTAGAAACACCGCATATCATACAAGAAAGTTTCAGTGATTTTAATGGAATGCACTTACTTATTGTGGAAGACAATATTATTAATCAAAAGGTTCTTACTAATATCTTGAAACCTTCCGGTATTAAAATACAGATTGCAAACAATGGACAAGAAGCAATTGATTTACTGAAAGGAGATCAAGAGAAGTTTGATCTTGTATTGATGGATATCAATATGCCCGTCATGGATGGTTATATGGCAACACAAATGATACGATCAGAAAGTGAATTTGATACCCTTCCGATCGTTGCATTGGTAATCCTCCCAAAAACCCAATCTTCCCAAAAGTAGAAAATTCCAGTAAAATA
>CAJXJN010000036.1 GCA_913055205.1 uncultured Sulfurovum sp. | reverse complement strand
ACCCTCTCTTTCACGTTATCTTCTCAGAAATTGCACTTATTGTTGGAATTGGCGAATTCTATTTTCAGATTTTGGATCTAAAAACCCATTATAATCATCACTAAGATATACTACGTTCAATATTATTCTCATAAGGAACTTTATGGAACTTAAAAATGTTATCGGACTAGGTGTAGCAGGGAATTTTGCACATCATTTAGAACAGGCTGGTGAATTAAAAGATTTTGAAAATGTGATTACATCGGAACCGGATGCACCTAAAGGTATATTTCCTTTTTATCTGCCAGGTTCGGATACTTTTTTAGGATTTTACTCTATAGGAACAGACACACTTGATCTTCCAAACTATGAAGCAAATGCACAGGTTGAGCCGGAGATAGCAGTACTTTTTGATATCATTTATGATAAAGATAAAAATGTGATAGACTTGGTCGCACAAAAATTTACTACTTTCAATGATTGTACTATTCGTAAAGAGGGTGCAAAAAAGATCTCAGAGAAAAAGTCTTGGGGAATCAACTCTAAAGGTATAGGTGACAAATGGATAGCTATAGACAAGTTTGAAGAGGGTGGGGTGATGGACAACTATCATCTTTGTTCTTTTGTGAAGCGTGAAGGGGTACTACACCCTTATGGAGTAGATGCACCACTTCCTGGATACAGTTATTTCTATACTAAGCTTAAAACGTGGCTCATAGATAAGATGAACACTCAAGAAGATTTTGGACCATTGGAAAATATCTCTGAGCATCTCAAAGCATGTGATTACCCTAAACAAGCACTTATCTCCATCGGTGCTACTGCCTATGCAGAGTTTGGTGAAAAAAATTATTTACAAAGCGGTGATGAAGTCTATGTTGTCGCGTATGATAAAAATGTAGATGATGCCAGTTTTGAAACATCTTCGACTAAAGTAATACTACACCAAAAGGTGCAGTCTTAGCCACGACTTGAGTCTTGGCACTTCTTTTTAAAGTACTCTTTGTCTGCTTTGCATAACGGACATTTCTCTGGTGGCTTTTTCCCTCTGTGAACATGTCCGCACACTTCGCAGATCCACTCTTCATTGTTTTCGCTTTCAAAGAAACCTTCCGCTTCAAGGATACGTTTAAGTTCTAAATATTCTGCTTCATGTTCCACTTCTACTTTACCAATGGCTCTAAAGAGTCTGGCAATGTCATTTAGGCCTTCTTCTTTGGCAATGGCAGCAAAGTTCGGATACATCTCTTCATGCTCATAACGTTCACCATCAGCTGCATATATAAGATTTTTTTGTGTAGTATCGAGTTCTATATCTTTTACCAACTTGTTATAGGCTTTGTATTCTGCCATGACATGGTATTTTTCATTGTCTGCTGCCTCTTGAAAATGTTTTGAGATTCTGTGAAGCCCTTCTGACATTGCTACATCAGCAAAGAACTCATATTTGTTCCTGGCCTGGCTCTCTCCGGCAAATGCTTTCATAAGATTCACCGCGGTAAGATTTTCGGTAATGCATTCCATCTCTTGACCACAACAGACAAGTGTTCCCCCTCCTACTTCCTGTACTTCTATTTCGTTACCGCATTGGTTGCATCTGTATGTTTCATATTGTCTCATTCTGGTTTCCTTGTTTAATTTATCTTTTTCTTGATATCAGTGATAAACTCAGTAATATCATCATGTAAGGCTTGTAAGTCCTCTTCGTGCTCTACTTCATCAGCAAGTATCTGACTTACGATGTCATAAGTAACGATATCTTTATCTTTGGTCATTTCTGCCAGTTTGGAATAGATGGAAATAGCACATTGCTCACCTTTGATAGAGTCTTCCAGTATACTTACCACATCAAAATCTTTAGGCTCTTCATACCCACAGTTGGTATGTGTAAACCAATCATTTGGACTAAGCAGAGGAGTACCACCAAGTTGCATAATTCTGTCTGCTACCATATTGGCATGTCTGAGTTCATCTGCAGCATGCTGCTGGAGTTCTGCAATGGCAGCATCTTTCATAATGCCTTTAATGACCTTTGCTTCTATAAAGTACTGATAGTAGGCGAGCCACTCATCCGCGTAAGCTTTATTGAGTACGGTAATGATCTCATTGATCTCAATCCCTTTAATAATAGAATTTCCTCTTCGTGCCATAATGTATCCTTTTTATAGAGTTAAGGAAAATTATTTTCCTTTAGAAATTATAGCTTCTCTGATCTTAAAGGATAATTATTTTCCTTTAAGATCAAGATAAGTATATTACTGTTCCAATAATACTATAATTTTTGGAAAATGATAAAGAGAGGTGAAGGTATGGGCAAAATGCCCATTGTAAAGAAAGGATAGCTAGTTCTTGAACCAACCCTTTACTCTGTTAAATGCAGAATCAAAAGCACTTTTATGCGGACGGCTTTCTACACCGTAACTTTCTTGAAGTTTTTCGAGAAGCTCTTTTTGTTCTTCATTGATCTTTTTAGGGAGTATCATACGTATTTGTGCAATAAGACGGCCTTTACGTCCTCCATGTACATCTGCTACACCTTCCCCTTCAAAAACAAACTGCTCTTTATCTTTGGTGCTTTGTTTGAGTTTTAGTTCCAATTCACCTTTAAGTGCAGGGATAGAGATAGTCTCGCCCAGGATGGCTTGGGTAAAGAACACAGGTACTTCTACATAGATGTCTTTGCCGTTACGGATGAAATTCTCATCTTCTTCTACATAGAAGGTAAGGTAAAGGTCTCCACGTTGACCATTTTTAGCTTCATTTCCATACCCTTGAGCACGTAATCGGTTTCCACTATCTACACCGGCGGGGATACTGATGGTTACAGTATCCTCTTCTTCATGATACCCCTTACCTTTACAGCTGCTACATTTTTCAGCGATGAATTGTCCTTCGCCATGACATTTAGGGCAGGTTTGTGCAAACTGCATAGGTCCTTGTCTCATAAGGACTTGACCCTGTCCTCCACAATAGTCACACGTTTCTAACTTAGCATCTTTTGCACCTGTCCCTTTACAGTCAATACAAGGTGTTTTAAAAGTGATATCTATCTTCTTTTCACACCCAAATACAGCTTCATGAAATGCCAAAGGAAGTTCTATTTCAAAATCAAGGGCATATTTCTGGCTGGGATCTCGCCGTGTACGTCCAAAACCTCCGCCAAAACCACCTGAGCCACCGAACATAGAGTTGAAGATATCCATGATATCATCCATATTGGCACTACCGAATCCTCCGCCCATGCCACCTTGTCCTTCCAGTCCGGCTTTACCATAACGGTCATAGATAGCTCTTTTCTCATCATCACTTAATACCTGGTAGGCTTCATTGACGATTTTGAATTTTTCTTCTGCTTTTTTATCATCAGGATTTCTATCCGGGTGGTATTTCATTGCAAGTTTTCTGTACGACTTTTTAAGTTCTGCACCTGAACAGTCTCTGCTGACTTCAAGTACTTGATAATAATCCAATTCTGTCATTGCTATTTCTCCATTGAAGTGGGAATAAATTTGGCGAATTCTACCATAATTTTGTTATAATGGCGAAAAGTTTTTCAAGGGGACAATATAATGGTTGTACATATCGTTATGTTTCAGTTTAAAGAAGAGAATAAAAAGGCCAATATGATCCAGGCAAAGCAGATGTTGGAAAATCTCATGGGAGCTGTTCCCACACTTAGAAGTATAGATGTAGGATTGAATTTTTCTGCTGAAAGCAGAGCAATGGATCTAAGTATCATTACCACCTTTGAGAATAAAGAGGGATTGAATGCTTATGCTATACATCCTGAACATCTTAAAGTGGTTGATTTTATTAAAACAGTAGTCGAGTATTCTAAAGTTGTGGATTACGAACGGGTATAATGAAAAATTATAAGATAGAAGCGTTTGAAAATTTGGTAGATGCTTTTGGTTCTTTACCATCTATAGGTAAAAAAACTGCTATACGTTTAGCCTATCATGCAGTTATGGAAGATGGTTTTGCTGCAATGAAACTGGCATATGCACTTGAAACAGGTGTGAACAGTATACAAAAATGCAGTAAATGTCATAATATGAGTGAAGATGAACTTTGTAACATCTGTTCTGATCCTTATCGTGACAGTTCAAAGCTTTGTATTGTACAAAGTGCAAAAGATATTTTAACGATAGAGGAGAGTGGACAGTTCTCTGGTGTATATTATGTCATTTCGGAAGTACGTGATCTTGATGAAGCACATCTTTTTTATGCAGTGGATGGTGTAGATGAGATTATTTTTGCTTTTCCTCCAAGTATCGCTACTGACACGATGATACTTTATATAGAAGATAAACTGAAAGGTCTAGAGATAAATTTTACAAAAATTGCTCAGGGTGTACCTACTGGTGTAGAGCTGGAAAACATAGATGTCATGTCACTCTCTCGTGCTTTAGAGGCGAGAGTGAAGATATAGATAGGGTTTAGTTTAAGAGACCATTGATGGATTCATTACCATCTGTTAATATCTCTGGATTGGTGATCCCATACATTTTATAGATCGTTGCAGCAATGCTGAAAACCTGAAAAGTAGTTGAATTACTTCTTGGTTTAGTATAGAGACGGTTATTATCACCTGTTCCAAAAACTTCAGTTTCACCTACAATACCAAGATGATTCATATAGTCTCTTCCTCCAAACCAATAGACATTTTGGTTATTGCCGTGATCCCATCCTTCTGAATTATTATAGTTCACACTTCGTCCAAATTCACCAAAGACCACAATATTAATATTTGATCTGTTTTCAACTTTCATATGATTGACCGCAGCGTCAATACAATTCATAAGATCCTGCATTCTATTTGTATAACTGTTGATGGCATTTGAGTGATCATCCCATCCTCCAAGTCCTGGACTACCCATGCTGATTACTTTAGTATATGGATTGTGGATGAGGAGTTTCATAGCAAGTTCCAGTCTCTCTGCAAAGGTATTGTTTTCAGGGTAGGTTACACCGGCAGGCAATTCTAGATCATTGATCTCATCACTAAATTAAAAAAATAAATGAAGTTTCACTTTTTGATAATTTTAATTTATAGTATTTAAGATGGATGAGATTTAGTTTGTACATTTTTCATCGATATAATTTTGTATGAACTTTCGTACATCAGCATAGACAAAAGAGTCTTTGTACCCTTCTATCTTCCCGCCGCTTGCATTGGGATGTCCACCACCATTTCCGATATGGGCTGCCATTTTTGAAACGTCTAATTTATTGTTACTCCTCAGTGAGAAGTTCCCTCTAAAGTTGACATCCATATAGAAGTCATAGTCAGGGTTCTTTAGCATACAGGTATTACCAATGATGGAAGTATTACCTACGTTATATCCGAGAATACCTTTGTAGCCTTTATAGTAGATAGTGAGACGCTGTTTATCTTTGGTTAAAAGGTCTGTAACGTAGAAGGCTACGAGGTTATCTTTTGTATTGTTCTCTTTTTGTTTGAAAAAACTTTTTTTGATCTGGTGAAGATCATCATCGAGTTGTATGGGTGCATTTTTACTCTTTACTCTTTCTTTTGCTGCTTCTATAAGCGAAAGTTTAAAAGCTCTGTCTTCTGTTGGGAACAAAATACGATTTACTTCTCGTGCACCGGAGATCATTCCAAGCATTACTTTTCCGTATTCGAACAGTGGATCATCACTAATCCAAATATCTACAGCATTGATCGCTTGAATAATAGGAGCTAAAGTATTTTCTTTATCAAAAGCATAGTGCTCCTGTAACCAATCATAAGTGATCAGTGTTGCAGAACGTGAAGTGTCAAGTTTGTACCAGGCAAAACGTTCAGCAGCAGAGTTGCCTGTAGCATGATGGTCAAGGAGTTGGATCTTTGCACCTATACGCATAGCTTCTTTTTCTATCCAGTTTCCTTCTTTTGTCGTAAGGTTAAGATCGGTGATGAGTATGAGTGCTTCGGTATCATCTCCGTATAAAAATTTATCTTGTTCAATTTTCTTGACCATCTCTTCAAGACGTGCTGTGACCTCAGGCCCATAATTGGCATTGTAGCATTCTATGGCATGAAAACATTGTGTAGAGAGGTATTGGCATCCATAGCCATCGAGGTCTATATGAGAGAGGTGATAAACATGTTGCTGCATTAAAGTATATCTCCCAAGGTAAGACCATTCAAGAAATCATCTATTTTGGTTTGAAAGTTAGCTAAGAATGGAGAGATAGCGCAGGTGCCTATGGTACCATGTGGACAAGTATGCGAATAGCTGTTACAGTCAAATACGGCAGGGGGCTTACCCTCTGCTGCAAGTATAACACTGGTGATAGTGATCTCATTTATATCTTGGGCAAGGACGAAACCACCATGCGCACCTTTGCGTGACTCTAAAATACCTTGTTTAGCAAGACTCTGTAAAATCTTAGCAAGGAAACTTTTAGGTATACTAAGTTCATTTGCCAATTGCTCTGCACCGATAGGTTTATCTGATTTTCGTATACTGTCTAAAGAGAGTAGTGCATATTCACTCGCACGTGTTAATAACATTGTAAGCCTTTGATCCTTATCTATGATTCATAATGATAGGATTGAGTTAATTAGGAGTATTTTACTCTAAGTTAACTAAGAGAGAGAAGCACCTGTATTATAAGTCCTAAGTAAGGTTATTATGATATGATTGCGTTCCCAAATTGAATTTTGGAAATTAAATTACCAATCAGGAGGTCATTATGGCTTTAGATCCGGCGAAAAAAGCAGAAATTATTGCTAAATACGCAAGAGGCGAAAACGATACAGGTTCAACAGAAGTACAAGTAGCACTGTTGACAGAAAGAATTAAATATCTTACTGAACACCTTAAAATAAATAAGAAAGATCACTCTTCAAGACTTGGACTGCTTAAACTGGTAGGTCAAAGAAGAAGACTTATGAGATATCTTAAAAACACAGATCTTGCTAGATGGAATACTATCAAGACAGATCTCGGTATTAGAAACTAATACTCCCTACCTGACTGCCTCCCGGCAGTCAACATTTTCCTTTTCAACCCTTTCCAGATTATTTTCATTTTATTTACATATATATAAAATATCTACAGTTCTGCCCAATTTTTTAAGTTGAGTCACATTGACTAAAGTAATATTATATAAAAATATTAACCATATACTTGACAAAGATACACTCAATGTTGTATAATACTTTCAAGCATTCAAATAAATGCATGTAATTATTAGGAAAAGGAGGTTTGTATATGAGTCAAGAGAATGAAAATCTTGAAGAGTCTCAAACGGAAGAAACAGTAGAGTCTCAAGATGTTGATAAAGAAGAAGAAACGGAAGAAACTGATCCTCTTGAAGCGGCACAGGCTGAAGCAGCAGAGTGGAAAGATAAATATCTAAGAGCACATGCTGATTTTGAAAACACTAAAAGACGTTTGGAAAAAGATAAAGCAAATGCTGTCTCTTATGCAAATGAAAGTTTTGCCAAAGATATTTTGGCAGTGATTGATTCTTTTGAAAATGCACTTAATTCTATAGAGAGTGCAGATGAAAAAAATCCTTCAGAGGTACTTGAAAAGATGAAAGAGGGTGTAACCCTTACGTATGAACAACTTAAAAAGATTTTAGAGAAAAATCATATTAAAGAGATTGTTTGTGATGGTGCATTTGATCCGGAAGTACATCAAGCTATCATGCAAGTTGAAAGTGATAAGCATGAATCAGGCGATGTAGTTCAGGTAATGCAAAAAGGGTATACAATTAAAGATAGAGTGTTAAGACCGGCGATGGTTTCAACCTGTAAGTAAAAAAACAGTATGACGTCATTCTGAATTTGATCTGTAGGGACGTATATAAGAGATGACAAATTTTAATAAAAGGAAATAATATGGGAAAAGTATTAGGAATAGATTTAGGGACAACAAACTCTGCAATGGCAGTGTATATGAATGGAGAAGCAGCTATTATTGCGAACAAAGAAGGGAAAAACACGACTCCTTCTATCGTAGCATTTACAGACAAGGGTGAAATCCTTGTAGGTGAATCTGCAAAAAGACAGGCAGTAACAAACCCGGAGAAGACGATTTATTCTATTAAGAGAATTATGGGTCTTATGTGTGATGAACCAAAAGCAGCAGAAGCGAAAGAGAGACTTCCGTATCATGTAATTGACAGAAACGGTGCATGTGCGATCGAAGTAGCTGAAAAAACATATACGCCTCAGGAGATCTCTGCAAAAGTACTCATGAAGATGAAAGAGGATGCAGAAGCATATCTTGGTGAGACTGTAACAGATGCTGTTATTACAGTTCCGGCATACTTCAATGATGCACAAAGAAAAGCAACAAAAGAAGCAGGAACAATCGCAGGTTTAAATGTACTTCGTATCATTAATGAGCCTACATCTGCAGCACTTGCATACGGATTAGACAAAAAAGAATCAGAGCAGATCGTTGTTTACGATCTTGGTGGTGGTACATTTGATGTTACAACACTTGAGACAGGTGATAATGTTGTTGAAGTTATGGCAACCGGTGGGGATGCATTCCTTGGTGGTGATGACTTTGATAACAGAATCATTGATTATGTAGCTGAAGAGTTCAAGTCTGAATCCGGTATTGATATCAAAGCAGATGTGATGGCACTTCAGAGAGTGAAAGATGCAGCAGAAGCAGCAAAAAAAGAACTTTCAAGTGCAACTGAAACGGAAATCAACCTTCCATTTATTACAGCAGATGCAAGTGGTCCGAAACACTTGGTAACTAAAATTACCAGAGCGAAATTTGAATCACTTATCTCTGACCTTGTTGCCAGTACGATCAAAACGATCGAGTCTGTACTTAAAGATGCGGGTATAAACAAATCTGATATCAATGAAGTTGTAATGGTCGGTGGTTCTACAAGAGTACCATTGGTTCAAGAAGAGGTGAAAAAGTTCTTTGGTAAAGAGCTTAACAAATCTGTGAACCCGGATGAAGTAGTTGCCCTTGGTGCGGCTATCCAGGGTGGTGTACTTACCGGTGATGTAAAAGATGTTCTTTTACTTGATGTAACACCTCTTAGTCTTGGTATTGAAACTTTAGGCGGGGTAACAACTAAAGTGATTGAAAAAGGAACGACGATCCCGGCGAAGAAGTCTCAAGTATTCTCAACAGCGGAAGATAATCAACCGGCGGTAAGTATTCACGTACTTCAAGGTGAAAGAGAATTTGCAAAAGATAACAAATCACTTGGAATGTTTGAACTTAGAGACATCCCTGCAGCACCAAGAGGTGTACCACAGATTGAAGTAACATTTGACATTGATGCAAATGGTATCTTGACAGTATCGGCACAAGATAAAGGTACTGGTAAATCTCAAGAGATCAAGATCACCGGTTCGTCAGGACTTTCTGATGAAGAGATCGAAAAAATGGTACAGGATGCGGAAGCACATAAAGCTGAAGATGAAAAAAGAAAAGCAGTGGTCGAAACGAGAAATCAGGCGGATGCATTGATCCACCAAACAAGAAAGTCATTGACTGACCTGGGTGAAAATTTCGATGCTACAGAAAAAGCAAACATTGAAACTGCTATTGAAGAGCTTGAAGCTGTACTTAAAGATGACAATGCTACTAAAGAGCAGATCGAAGAGAAAGTAAAAGCATTGACTGAAAAAAGTCACAAATTAGCTGAAGCAATGTATGCTAAAGAACAAGGTGCTCAAGCAGGTGCTGACCAGGGTGCAAAAAAAGCAGATGATGACGATGTTATCGATGCTGAAGTAGAGTAATTCACCATAATTCGGCTCTTTATATAAGAGCCGACTGCTGAGATGGAATAAGAATTTATTTCAGTCATCTCTTCATAGGGGCTTGTCCCCTTATGATAAAGTTGAAAATAGAGAATTTTTGTTTTTTATTTTGAGCGTTATCTTAGAAATCAAATGGTTGGTATACCATTGCCCACATATTTGTACCTTCGTCTCCATAAGCGATATCAAAACGTACTGGAATTTGGGAGATCATTGCACGTAAACTGATACCTACATCATATTTCATATCACTTAAAAGATCAAAATTGTATCGGTTATGGACTCTCCCCGCTTCTACAAAAGCAGCTAGCTGAAACCAATCTACAGGTACAGGGATCAAAGAGTTGTTTTTTAAAGGGTTGTAATTAATGACAGCTCTATATTCGGCAGTAGCGTAAAATACAGCTTTATCTGAAAACCGGTTGTTATCATACCCTCTCATACGATTAAATCCGCCAAGTCTGGGACCTTCTCCCAGAGGAGGGCGGTGTACATCAATCCCCGGAGCGATCTCTTTATTATTGTCCCAAGAGAAAGAGTACCCTGTCCAAAGACTAAGTGCAAGAACGTTTTGTTTGGTGAAAGAAAAAGTATCAAGGTTAAAGTATTGATTATATTTGAATTCCAGGAAATCCCAGCTTTGCAATGAGTCACCCCATCCGAAATCTTTTGAATACTGTACTTGGAACTGGTATCCTTTTGACGGGTTGAGATCAAAGTCTGTATTATCATGTGTAAGAAATAATCGCAGCCCGTTGGAAGACCATTCTGTCAGAGCATTATTCTCATCCCATTGTATATTGGCCTGCCAATTCTCAAAACTGTTGTATTGATAAAATGTTTTTAATCCTATGGATGTTCTGCCTGTTACAAAAGGAATACCGTTTCCATAACCTTCCCTGCCTACTGTCAAGTGTTAAGCTAAAATACACCACAAGTGCAGAGTAAAAATGTACCAC
>CAJXJN010000035.1 GCA_913055205.1 uncultured Sulfurovum sp. | reverse complement strand
ATTTGGGTGAGGCTGAAGCCTTCACTTCCGAGGTACCTAGTTCTTTCACAGTCTCTCCAGCTTGGGAATTCATATTTCGGTCAGTATAGCCAATGCTGTTTAAATAACAAGAAAACAAGTGTATACCATTGTAGGGGTGCCCCTTGCGGGTACCCATGAACTGTAAGGGTGCCCCTTGCTGGTACCCATGAACGGCAGAAACATGCATGCAATACAAGGGCAACCACAAGAGATGCCTCTACAGTGAATGAATGTAATGTATATGACATTATCGTGATTGAGGTAATCATTCCCATCGGCATGATGGGAACAAGGAGGAGTTTGGATCTAGCTAATGTTTGTATAAACGTTCTGTACATCCTCATCATCTTCAAGTTTGTCGATGAGCACGTCTATCTCTTCCATTTGTTCATCTGTAAGTTCCACAGGTGTATTGGCAATGTATTCTATCTTGGCACTTTTGATCTCGATACCTTTATCTTCCAGTGCTTTTGTGAGTTCACCGAATGAAGTGAATTCACCGTAAATTCTTACGATGGCTTTGTCATCCCCATTCTCCTGCGGTTCTACATCTTCCTCTATCTCTTCAAGACCATAGTCGATGAGATCAAGTTCAAGTTCTTCAATGTCCATATCTTCTGTTTTATCAAAAACAAAAACAGATTTTTTGGTGAACATAAAGTTGAGTGAACCTGAAGTAAGCATCTCTCCGCCGTTTCTGGTAAGGATGGCTTTCACATTGGCAACGGTTCTTGTGTTGTTGTCCGTTGCACATTCGACGATCATCTGTACACCATGATGTGCTTTTACATCATAAGTCAGTTCTTTGATGTCTGCAGCATCTTTGGCAGAAGCTCTTTTGATCGCTGCATCGATGTTGTCTTTAGGCATATTTTGTGCTTTGGCATTTAGTATAGCAGTACGAAGTTTAGGGTTCATATCCGGATCTTGACCGCCTTCTTTGGCTGCCATAGTGATGATCTTACCTAATTTGGGGAAGACCCTTGACATGGTCCCCCATCTTTTCATTTTTGCTGCTTTACGGTATTCAAACGCTCTACCCATACTTGTTTCCTTCATATATTATATAATCATTGGCGTTATTATACTCCTAAGTCACTTTAAAGTTTGGGTAGGTAGTATGCAGATATGAAACTAAATGAAATGAAACTGACCAATCCTTATTTGAATCTTCCGGAAGAGTGCCATACGAGAGTAAAGCCTACACCATTGAAAAGAACCTATCTTATCCATGCAAATGAAGATGTGGCCAAGATGCTTGACATAGACAGTGATGAACTGAAAACGGATGCCTTTGTGGAGTTTATCAATGGTGCTTTAGCGCTGGAGGGAAGCGATCCTTTTGCTATGTGTTATGCAGGACACCAGTTTGGACATTTTGTACCAAGGCTTGGTGACGGAAGAGCCATCAACATTGGTACGGTCAAGAACTTGCACCTGCAGCTCAAAGGAGCAGGGCAGACACATTACTCACGTTCCGGTGACGGGCGTGCAGTACTGCGTTCATCCATCCGTGAATACCTTATGAGTGAAGCGATGTATGGATTGGGTATTGAGACGACAAGGGCGTTGGCACTGATAGGTTCAGAACAACAGGTCATCAGAGAGGATTGGGAGAAGGGTGCCATTGCACTTCGTGTCTCTCCTTCATGGATACGTTTCGGTACCTTTGAGTACTTTGCACATAAAAAGAAATATAAAGAGTTGGAGGCATTGGCTGACTACGCCATAGCAGAGTCTTACCCGCATTTGGCAGATGAATCAAACAAATATTTGCATTTTTTTACAGAGGTAGTAGGCAAGACAGCCAGGCTTATGGCAGAGTGGCAGGCAGTAGGGTTTAATCACGGGGTAATGAATACTGACAATATGTCCATTGCAGGACTTACTATAGACTACGGTCCGTATGCCTTCCTGGATGACTACGATTTTCAGTATATCTGTAACCACACAGACCAGCACGGACGCTACAGCTTCGGAAACCAACCCGGCATAGGAGAGTGGAATCTCCGTGCCCTCATGCAAGCACTTTCACCGCTTGTGAACATAGAGAAGATGGAAAAGGTACTTGGACACTATGGTAGACTTTATACAGAGCGTTATCTCTATCTCATGGGTCAAAAACTAGGCTTGGACAAACTTCAGGATGGTGATCTCGAATTCTTTAAACATTTACTGGGAATGCTGCAAGGGCTTACGGTAGACTATACGCTCTTTTTTAGAACTCTGAGTCACTATGACGGTGAGAGAAGAGCGCTTTTAAAACTTGGACTCTATCATCAACCTATGAATGACTGGTTGGACAGCTATGATAAACGTTTAGAAGAAAATAGCTCCGGTACGCGAGAGAGACAGGAGAAGATGCTAAAAACCAATCCAAAGTACGTCTTAAAAAACTACATACTCCAGGAAGCTATAGATGCTGCGGATAAAGGTGACTTTACTATGGTAGACGGCCTCTTTCAAATAGCCCAAGACCCGTATGCAGAACATGAAGCCTTTGAAAGGTGGGCAGGGGCTACACCTGATGCCTTTAAAAATAAGAAGTTGAGTTGTTCTTCGTAGTAAGTTTATTTAAGTAAAGTCATTTTATAATAGTATAATTGTACGAAAGGAGTCAGGTATGTATTATCTTACCCATATCGGCATGCGCTCGAACTATGATCTGGAAAATGAATTGAAACATTTTTTTCATCGTGTACATCATATCAAGAGGAGACTTCAGCAGGAGAAGGATGCACTGGTTCTCAACCGTATTGAGCGCAGTCGCTGTAAAGCGAATCTGCTGGATATAGAAAGGCTTGAAAATGAATTTTATGCGATCTCATACAGAGATGATGTAAAAGTACTCTACCGAAAAGTACAACGCTATGTGAAGCTGGACCATGAAAGACTCATGTCTACTTTCGGATCGGAAGAGTTCAAACGCTGTTCACTCTTCATCACATTATAAAACTAAGGAAATAAATGACCCTGGCAGAACTGCAAAATACTATAAGAACAGAAGTAGGAGTTTTACTCTACTTCTCCGGAGAGAACTGCAATGTGTGCCATGCACTCAGACCCAAGTTCAAAGAGGTGTTCGATACACATTTCCCCCAGCTCAGACAGATCTACCTGGATGCACATGAAAACCCGGAGATATCAGCACACTTCCAGGTCTTTTCCGTACCGACGATGATCGTCTTTATGGATGGCAGAGAATTTGCCAGAGAAGGACGTTCAGTAAGTATGCATCAACTCACAGAACAGCTGAAACGCCCGTACGAAATGATGATAGAACAATAAAATATCATCATTCCATTAATCGCACAACGTGCGCTTTGACACGATGAACACCCTTGTAAGCGAAGCGATTTGAGAGTGGTGTCGATTTTTTGCTTCGTTTTTTTTAAAAAAATGATGAGAGAAACAATGCCTCAATGAAGAGAAGAGGAAATATCAATAAATAAAAATAATCATTGGTCAATTTTATCGACCCTACAAAAAAAGATTATTTTTTAGTAATAATAGAAATATTCTCAAACCCTTTGGTTTTAAGAATGTCTATGATATCCACGAAATACTGGAACTCCCCCTTTTTATCCATATGCAGAGAAATAAGATCTTTTTTAGGATCGAGTTTCATCAGTTTCTCTTTGATGAGGTCAAGGCTTAATGCTTCTTTGTCGTAAAAGTATTTTCCCTCTTTGTCTATGGCAATGTGTATGCTTTTTTTCTCTTCATTTTTTTTGGAACTGGCAGAGGGCAGATCCACTTTAATGGTTTGATTTGTGACAAAGGTGGCCGTTGCAAGTACAATGACCAGCAGGACCAATACGATATCGATGAATGGTACAACATTCATCTTGTCAAAGCGTTCACGTCTCATGCATTTCTTTCATCTTGGGCTATTTCCCACTGTGCCAGTATGGTATCTACTTTCGTAAGCAGTGCATTGTAAATGACTGTAGCAGGGATCGCTACAACGAGTCCGGCTGCTGTGGCTTTCAGTGCGAGGGCCAAGTGTTTCATGATCTCACCGGGATTGATGGTGTCTTGCTGATCCCCAATGATGTAAAAAGTAAGGATGATAGCAAGCACGGTACCAAGCAGTCCGATATAAGGGGCATTTGAGCCGATAGATGCGATGGTTGCCAAACGTTTTGAAATATCAAGTTCCAGGGCAGTTTTATTACGGTAGTCTGTAAGTTTGATACCACGATAAAAGAGTACTCTCTCTATGGCAAATGCAAAAGTGATGAAACTTAAGAAAAGAAGCAATCCTATGATCCCATAATCTACAATATCTTTTATCTGTTCTATTGGCACGTCGTGTCCTTTTTAATATAGTTGAAAGATTATAGTTAAAATTCTGTTAAAAATGCGTTAATTCCATTTTAAGATACCTGGCAAACGATTTAAGCGCTTTTAGGGGCTTGTAATTAAGAGTTCTTGGATATAATAAATACAATTTTTTAGTTTAGAGGGAGTCACATGAAGGACCTGTTTGAAGAGAATCAAAATGTTGAAGAGGTACTGATAGAAGATAGTATCAGAGGAAGTTATCTTGATTACTCTATGTCTGTTATCATCGGTAGGGCATTGCCTGATGCCCGCGATGGACTTAAACCTGTACACAGAAGAATACTCTATGCGATGAACGATCTTCATCTGTCACATAGAAGTCCGTACAAAAAATCTGCACGTATCGTCGGGGATGTGATCGGTAAGTATCACCCGCATGGGGATAACTCGGTCTATGATGCACTTGTGCGTATGGCACAGGACTTCTCTATGCAGGCACCACTTGTAGATGGGCAGGGGAACTTCGGTTCTGTCGACGGAGACAATGCTGCTGCGATGAGATATACCGAAGCACGCATGACAAAGATAGCAGAAGAGCTTCTGTTTGATCTGGAAAAAGACACTGTGGATTTTGTACCGAACTATGATGACAGTATGAGTGAGCCGGATGTACTTCCTTCACGCGTACCGAACCTGCTTCTTAATGGTTCTTCGGGTATTGCTGTAGGTATGGCAACAAACATTCCTCCTCACCGTCTGGATGAACTTATCGATGCACTTGTACTGCGCATAGACAATCCGGAGTCAACGATAGAAGATATGATGGGTAAAGTGCAAGGTCCGGACTTCCCGACAGGTGGTATCATCTTCGGGCGTAAAGGTATTACTGATGCCTACAGCACAGGACGCGGACGTATCAAAGTGCGTGCAAAGACGCATATAGAACAAAAAGGTTCCAAAGACGTGATTGTTATCGATGAGCTTCCTTATCAGGTAAACAAATCAAGACTCATAGAAAATATTGCACAACTCGTACGTGATAAACACATAGAGGGGATCTCAGAGATACGTGACGAGTCGGACAGAGAAGGTATCCGTGTGGTCATGGAGCTGAAACGTGATGCGATGAGCGAGATCGTACTCAATAACCTTTTCAAAAGTACACAGATGCAGGTGACCTTTGGTATTATCATGCTTGCCATTGCTAACAAAGAGCCAAAAGTCTTTAACCTTATGGAGCTTTTTGACCTCTTCTTGAACCACAGAAAAACCGTGATCATCAGAAGAACCATCTTTGATCTTGAGAAAGCAAGAGCAAGAGCACACATCCTGGAAGGTCTCAAAATTGCTGTAGATAACATCGATGAGGTCATTAGGATCATCCGTGCTTCTGCTGATGATACGGAAGCCAGAGAGAACCTCATGTCCCGTTTCAAACTCTCAGAGATCCAGGCAAAAGCGATCCTGGAAATGAGACTTAGACGTCTTACAGGACTTGAGATAGAAAAGATCGAAAATGAGTTGGCTGAGCTTCTTAAAACGATCGCATACCTTGAAGGTATTTTGAAAAGTGAAGAGAAGATCAATCTTATCATTCGCGAAGAGCTTATTGAGATAGGCGAAAAGTACAAAACACCTCGTCGTACAGAGATCGTAGATGACTATGATGACATCGATATTGAAGATCTTATTCCAAATGAGCCGATGGTTGTCACTATTACACATCGCGGATATATTAAGCGTGTACCGGTGAAGCAGTATGAAAAACAACACCGTGGCGGTAAAGGCAAAACAGCGGTTACCACGTATGATGATGACTTCATAGAGAGCTTCTTTACGTCCAATACCCATGATACACTCATGTTCGTGACAGACAGAGGACAACTCTACTGGCTCAAAGTCTATCGTATTCCGGAAGGGTCCCGTACAGCAAAAGGCAAGGCAGTAGTGAATCTCATTAATCTTCAGAAGGATGAGAAGATCATGGCGATCATTCCGACAACTGACTTCTCCGAGGACAAAGGACTGGTATTCTTTACTCAAAACGGTATTGTAAAAAGAACCAACCTCTCTGAATACTCAAATATCAGAAGTAACGGTGTCAGAGCGATCAACCTGGATGAAGATGATGCACTTGTAGAAGCGAAGATCGTCAAACCGGATACAAAATGGCTCTTTGTTGCAACGAAAAAAGGTCTCTGTATCAGATTTAAAGTCGAAGATGCAAGAGAGATAGGACGTGTAGCACGTGGTGTTACGGCTATCAAGTTCAAGATAGAGGGTGACTATGTATGCGGTGCAACGACCATAGAGAATGAAGAAGACGAAATCCTTATGCTAAGTGAAAAAGGTCTCGGCAAACGTACCAATGCCAGTGAGTATCGTGAACAGAACCGTGCAGGCAAGGGAGTCATCTCTATGAAACTTACACCTAAAACAGGTGATGTGGTAGGCGTAGTGTTCGTTGAAGAAGACAAAGATTTGATGTGTTTAACAAGTGTCGGTAAAATGATACGTGTTGATATGGAAACCATCCGTAAAGCAGGAAGAAATACTTCAGGTGTCAAAGTAGTCTCCGTAGAGAAGAAGGACACTGTTGTAAGTATAGCAAAATGTCAAAAAGAAGAGAAACCTGTAGATGTAAACACTGAGAGTGAAGCAAGTACAGAAGAAAAAACAGATAACAACAAGATGTTAGGATTAGAATAACGTGACAAGAAATAAATTTCAGTATAGGGAGGCACGAAATGCCGAGTCATAAAAAATATAATGTAGCAGTAGTGGGGGCCTCCGGTGCCGTTGGTGAAGAGCTTTTTAGAGTTTTGGAAGAAGTTGAGTTTCCGATAGCGACTATCTTACCGCTTGCAAGTGCAAGATCAGTGGGTGAGGAGATAGAGTGTCAAGGCAAAAGTTACAAGATAGAAGAGCTGACAGAAGCAGTATTTGACGGTAGAGACATAGATATCGCTTTCTTCTCTGCAGGCGGAAGTATTTCTGCGCAATTCGCGAAATATGCAGTAGAGGCAGGGGCAGTGGTCATAGACAACACATCCCACTTCAGAATGGATCCGAAAGTACCTTTGGTGGTACCTGAAGTCAACCCTGAAGATATCGAACTCTGGGAAGATACAGGGATCATCGCGAACCCTAACTGTTCTACCATTCAGATGGTACAGCTTCTTAAACCTTTGGATGACCTTTATGGTATTAAAAGAGTCGATGTAAGTACGTATCAGGCTGTAAGCGGTGCAGGTAAAAAAGGGATGGAAGAGCTTGTCCTGCAGATGCAGGCTTTCTTTAACTTTAAATTGGATGAGGCAAAAGTGGAAGCTTTTACACATCAGATCGCACTCAATGTCATTCCTCATATCGATACACCGCAAGAGAACGGATATACAAAAGAAGAGATGAAAATGGTCAATGAGACCAACAAGATCATGCATTCTGACTTTGCTGTTTCTGCAACCTGTGTACGTGTGCCTGTACTCAGAAGCCATTCAGAGTCTATCACGATCACTTTTGGTGAGAATGTGGATGTCAGTGTGCAAGAGGCAAGAGAAGCATTGGAAGCATTTGAAAATGTAACCGTGATCGACGATATGTCTAAAAACGAATACCCTATGCCTATCATCGCTACCGATACAGATGAGACCTATGTCGGGCGTATACGTAAAGATCTGTATGCGAACAATATTTTACACCTTTGGGGTGTGGCAGACCAGATAAGAGTAGGAGCTGCGACCAATGCAGTGAGAATTGCACAAAAGTGGATAAAGCTGGAAGAGTAAACAGTAAGGATTAAAATTTGAAATTTTTAGAAAACGTATTTGAGCGTGCTTTATGGAGCACAAGATTTTTCGTACTTTTAGCCGTGATTTTCAGTATGCTGGGAGGGATTTCCCTTTTTATTGTAGCAAGTGTTGATGTATGGAGTGTAGTAACAGAAGTCTTTAATGTCTATGTGAATCATCTTCATCCTGAACATTTCCATGAAGAGATAGTCAGTGGACTCATAGGGGCTGTTGATCTCTATCTCATGGCAATTGTATTGTTTATTTTTGGTTTTGGATTGTATGAACTTTTTATTTCTGAGATCGATGTAGCCAAAAATTCCGCTGCATCAAAGATACTCGAGATCCATTCTCTTGATGAACTCAAAGACAAACTTGCAAAAGTGATCGTCATGGTACTTGTAGTAAGTTTTTTCCAGAGAGTTTTACATACAGAATATAACGGTGCAATGGAGATGCTCTATTTTGCAGGGTCGATTTTGGGGCTTTCCATAGCTCTTTATTTTTTACATAAAGGCGGAGAACACTAGTCCCTCCCCACCCATAACCGGGTGGGTCCTGTGATTTAAAAAATGGCCGGTTTTCAGGCGATCTTTTGCAGACGCAGTTCTTCTGCTTCCAGATAGATCAACACCGAAAATGGCTATTTTTTAAACCACCCGATGGGAAAGTCCGGAAGTGACAGATTACGGCGTTAGATTTTTTTGAATTGCGTTTAGCAGTCCTGCAAAGATCTGCCTTGTACTCTATCTCTTCCGGACTTTCATGATCCATTAAACTATGGGTGTGGAGGTACTTGATGAGTAAAATATTTGTAGACGCATGTCTGGGTAAAGAGACACCATACACTCCTGTATGGATGATGAGACAGGCAGGGCGTTATTTGCCGGAATATATGGCAGTAAGAGCAGAAGCAGGGAATTTTCTTAATCTTTGCCATGACCCGAAAAAGGCAGCAGAAGTAACCATTCAACCACTTGATATTGTGGGTGTAGATGCAGCGATCCTTTTTTCAGATATCCTTGTTATCCCGGATGAGATGGGAATGGACCTGGAATTCATTAAAGGTTTTGGACCAAAGTTCAATGATCCTATTGAGTCACAGGCAGACCTGGACAGACTCATCGGTGGTGAAGAAGCAGCAAGTAAATTGACTTACGTATATGAGACGATAGAGCTGCTAAGAGAGCAACTTGATGCAAGAAGTGATGACAAGGCGCTTATAGGTTTTACCGGTGCACCGTGGACACTTGCTACTTATATGATAGAAGGTCAGGGAACGAAAACATATAACATTTGTAAAAAGATGATGTACTCAAACCCGGAGCTTTTACACAGCATCTTGGCAAAAGTGACTGAAGTGGTTAAATACTACATGGAAAAACAGATCCAGGCAGGTATTGATGTCGTGCAGATCTTTGACTCATGGGCAGCAGCTATAGAACCAGGTAAATATGATGAGTTCTCTTGGAAATATATGGTTGAGATAGCGGACTATCTCAAATCAAAATACCCTGATGTACCTATCATTATGTTCCCTAAAGGCATCCCTGCATTTTTAGACAAAGTATATGGAAACTTCGATGTATTCGGTGTAGACTGGGGAACACCGATGGCTCTGGCAAAAGAGAAACTCGGAGACAAATATGTACTTCAGGGAAACATGGAGCCATGCAGACTCTACTCCAAAGAAGCTACCACGGAGTGCGTAGAAGCGATCCAAAACATCATGGGCGGTAAAAGACACATCTTCAACCTTGGACACGGCATCCTCCCCGATGTACCGGTAGAAAATGCAATACACTTTGTATCTGAATGTCAGAGAGTAAGTGCAAAGAGCTAAGCTCTTGCACAGTGATAGTGGATAGTGATGGTGATGGTTGAGGGATAGTGGTGAGTGATAGTAGATAGTGATGGTTTGGAATGGGTATGGATTATAAAGAATTGCTTGTTTGGCAAAAATCTATGAATCTTGTAACAGATATTTATAGATTGGTCAAATCTTTACCTCAAGAAGAGTTATATGCTTTGTCTGATCAGATTAAAAGATGTGCCGTTTCTATTCCTTCGAATATTGCAGAAGGCAGTGGTAGAAATACGACAAAAGAGTTTATACAATTTCTTTATATATCACTGGGAAGTGCTTCAGAATTGGAAACACAACTTATTATTGGTCAAAATATAGGATTTTTTAATCATCTTGATATCTATTTTAAAGAGATCAATGAAGTTCGTAAAATGTTAAATGGCCTTATAAATTCATTAAAAAAGAAAGAAAAAAGATGACCCAAGTTAATTTCTCTAACACCTATCAGTATGCACTATCATCATCACTGCATACTATCACTATCCACTATCACTATCACTCTTCTGGAATAGAGGACCAAAAATGAATATCATTTTTGGTCCTGTGTATTCCAGAAGATTCGGTAAATCCCTGGGGGTTGACCTGAGTCCCGGGAAAAAACAGTGTAACTTCGACTGCCTTTACTGTGAGCTTGACCCTGCTAAAACCATGGGTAAACAGGATGAGGTACTCAGTGTCAAAGAGATCATTGATGCGATCAAAAAGGGGCTGCAGGAGCATAAAGATATTGATGTACTGACCATCACGGCAAACGGCGAGCCTACACTCTATCCGTATCTAAATGAACTTATAGATGAAATAAACAAGATCAAGGGTAATACTAAAACACTCATCCTCTCCAATGCTGCAACCATAGATGAGTCTAAAGTGCAAGAGGCACTGCTTAAATTTGATGAAGTGAAACTCTCACTTGACTGTGCTACGCAAGGCTGTCTTAAAAAACTTGACCGTTCCCATAAGGGGATTGATGTAGAGAACATTAAAAAAGGTATGCTGGCATTCAAGAAACGCTATAGTGGTGCATTGGTCATAGAGATACTCATAGTTAAAACGCTTAACGATAAACCTAGTGAAATTGAAGCATTAAACAGCTACCTGCTTGAACTGCAACCCACACGCGTAGATATAGGAACCATAGACAGACCACCTGCTTTTGATGTAAAACCTGTCAGTTATGAGGAATTGCTCCGTATCAGTCATCTTTTTGACAGCTCCTTGCCTGTCTATATTGCATCACGTAAAAAAGCAGATATTTCAGCGTCCGGCTATAGTGAGGAACAGATATTGGATACACTGAGAAAACGTCCTCTGACTCTGGAAGATATAGAAGCTTTGTTTGATAAAAAGAGTCAACAAAGATTTAAAAATCTTTTAAAAGAAGAGAAAATAAAGTCTGTTGAGACAAATGGCGTAAAATTTTATAAAAAAGCTTAAAAATGCTTGACTTTAAAGGTGTTTTTATCTATAATCTCACTCCACAAAATATGTGAATTATTCCGGATTAGCTCAGCGGTAGAGTAGATGACTGTTAATCATTTGGTCGCTGGTTCGAATCCAGCATCCGGAGCCACTATATTTCAATTGTTCCGGCATAGCTCAGCGGTAGAGTAGATGACTGTTAATCATTTGGTCCCAGGTTCGAATCCTGGTGCCGGAGCCACTTCTTTTTATTAAAAATCATACACAAATTCAAATATTACTGATCCCCTCATTAAGAGCTTCAGGTCCTCATTTCTTGCTTTTCCGTAACATACAATACAAGATTCTCGACAGGTACAAAGAACTGTGTCAAACTACCTACTCCCCACTCTGGCTTAACGCTGAATGATACACCTTGACTTTATCAAAAGACTCTGATAAGTTTTCATAATAACATATAACATATAACATATAACATATAACATATAACATATAACATATAACA
>CAJXJN010000034.1 GCA_913055205.1 uncultured Sulfurovum sp. | reverse complement strand
GCTACCTGCTACCTGCTACCTGCTACCTGCTACCTGCTACCTGCTACCTGCTACCGCTTTCAAGGTCGTTCGTTATGACAGGCACACTTCGTGTGATTAATGGATGGTAATTTAAGAAGAAAAATATTGTTTTGTAGGTCGGGGTGTCCTCTCCCCGGCAATGAAGGTATGAATGGTATTACCCTCTCTGCACTTCTCCGGTATATCCGATGATTCCCGGACGCAGATTGCCTACATGTTCAAAACCCAGGGATTTCATAGCGTGTTGTACCTGAAAGCTTCGGCTTCCTGTATGGCAGTAGATTATGACAGGGGTTTGTTTTTTATCGTTGTGTTCTTCTATTTTGGCATAGAATTGCGATGTAGGTACCAGTGCATCTGTTCCTACGATGTGTCCCATCTGGAATTCCATAAATTCACGAACATCAATAAGGGTGAAGTTTATCATTCCCAATGTTCTTGCTTCTATGAGTGCTTCGAGTTCATCTCCGTCGAGTTGTTCCTCTTTAAGAAGTGTTTGGGCTTGCTCTTTTGTCAAACCTTTTGAGTGTTCATGTACTATTTCTTCTATCTCATCTTTTTGAGCTTGCTCTTTCGCATACTCAGGAGTACAGAAGATCCCGCAGTGACAGAGACCATCTTCCGGAATCTCTTTTTCCAGAGCAGGTTTACAAGGACAGATACGATTATCTGCAGCTTTTTGCTCCTCTTTGGTTTCTCCCTCTACCATAAAACAGGGGCAAAATCTTTTACCATAGATCAGTTTATTACGTGCAAGCCCCATGGCTACACCTTCATTGACCTCTTCATTTGGATTTTGTACAAAACCAAACTGTTTATTGACTTTTTCCACAAACCCCCATGTTTTTTCCAGTTCTGCTTGAAACTCATCTGAATTCATATCAATGTGCTGCATTTGTATCCTTTAGTATTTTTTATCAAATTCTTTTGCTATATCATCAAACTCTTTGACGAATCCTTGCATTTTTTTGCCCCAATTGTCAAGAAAACTTTTTGTTTTATTCAAATCTATATTGATGTGTGTCTCATTTACCTCTATACCGGCATTATCATCTTTGATCATACTTTTTTCCAGATCTTGAGAGAGCTTTTCCATGCTGTCTTTCATCTTTGTTGCCATCTCTTTGAAAAAGCCTTTGGTTTTATTGGTATCGATGATGATCTTGCCATCTTCTGTGGTGATACCTATTTCGGAAAACTTATTTTTTTTCTCTAATTCTTCTTGTCTTTTCTTTGCTTCCTCTTGTTCCTTCAACTCTTTAAGTAATTCAGCTCTTGCTTCTTGGGCTATTTTGGCATCGTGTTTCGCCTGTTCCTCTTTTTTATCTTGACATCCAGATAAAGAGAGTAAGAGAATAATGGATAATAATATATGTTTCATGGTGATACCTTTTTGTTGAGATATTTAGTTGGTTTTGTGATATAAATGTATTATACAATGATTTGTAAAGAAAACGCGAGAACTCCTGCTTCACAGAAGAAGAGGAGCTAAACAAGAAGAGGGGGGGTGACTATGAGCTGCTACATTTACCTTGACCGCATTTACCTTTCATTGGTGCAGGTTTTGTTGTTACAGGCTTTGTCGTATTGGTCTCTTTTTTCATACCTTGACCACATTTTCCGCTTTGACATTTCATGGTTTTCAATGGTGCGGTTTTTGTTTCCGCAGCTTTTCCTGAACCACATGTTGCATTTGCCAATGTAAAAGAGAGTGCAACTGAAGCAGCCATAATGAGACCTGATTTAAATAATTTTTTCATGATTTTTCCTTTATGTTTTATTGTTCATCACCAAATAAAAGGTGATCCAAACTAAATTTTCCGGCTCCAAATGAAGCAAATATTGCTAAAAAAAGCATGTAATAAAGAGGTATCTCAAACCCATTGTTCCCGGCTGCAAAGCCATGTGTTAAATGTACAGTAGTAATTGCCACTACCATAATGATCATTAGGGGAATAGAGATAAATCTTGTAAAAAGTCCCAGGGTTAAAAGTATTACCCCTATAAGCTCTGTACTTGCTGCCATATAGGCATTCAGTGTGGGGAGTGGAATACCAATGGATTCAAACCAAACTGCAACGCTGCTTATGTCAGACCATTTTTGCATAGCTGGTTCATAAAATCCATAAGCTACAGCAAACCTGGCGAATAAAAGAGAAAAGCTCTGACCATGGTTTAGTATGTTTTTTGTGAGTGGGTATATGTTTTTTAACATGCTCCACCTCCTATGTTAAGTTCCTGTTATTTGCTTCCGCATTTATCGCTAGAACATTTACTGCTAGCGGCACATTTTTTCGCTACTTTTTTTGCATCACCGCGAACTAAAAATCAACTTTTTCATCTTTATCTCCTATCTTTTAATTTAAGGGTTTCAATAGAGCTACCCTTTAGACAGTTACAAGTATAATCTTAAATGCGTGTAAAGTATGTGTAGTATGACCCTGCACTTAAAGTACACAAAAGATGATTATGATTATGCATTATAAAATACTGAAGAAAGGTAAGCATCCAGAGTAAGCCACATGAGCGACTAGTCGTGAGAGCCCGCTGCTGATGGGGGACTTAGCGTTAGCGTAGTATCATGTGAGGCTTTGCTCCATATGCATTTAAAGAATGAAACGAAGAAAATTTTTAATCTTAGGATCTGTTTTTGGGCTCTCTTCCTCTTTAATAAGTAAAGATAACAATATCGTATTCAGTGAATCCTTAAAGCGTATAGAAAAGACTATAGCGTCTGTACAACAGCATCTCTTTCCTGAAGGAAGTCAGATTCCGTCAGCCCAGTCCATGAATGCAACACAGTTTTTACTTGAAACGATTACACATCCTACCTATGATAAAGATATCCGTACTTTTGTCATAGAAGGGGCTGAAGAGTTGGAGCGTCGAGAAAAAGGAAAATTTACTTTTTTGTCAGAGGTAGAAAAAGAGCAAGCATTAAGAGCTTATGAAGAGACGAGTTATGGTAGTTCATGGCTTGGACGTATTATGACACTTACGATGGAAGGGATGTTCAGTGATCCTGTTTATGGGGCTAATGTAAAGGAAGAAGGCTGGAAATCCCTTCATGCTTATGGCGGACTTCCCAGACCAACTACAAGGTATATAAAGCTATGAAGTATGATGCGGTGATTGTCGGTTCCGGTGCAAGTGGTGGTGCAGTGGCATATACTTTATGCAAAGCAGGGTATAAAGTAGTGGTACTGGAAAAAGGAAGGCTTATTAAAAGAGAAGAATTTTCTAAAGATGAGTTGGCGTACTGTCGCAGGGATATTGTTACGCCGAATCTTTTTGATGAATACCATACCATAGAAGAGAAAGTAGATGGCAAGTGGGTAGCTACACCGACGTATGAATCTGGTTGGAGTTTTTGGAATGGAAACATTATAGGCGGTTCTTCAAACTTTATGAGTGGTATGCTCCATCGGATGCATCCGGATGATTTCAGACTCAAAAGTAAGTATGGAGAGATAAAAGGTGCGAATGTAGTTGATTGGCCTATAAGTTATGATGATTTAGAGCCCTATTATGCGTTAGCAGAAGAGTTGGTCGGTATTTCCGGATATTATGAAAAATATCCTTATGAGCCTCCACGAAGTACCAAAAACTTTACACAGCCGCCTACTAAAGAAAATGCAGTGGTAAAGTTAATTGACAAGAGCTGTAAAGCTTTGGGTATAAAGTCTTTGGTGACCCCCAGAGCAGTGCTTTCCAAAGACAAGGGAGACCGTCATGCCTGCTATTATTCAAATTTTTGTGGAAGTTATGGCTGTAGTTCAGGTGCAAAAGGGAGCTCAAGGGAAGCACTTCTGAAGCCGGCACTTGCCACAGGAAACTTGACACTGATGAGCAACACACATGTCAAATATTTGCATGCAGGAGAAAAAGATGAGGTAGAGTATGCCGTAGTGGTTGATACTATTACGGGGAAAGAGAAGAAGATATATGGAAATATATTTATCGTCGCGGCACAGGCCCATGAAAGTGCAAGACTTTTGCTGAACTCAGCAAACAAATATCATCCCCATGGACTTGCAAACAGTAGTGGAGAGTTAGGAAAAAACTTGATCTTTTCAGCAGGAGGCTCGGGGCAGGGTGAATTACATAAAGAGAGTTTAAAGCACATTCAATTTGAAGACCTTATGAGAACAGGACTGTTTGTCAATCGTTCCATCCTGGACTGGTATTTCATAGACCATTGGTGGGATGGCAAGTTTAAAGGGGGTTCGGTAGAATTTATGTTTGAACATCAAAACATTATCTCACGAGCACGTAAAAATAACGAAGAGAATGGAAAACTGGTCTGGGGTAAGGCTTTGGGCGAAAAGCTTGTGAAACGTTTTACTCAGAGTAAAAGTATACGGTTTGAAATCTTTAACGATTGGCTCCCCAATGACAACTGTTTTGTAACGTTAGATAAAAAGCATAAAGATAAATACGGGATGCCGGTGGGTAAACTTCGATTAGAAGCACATCCCCATGACATAAAAGTAGGAAAATACATCGCCAAGAAGTGTGAAAAGGTACTTGAAGAGATGGGAGCAGAAAATATTTATAGTGATGTTTCTTCTGTCCCTCCTCAAAATTTAATTGCAGGAGGATGCCGCTTTGGAGATGATCCTAAAACTTCTGTCCTAAACAAATATTGTCAATCCCACGATATCCCCAATCTTTTTGTAGCGGATGCCAGTTTCATGCCAACAGGAGGCTCTGTTCCTTATACCTGGACGATTTATGCCAATGCCTTGAGGGTAGCGGAGCATATTGTACAAATATTACAAAAGAAACCATTATTATGACTTTAAGTTAAATTTCAATTCACATTTATTTTTTATTAATCATATATAGATACAATATTTGAATATTTTTTAGTATGGACTTTAAACTCTATATTATTAAAACTAAATTTTTCAGGAGTATGTATTGAAAAAACTTTATATTCTATTGCTCACATTATCTCTTGCAGCAGTTACAGCCCAAGCAGCTACAAAAACAGTTAAACATACGATTAAAAAAGGTGAAACACTTTATACTATAGCACATCAAAATCATACTACTATAGAGGAAGTGAGAAAAGCAAATGGCCTTAAAAAAGGTGAAATCCTTAAACTCGGAAGAGTACTAAAAGTACCGACAAATACGTATTTTCCGGATAAAAAGAAAAAAGTGGCGAAGGTTACTAAAACGAGTAAGCATAAAAAACTTGCCAAAAAAAGCAATATCAGGAAATCTGAAAAATCAGTGAAATATGTTATAAAAAGTGGAGATACCCTTTCTTCGATCGCACGTAAACATCATACCACTATTGCACAAATGAGAAAAGCAAATGGTCTTAAAAAAGGGGAAACACTTAAGTTGGGAAGAGTATTGACCGTTCCTAAAACGACTTATGCCCAAAGTATGAAGAAGAAAAGGGTAGCGAAGGTTACTAAAACGAGTAAGCATAAAAAACTTGCCAAAAAAAGAAATACCAGGAAATCTGCCAAATCAGTAAAATATGTTATAAAAAGTGGAGATACCCTTTCTTCGATCGCACGTAAACATCATACCACTATTGCACAAATGAGAAAAGCAAATGGTCTTAAAAAAGGGGAAACACTTAAGTTGGGAAGAGTATTGACCGTTCCTAAAACGACTTATGCCCAAAGCATGAAGAAGAAAAGAACAAAAATAGCATCAGCGAAAAAAAAGCGTCAAGAGCAAAAACTTGCTAAAGTGCTTAGAAATGTAAAATCTAAAAAAATAGCAAAGGCAAAAGTGCAAAAAAATACCAAGATCTCTTTCTCGGATATCTTTTTTAATAGAAATAAAAAAACCGACAAGGTTAACGATAAGTCTATAAAAATCACCAAACTTGCTAAAACAAAATTAGGAAGAAAATATGTTTGGGGTGCTGTAGGACAAAAAAACACATTTGATTGTTCCGGACTTACAACTTATGTGTGTAAGAAAAATGGGATCAGTATTCCAAGAAGAGCAATAGCACAATCAAAATATGGAAAATTTGTTAGCAGAAGTCACTTAAAACCGGGAGATCTTATCTTTTTTGATACTTCCAAGAAACGTAAAGGGTATGTCAATCATGTAGGTATCTATATAGGTGATAACAAATTTATTCATGCAAGCTCAGCAAAGAAGAAAGTGGTTATTACAAGCTTGAATAAACCTTTTTACAGTCAACGCTATAAGGGAGCCAGAAGAGTAGCTTCATAATCTAAACTCTCTCTTTTCGGGGAGTTCCGGCTCCTCAACATCTTCTTAAATATTTTTCCTAAATTTTATTATTGATTTGTGTTTGGTTTGAATTTTCTTTATTCCTTTTTATCTATGTGTGGAACATACTTTTTTGTCTCACAATAAAATAGAAAACGAATCCAAAATCAGGAAATGCAGTTTACGATAGTAAAGATTTCTTTAGAAAAAAGTACCGTCCCTGCATATATAAAGTAAAAATGCAAACAACGGGTGCCGGGTTAATAGATAATTTTGTAGTTTTAATTTGGAAGAGGGATTTCAAATCCCTCTTTTTGAAGATAAATGAATTGATACAGTCAGAGACTTGACATAGTCTCTAAAATATGTAAAATTTCTTAGCACTTAGCACTTAGCACTTAGCACTTAGCACTTAGCACTTAGCACTATTCTTATTCAGCTTCCAGTACCGCACCGGAACTGGCATTGGTAACCAACGCTCTATATTGTCTTAACCATCTACTTTTTAACGGTTTTACCAATGGCTTGAAATTTACTCTTCTTTGAGCGATCACTTCATCACTCAAGTTTGCCTGCAGGATATACTTATCTACATCGATATGGATCTCATCACCATCTTCAAGTAATCCTATAAGCCCGCCTTCTGCAGCTTCGGGACTCACATGACCGATGCTCGCACCTCTTGTAGCCCCCGAGAATCTGCCATCAGTAATGAGTGCTACTTTATCTCCCAGACCCATACCCATGATGAGACTTGTAGGGCTTAGCATCTCTTGCATCCCCGGACCACCACGAGGACCTTCATATCGGATAACGACAACATTACCTGCTTTGACCTTGCCATTGATGATCCCTTTGATGGCTTCATCCTGAGAGTCAAAACATACTGCAGTACCTGTAAAGACTCTATCACCGGTAATTCCGGCTGTTTTAATAACAGCACCCTGTTCTGCCAGGTTACCGTACAAGATAGCAAGCCCACCCACTTCAGAGTAAGGGTTGTCAATGGTATGGATGATGTTTGTATCCAGGATCTCTGCATCTTTGACTTTCTCATATAAGGTTTCACCTGTTATAGAAAGGTTGTCAAGCAGGATATCATCCCCGCGTTTCATCATTTCGTGCATTACCGCATTTACACCACCTGCTTTGTTGATGTCTTCCATATGCACTGTTGTCAATGATGGAGAGATCTTGGCAATGTGTGATACACGTTTGGAGATCGCGTTGATGTCCTGTAAGTTAAAATCAACCTCCGCCTCTTTAGCGATGGCAAGCATGTGAAGTACCGTATTTGAAGACCCGCCCATTGCCATATCTACAGCAAAAGCATTACGTACTGCATTTTCATTGAGGATATTTCTTATTCTATACTTCTCCTGCTCTGCTGCTTCGGATTTGGCTATCTCACATATGCGTCTCGCCGCTTTTTTGTAAAGCTCCGTTCTCTCCGGTGTCAATGCAAGGATCGTACCGTTCCCCGGTAAAGCGATCCCCATTGCCTCCATAAGTGTATTCATGGAATTAGCTGTAAACATACCTGAACATGACCCACCGCTGGGACAGGCATTACATTCGATCTCATGGAGCTTTTCTTCACTGATCTCTCCGGCTTCGAATTCACCCACAGCTTCAAAAGCAGTGGCAAGATCGATAGGGGTACCGTCTTTCATATGTCCTGCAGCCATAGGCCCGCCGGAAACAAACACTGTCGGTACATTCACACGCAGTGCACCCATGATCATACCCGGAACGATCTTGTCACAATTTGGGATGGCGATCATCGCATCAAGCTTGTGAGCATTCATGACCGTCTCTATAGAGTTCGCGATGATCTCACGGCTCGGAAGAGAGTAGAGCATACCGTCATGCCCCATTGCGATCCCGTCATCTACACCGATAGTATTGAACTCAAAAGGAACACATCCGTTCGCACGTATCTCTTTTTTAATGACCTCTGCTACCTTGTTGAGGAAAAAATGCCCGGGAATGATCTCTATGAAAGAATTTGCCACACCGATGAACGGTTTTTCAAAATCTTCTTCTTTTACACCAGTTGCACGCAGTAAGCTTCTGTGGGGAGCTCTGCTGAACCCCTGTTTTATTTCGTCACTTCTCATATTAAACCTTTTATATTCCCTATTGTAGTCGGGATAGTTTTTATGGATTATAGCACTTTTATATTCAAAAATCCTACTTTCTCTTTACATTAAAAGGTTTTTTGGCTATAATCGCACTCCAATTTTAAGCTAATACTTAAAATAGGTGTGGAAATGCGGGCGTAGCTCAGCGGTAGAGCATAACCTTGCCAAGGTTAGGGTCGACGGTTCGATCCCGTTCGCCCGCTCCATAAAACATATTTAACATTTCAATATATAAATGGTACCAATTAAGCCCGGGTGGTGGAATGGTAGACACAGGGGACTTAAAATCCCCCGGTCATTGCGACCGTGCCGGTTCAAGTCCGGCTCCGGGTACCACCCATTATATTTTAGTGTGGAGCCATCGCCAAGTGGTAAGGCCGCAGCCTGCAAAGCTGCTATCCCCGGTTCAAATCCGGGTGGCTCCTCCATTTCATGAGATTTTTATCTTTTTAAGATAGAATTTCATTCTACTTATTGTTGTCGGGAGATGTCAGAGTGGTCGAATGTGCCGGTCTTGAAAACCGGTGAGGGTAACACCTCCGGGGGTTCGAATCCCCCTCTCCCGGCCATCCATTTTTTACAATCCGCGCAAACAACGCTTACACCGAGCAAAATCAACAATTAGACAATAATAACTTTTTTGTAAATACCACCTATGTACCACCTTAGATATTTTTTTAGATGGATTTCTCTTTTACATTGGCCAAACTTCTCTCCAGCTTTTTAAGAGCCTCAGCATGCTTTGCTTTGTCCATCTTCTCAAGATTCAGCATTTTCCATTTGACCGAGGGAAGTGCATCGATGTTCTTGAACGGTAGCAGACTCCAGTCAGGATCTCCTTTTTTGAACCCAAGTAAGAATGCCTTATGCTTCTGCGTCAACTTCTGGTGCAGAAGCCTGATCAGTTCCTTTCTTGTATCTGTCAAAAGCTTTAGCTCTATGGGTTCAGTCGTCATACCTACAAACTGTTCTTCAAAGGTATGGCTGATGTCAATAAGGTTGGGTTGTAGTAGTTTGGATATAGGTTGGCTGGAGCTGATGAGATACACGATAAATACATTCATAAGTGAATCACTGATACCTTCATTGTCAAGCAAGCCTCTGACATCAAAAAAGTCTCTTGGATGCTGACGGTCAAGTGCTGCACATATTTTTCCTGCATAGAGATCGTCGTGATGCACAACAACTGTTTCCCCAAATCCAAATACCTCTTCCACTTTGGGACTGACCATTTTTATCATTGGTTCCTTCACGGTACCTCTCATCACCGGAGAAGTTTCTATCTTGATACGCACAGCAGCTCTTTCCACTTGCAGTTTAGAGAGTGTTCTATCTCCTCTTTGCTCCAGTCTGTAAACTTTAGAGCCTCTCAGGCTCTTATCAATCTCCTGTGCAATACGTTCAAGTGACTCTGCAATATGCTTGAGGCTGCTTGTTCTGTCTTCTACAGGCAGATACATCAAGTCAATATCCACAGAGAGTCTTGGCATATCTCTGACAAACATATTGATAGCTGTTCCACCTTTGAGAGCAAAGCATGATTCATTGTTAATGTATGGTAGCACTTCTAAAAGTAGCTGTACCTGTTTGTAGTAAATATTTGAACTGTCAAGCATTAAATTCCTTTGGCACTGTGATCATATAGGTTTTGTTATAGATGCCGTCTTTCACTATCTGTAATTTTCCTGCCCCTAAATCTAACCCTTTGCTGATATGTTTAGTCCAGGGAAAGTTATAGTAGTTTGTAAAGAAGAGAAATAACCGTTTTACTTTTCTGCTCTTACAGTTTTGAAGTAGTTCATTGAGTAGTCTTGGACTCAATGTTGTCAATAACTCAAATATCTCTGATACGAACTGAAAAGTGATTCCTTTGTCGTCTACCTGATAGAGAAGTTCAAGTATGGCTCTTTCAGGTGTAGAGATAGTGATCTGCCAGTCTCGTATAGTGGTACTCTGTTTCTTTAATCCCAATTCTCCAAAGAGAGGTTTTTTGTGAAAGGTGAATGAAAGTGTCTCGATCTGCTTTATCCATGCAGGAGGTTTTTCGCCACTATACAGAGCAATAGTCTTTTCTTTCCCTATAGGTAAATAGTGTGCATACCCTAATAGATTCAGTGCAGAAAGTCCCCCTACATGAAAAGGCAGTTCTGCAAGTTTTTGGAGTCCCAATACAGCTCCCTGCCATTCAAGTATGGATGCAGGTCTGATGTAGGCTCCTCTTCCAAGTTTTATCAGCCATCCGTTTTTGACATACATATAAAGCAGTTGTGCTGAATAGCCATTGGCAGAGAGCCATCTACTTGGTGCGACAACACCTTCGGGTAACAATTGATACAGTTGTTTTAATTTTAGCTCTTTTTCTAAACTCATAGTTTATATTCTAGCATATTTTAGAACTGTTTACTCTTTATTAGTTCTAAATAATTAAAATAACTAAATTGTGAGTTTATATATTTGTATATTTTAAAACTATCTGATTTCATTTTACTATTTCCATTTCTCCTCATATATTCCCCACACCAGAGTACAATCCAGTCACTCAAAAAAGGTTTTGACAACCATCACCTGTTAAGTAAACATGCCAAAAGGATCGGGAAAGCCATTACTGTGAGTAAATTCGGGATGTTTGAGGACATTTTCGGCAACTACCCTTACTTGATCCCTATACCACAGATGAGGATACACGGTGAACTTTATGAGATACACCGAAAAGAGCTTTTGGAGAAGCTTGACAGGTTTGAGGGGGTATCCTGATTACTATGAGAGAAAAAAGATCCTTGTAAAGATACATAGCGGCACTGTGAGAGCTTTTGTATATATTCGCCCCTCTACTGCTATGCCCCAGGGACAAAAACCGCTTAGAGAGTGGAAAGCAGATACAGACTACAAAGTAAAGCAGCTTGAGGATTATCTTGAGTAATTAGTTTTATATTTTGATACAATCAAAGTATGAAAAAGAAAAAACCCATAAGCCGATCTGAAAATATGCGTCGCATAAAATCCAAAGACACCTCTATTGAAATTCTTCTCAGAAAAGAACTATGGAGAAGAGGGCTTCGTTACCGTAAAAATCCCAAAGATGTTTTTGGTAAGCCGGATATTGTTTTTAAAGGTAAAAAACTTGCAGTTTTTGCAGACTCTGAATTCTGGCATGGAAAATATTTAATGGAAAATAAGTATATTCCTAAGACAAATACAGAGTTTTGGGTTAATAAAATTACAAGAAATATTGAGCGTGATAAAGAGGTTACTCATAAGCTTGAAAGTGAAGGATGGATTGTTTTACGCTTTTGGGAAACTGATATACGCAAATATCTGTTTGAGTGTGTTTATACTATAGAAGAAACATTAAATAAACTTTAATAGATAAATATAAAAAATTATTGATATAATTAACTTCAATGATCAATAATATTTCTTTTAAAGGCTCTGTTATCAAGGCTATCCAATTACTTCCCAAAGCATCATCACTGATTGAATCTCTTAGAGATATTGGATATTCGTTTGAAAGTGCAGTAGCAGATATTATTGACAATAGTATTACGGCAAAAGCTAAAAATATTCATATTCATTTTGATTTTGAAGATAAAAAACTTTCTTTGGCAATTGTAGATGATGGTTTAGGAATGAATAAAGAAGAGCTTATTGAAGCGATGCGACCAGGGACTAAAAACCCATTGGAAAGTCGTGATGAAAATGACCTAGGTCGTTTTGGTCTTGGTCTAAAAACTGCATCATTTTCTCAATGTCGAAAATTGACAGTAGTAGCATCACAAGATAATCGTCAGGTAGCTACTGTCTGGGACTTGGATTATGTAGCCCAAACAGAAGATTGGTCATTACAAGTTTTAGATAATGATGAACTGTCTATGTTGTATAAAATTAATGAGTTAAAGAAAAATGGAACTATAGTTATATGGGAAGAAACAGATAGAATTGTAGATAATAGTGTTTCTGAAGGAAATGAAGATGTAGTTTATGAAAAAATAGAAAATTTACAAAAACATTTAGAGTTAGTATTTCATAGATATTTAAAAGGTAAAGACAAGATAAATATTTTTATTAATGGTGAACAGCTCAAAGCATTTGATCCTTTCTTTTCTCATCATAAAGCAACCCAGGAATTGACTGAAGAAACTATTACTGTAAATACTGAAAAAATAAAAATCATTCCATATATTCTCCCTCACTACAGTAAAGTATCAGCTCAAGATTACGAGTACTATGCAGGTACTGGAGGTTATCTTAAAAATCAAGGTTTTTATGTCTATAGAAATAGAAGGTTACTGATTTCTGGTACCTGGTTTAGATTAATTCCCCAATCAGAGATGTATAAGCTTGCTAGAATTCAAATAGATTTACCTAATAACTTAGATGATTTATGGAAAATAGATGTGAAAAAATCAAAAGCCTCACCCCCTTTGGTTATTAGACAGAGATTAAAAAAAATAATAGAAAAAATTGCAGGTAGTTCTACTAAAGTATATAAAGGGCGTAGTCGTAGTATTTCTCATACAAATACAGCTTTTTGGGAGAGAACAAGTGCCAGAGGTGAGATAAAATATTTGATTAATCAAAAGCATCCTATGATTGAAAATTTTATAAAAAAACTCAATAGTGAAGAAGAACATGAGTTTGAAAATATATTAAAATTGATTTCAGACTTTTTCCCAAAGGATACACTGTATGCTGATATAGGGAATAGTAACCCTAACTTAATCAATAGATTGGATATCCCTGATATTGAACTGGAAGCGATGGCAAAAGATAAAATATTAAAAGAGAGAGAATTTATGACAGATGATGAATTTATTAATTATTTTCAGTCAACCGAGCCTTTCTCTGTTTATAAAAATGATTGGAAAGAATTTTTACTGTCAAGTGTTAAGCTAAAATACACCACAAGTGCAGAGTAAAAATGTACCACTAA
>CAJXJN010000033.1 GCA_913055205.1 uncultured Sulfurovum sp. | reverse complement strand
AAAAAGCTTTTTGGCGGGACTGAAGTCTCCACTTCCATGGGTTCTTTCACAGTCTCTCCGGTGTTGGAATGCATATATCACTTTAAGTCACTGATTACTACAAGTCCGTCATTTTATGATGAACACAGAAGTTTAGTTATCGCCTAGCGGTGGATTGCGTTTAATTTTAAATTTATATTGCAATATGATGGTTCAAATATCAACATATCATTATTTAATCTGCTTTCTCAATTCTCTTACCTGCTCCACCGTCCCCTGTACCAACAAAGGCTCTTTATCTGCATCCAACCACTTAATGATCTCTTTCATTTCACTTTCACTCATCACTGTACAACCAGCCGTAGGTACTTTCTTGATGTGTATGAAGATACATGAACCTGCACCTTTGATGGCCCCTGCTTCATCTATATGATTATGATTTACCACAATGCCGTACTTGTAGTAGTCTTTAGGAAACTTCATATGCTCAAAACTTTGATAATCAGCTCTGACCCTGGTACTGTCTACGATCTTATTGTAAAACTTTGAATTTACGTCATCTACACAGTGGTCTGTTTCTTTATATACTTTATAAGGGTAGTTTACTTTAAAAGGAGCATATCCAAAAGCTTGTTTGAGTTTGAAAATACCTGCCGGTGCTTTACCGTCTCCCTCTTTTTTGATGTATTTTGCATCTTTAGGGATGGTATGCAGTCCTCTTCCCCAGCCTAGTCCATTTCTTCCCAGTTTGATATTGATCGCTTTGCCTGCTTTATGCCAACTCTTTCCCTCTTTCTCATAGCGTTGCAACAAACCATTTGGCGTAGACCAGTTTTTAGTAGTCACAACTAAAAGTTGTTTCGTATCCGGTATTTGTGCCTGTAGTGTGATAAGTGCAAAAGAAAGTCCGAGTAAAATCTTTTTCATTGTGTTATAATCCTTTTAATCAATTTTATTTTGATATGCCATTCTATCGTCATCCCCGTACTTGATACGGAGATCTAGTATCTTGGCTAAAATGCCACTTCAAATAACTTAGATATTCTTTTTTATTTGAATTCCAGATTCCCAATCAAGTTTGGAATGACAGATAACGATTTATCATAACATTAGGCTTTTAAATATGGAATATGGAATATTATCAATAGCAATTCCGCTGCTAACGATCATTTTGGCTATTATAACAAAAGATGTCATCGTTTCTCTCCTGGGCGGTATCTTTGCAGGATTACTTGTTTTAAACGGGTACAACCCTCTTATAGCATTTGTTGCTCTTTTTGACGGAGTCATTGAGCTTTTATCAGAAGGGTGGATAGCGAAAACACTTCTTTTTGCACTGCTTATAGGAGCCATCATCAAACTACTTACCATTTCAGGTGCGGTCAATCGTTTCGTCATGTATCTAAGCATGAAGGCAGAGAAGATAGACTCACCCAAAGGTGCCATGCTTCTGGCTTACGTTATAGGTGTAATCATATTCATAGAGTCTTCCATCACCTCTCTTGTAGCAGGAACAGTAGCCAAACCGCTTTGTGACAAGAACAGGGTCAGTAGGGAGAAACTGGCTTACATTTGTGACTCTACCTCTGCTCCCATCTGTTCACTCATCCCTTTGAATGCCTGGGGAGCTTTACTGCTTGGTCTCATCGTTACTGCCATAGACTCACATGTTATCTCTGGAGATGGTGTTTCGCTACTCATCGCTTCTATTCCCTATAACTTCTATTCACTCTTTACTTTGGTGATCGTACTGGCTGTTATATTTTTAAATATGAATATTGGCCCTATGAAGTATGCTGTTCCTCAAACCTACCATGCAGACGATATAAAACATGAAGGAAAAGCCACACCTTTCCCTATGCTTTTACCTCTTTTGGTTATGGTTATTTCTGTCCCTGCAGGGCTTTACCTGACAGGAAAAGGTGACATCTTTAAAGGGAGTGGTTCTACCTCTGTCTACTACGCTGTCATTATTACCCTGCTCTTTATGTACGTTTACTATGTCAGTACCAAAATGCTCTCTCACAAGAACTATTTTAAAGGATTCTACGAAGGTTTGGGAGAGATGATACCCGTTGTGATGATACTGCTTTTTGCACTTTTCATTGGTAAAGTCATTGGTGACCTGGGAACAGCCAAATACCTGGCCCATTTGCTTAGTGGCAACATCTCCCCTGTATTTATGCCGCTTCTCATCTTTATAGTCGCCAGCATCACTGCATTTTCTACAGGAACAAGCTGGGGGACATTCTCCATCATGATGCCCATAGGCTTGGCACTGGGTGCAACCATGGATCTGGACATCCCTCTGGTCATTGCAGCGGTCATAAGCGGAGGAATATTTGGCGACCACGCCTCTCCTATTTCTGACACCACCATTATCTCCTCTATGGCAGCAGGATGTGACCATGTGGAGCATGTGAGGACGCAGTTGCCATATGCTTTGATCGGCGGAGCTTTGGCTTCTGTGGCGTTTTTGGTTACCGGGTGGCTGACGATATAAATGAATTTTACTCATTACTCTTAACTCGTTACACCTCTCCTGAGAGTGTGAAAGAACTAGGTACCCCGGAAGTGAAGGCTTCAGCCTCACCCAAATATTTGCATATTTTTAGGTTATTTTGACAGAAAAAGCAATATTTTCCATTAAATATAAACTTTTTTAGGCAAAAAAGCTTTTTGGTGGGACTGAAGTCTCCACTTCCATGGGTTCTTTCACAGTTTCTCCTGAGGTGTAATGCCTACCTCACTTCAAACTACCAAATATATTATATCCCGTCGCTAGATGGCTATCATAAACCCATATCTCAATATCCATTTATGCCTCAGAGAGACGTAACGAGGAGAAAACACCGTAGGGGCAATCCCTTGTGGTTGCCCTTGGATATCAAAAATAAATGGGCAACCACAAGGGATTGCCCCTACAAAATTTTCATCATGCATATATATTCAATTTCTATCATAAGGTGCGTTGGCAAACGCACCCTACGAACACATCATATTTTCAACAATAAATTATGTTAAAATACATCAAATAAAATCAGGAATATAAAAACTCAAATGAAACTCCTCGTCTCAGCCCTAGAACCCTCCTCAAACCTACACCTCAAAGAGGTACTCAAATACACTGAAGATGTAGAACTCCTGGGTATTTTTGATAAATCCCTGGGAGAACCTCTTTATGACATAAGTGAAATGGCGATCATGGGTGTGGTGGATGCCATCAAGAAACTGCGTTGGTTCTTTAAAGTAGCGGATGAGATGGTAGAATTGGCTGCACAGGCAGACAAAGTCCTACTCATGGACTCTTCGGGCTTTAACCTGCCTCTGGCAAAAAAGCTCAAAGAGAAGTACCCCAAAAAAGAGATCATCTACTACATTTTGCCTCAGATATGGGCAAGCCGTCCTAAAAGAGCAAAGAAACTGGAACAATATTGTGACAGACTTCTTGGTATTCTGCCTTTTGAAGTAGAATACTATCCAAATGGAAAAGCACAGTACATTGGTCACCCTCTGCTTGATGAGATCAAAGCAACACATGATGCCGACTCCAATACCATTGCCTTTATGCCCGGGAGCAGAAAGAGTGAGATAAGCAGACTCCTGCCCATTTTTAAAGAAGTACGAAAAAAACTGACAGATAAAAAAGCCCTGCTCATCATCCCGTCCAGTTTTTCAGATGAAAAGATACGCGGTCTTTATGGGGATATCTCCATGTTCGACATAAGCAGAGATACCCACACAGCCCTGGCCCGGTCAGAGTTCGCCTTCATCTGTTCGGGTACAGCCACCCTTGAAGCTGCTCTTATAGGTACTCCCTTTACGCTAAGTTACATCGCCAAAAAAGTAGACTTTTTCATAGGTACTAAACTACTGGGCATCAAACAGGTAGGACTGGCAAATATCATCCTTACGCATTACAATAACACAACCTTGCATCATGAAATACTCCAGGAAGAAGTAACGGTTGACAATCTACTTGAAGAGTACTACAATACCGATCGAAAAATCTTCGCAGACAAAGCCGAAGAGTTACGAGAGTACCTTGAACACGGAAGCAGCGAAAATGTAGCAAAAATTATAATGGAATAATTTATGCAATACAATTTTCCGTCATCCTCGGACTTGATCCGGGGATCCACAGTTCAAATTACCAGTCAGCCAAAAATTATTCATTATATGCAGTCTCTAGATCCCCGTGTCAAGCACGAAGATGACGAACGAATTCAAACCTCTTTGAAAAAAGGAATCCCATGCTAGTCCACATCTGCTGTTCTGTTGACAGTCACTACTTTTTACAAAAGCTCCAAACAGAGTACCCGGAAGAGAAACTTACAGGGTTCTTTTATGACCCGAACATCCACCCATACAGTGAGTACTACTTACGTCTACTGGATGTAAAACGAAGCTGTAAAATGCTTGACATTGACCTCATAGAGGGTGAATATGATGTAGAGAACTGGCTTGAGGCTATGCGTGGATTGGAGCATGAACCTGAAAAGGGTTCTCGTTGTTCGGTCTGTTTTGACAGACGTTTTGAGATCTCTGCAAAAAAAGCCTCTGAATTAGGAGAAAAGATGTTTACCTCTACCCTGCTCACTTCTCCCAAAAAATCACTCAAACAACTTCAAGTTGCGGGAGATGCATTGGGGGAAAAATATGGCATAGCGTTTATTGCTCCGGACTATCGTAAAGCATCCGGAACACAGGAGCAGAACATTTTAGCCAAAGAGGACTCACTTTACCGGCAAGACTACTGCGGATGTATGTTCGGACTTAACATTCAGCGTGATCAACAAGAGAAACTTGCCGATGAACTTTTTGTACCTGTTTCAGGGCAAGTACAACCGGAATCCATAGAAGAACGTATAGAGATGTATGAGAAGCGTTGGAAGCTTGAAGAGGAAGAAATACCTCATAAGATCATCAAACAACGCTTCTTGAACTGGCGTTTAACTATGGGACTGCTGCGTGTACGAAAAGAGGTAGTACCTGCACACTTTTTACCCTACTCTACACTCAAAGGTGAGTACAGCAGAGGCAAAATAGACTATAGCATAGAGAGCGTGCATCACATGAATCGTGATGAAGTAAAGTTCATTACCCTTGCAGACTATAACAGACTTGCCCACACTAATTATCAAAGTGTTACAGAACTCATCTTTAACCCGCCACTGTTTGAGAAAGAGGTAGAATTACGTGCAAAACTGGGCATCACTCCTTATGATCTTTCGGCGATACTGGTAGTGGAAGAGATACCTGCAAATAAAATAGAAATACTCTGTCAAAGCAAAACCTACAGTGATGTCAAAGAGGTGCTGATAGAGCTTTGATATTTTTATCACTTTTTTACCAATTTTGCGCTAGAATATATCAAATTTTTACCTAAAGGTTTGCTAGTGCTTTATAACGTTGTCGAAATTCAAAAAATATTACCTCATAGATACCCATTTTTACTTGTAGACAGAATTACTGATCTTACACAAGGTGAGTACATAGAGGGATATAAAAACATCTCTATCTCTGAGCCTGTTTTCCAAGGGCATTTTCCTGATCATCCTATCTACCCTGGTGTAATGATCATCGAAGGTATGGCTCAAGCCGGTGGTGTACTTGCGTTCAAAAGTATGGATAATGCAACACAGGAAGAGATCGAAAATAAAGTCGTTTACTTCATGAGCATCGATAAAGCGAAATTCCGTGCTCCCGTAACACCGGGTGACCAACTTGTATACAAAATCAACGTGATCAAAAACAAAGGTGCTGTATGGCAACTTGATGCAAAAGCGTATGTAAATGACAAAGTGGTTGCACAAGCTGAACTTAAAGCTATGATCGTAGATAAATAAAAAGTAGGTTTCAAAAATGTCCTTAATCCATCCAAGTGCTATTATAGAAGAAGGTGCTGTTTTAGGTAGCAATGTCTCTGTCGGTCCTTTTGCATATATCGGTCCCAAAGTAAAAATAGGTGATAACACTACTGTAGCTTCACATGCTGTTATTGAAGGTGATACGACTATCGGCAAGAACAACCGTATCTTTTCGCACTCTGCTGTGGGGACTATCCCTCAAGATCTAAAGTATGATGGAGAAGATGTACAGCTTATCATTGGTGACAATAATATCATCAGAGAGTTTACCCTGCTCAACCCTGGTACAAAAGGTGGAGGTTCTGTTACAAAAATAGGTAACGGGAACCTTCTTATGGGTTATGTGCATTTAGGGCATGATGTGATCATAGGAGACAACTGTATCTTGGCAAATGGAGCCACACTGGCTGGACATGTTGAATTGGGTAACCATGTGGTTATCGGCGGGCTTACACCTGTGCATCAGTTTGTACATATCGGTGACTATGCCATGATAGGCGGAGCCAGTGCATTGGCACAAGATATCCCTCCTTTCTGTTTAGCTGAAGGAAACCGTGCAAACTTACGCGGACTGAACCTTACCGGATTAAGAAGAAAAATAGATCGCGAAGATATCAATGCACTTAAAATTGCCTATAGAGAACTCTTTGAGCAAGGCAACCCTTTGCAAGAGGTAGCTCAAACACTCTTTGAAACAACCACTTCTGAAAAAGTAAAATCACTTTGTGAATTCATAAAGACCTCAAAAAGAGGCATCCCTTTTACCAGAAAATAGAATAAAAATAGAAAAAATATGAGGATTAAAAATGTCAATTAAAGAATGTAACTTTTGTTCTGCCACTGAGAGTGAAGAGAATCCTCTCATTGCCGGAGAAAGTGCATACATCTGTTCAAACTGTGTGATCTCTGCTTATAAAATTCTCTTTGGAGAAGAAGAACAAGAAGAGAGACAAACAGACTTTGGAACACAAAAACTTTACACACCTAAAGAGATCAATGCCCTTCTTGATGAGTATATCATTGGTCAGGAAAATGCAAAAAAAACACTTTCCGTTGCTGTTTACAATCACTATAAACGTATTTTCAGAGACAATGTTGAAGATGATACCCAGATCGCTAAGTCAAATGTACTTCTTATAGGTCCAACAGGTTCAGGTAAAACACTCTTGGCTCAAACGATTGCCAGATTTTTAAATGTACCTATTGCCATCGCAGATGCGACTAACCTTACAGAAGCAGGATATGTAGGTGAAGATGTAGAGAACATCCTTACAAAACTGCTTATGGCTGCAGATGGTGACCCGCAACGTGCAGAACAAGGTATTGTCTTTATAGATGAAATAGACAAGATCGCCAGAATGGGTGAGAACCGTTCTATTACACGGGATGTTTCAGGCGAAGGTGTACAGCAGGCCCTTCTTAAACTGATCGAAGGTTCAGTGGTAAATATCCCGCCAAAAGGTGGAAGAAAACACCCTAACCAGGACTTTATACAAATAGACACATCCAATATTCTCTTCATCTGTGGTGGAGCTTTTGATGGTCTTGATGATATACTGAAAAGAAGACTTGGAAGCAATACCCTGGGATTTGGACAAGAGAAACGTTCCAAAAAGGAAGAAGAGAACTTACTTCACCTTGTAGAATCAGACGACCTCGTCTCTTTTGGACTCATTCCTGAACTCATCGGACGTCTTCATATACTTGCCACACTTGGTGAAATAAGTAAAGAAGATATGGTACGTATCCTGGTAGAACCTAAAAACTCATTGGTCAAACAGTATCAAAAACTTTTTGAGATAGATGATGTGAAGCTCAGTTTTGAAGAAGATGCACTCTCTTCGATCGCACAAAAGGCCATAGATAGAAAAACCGGGGCAAGAGGACTGCGTTCCATACTTGAAGATATACTGCTTGATATCATGTATGAGTTACCGGAACTTGAAGGATATGAAGTGATCATCACCAATGAAGTAGTTGAAACAGGGGCAAAACCTCTTTATATAAAAAATAAAAAAACTGCGTAATTACACTATCAACAGAAAAGGATAAATAGATGTTTAAAAAATTATTAGGAATGTTTTCCAACGATTTAGCTATCGACCTAGGAACAGCAAATACACTTGTTCTTGTCAAAGGGCAAGGTATCTGTATCAATGAACCATCTGTTGTTGCTATCCAATATGATAAACATGGTCAACAACGTATCTTGGCTGTGGGACAAGAAGCAAAAGACATGGTAGGTAAAACACCTGGTAACATCAAAGCAATCCGTCCAATGAAAGATGGTGTAATTGCAGACTTTGAAGTCACTGAAATGATGATCCGTTATTTCATCGAAAAAGCACACAAACGAAAAGGATTCTTTTCTCCCCGCATCATTATCTGTGTACCTTATGGCTTGACACAGGTAGAGAGACGTGCGGTAAAAGACTCTGCTGAAAATGCCGGAGCAAGATATGTGTATCTTATAGAAGAACCTATGGCAGCAGCAATTGGTGCCGGTATACCGGTCAAAGATCCAAACGGTAACCTTGTCGTGGACATTGGCGGAGGTACTACTGAGATCGGTGTGACATCACTGGGTGGACTTGTGATCAGTAAGTCTATTCGTATTGCCGGTGACAACATTGACCAGGCTATTGTTGATTATGTTAAAAAGAATTTCAACCTTCTTATCGGTGATCGTATCGCAGAAGAACTCAAGATTAAAATAGGTACTGCAGTGCCTCTTGAAGAAGAACTTTCTACTGTCGTACGTGGTAGAGACCAGCTGGAAGGCAGTTTAGCTTCTATCGATATCACTTCTGAACATATTCGAACAGCAATGAAAGATTCTCTTGAAGAGATCGCTGAAGCACTGAAGGATGTTTTGGAACAAACTCCTCCGGAACTTGCAGGTGACATTGTTGAAAACGGTATCGTACTTACAGGTGGCGGTGCACTTATCAAAGGTCTGGACAAGTATCTTTCTGATATCGTCAAGCTACCGGTATATATCGCAGAAGACCCCTTGCTTGCTGTAGCAAAAGGTACAGGTAAAGCACTGGATGAAATAGACATACTCCAGCAAATGGCATATGAAGACTAGACTAATTATTATTGTTATACTGTTATTGGTTTTAACAGTATTATTAACAAGAAATGATGAGCGTATCACCGATACGCTTCTAGGTATCATCAACCCTATCAAACAAAACTATAAAAATATTACACAAAATATAGAAGACAAAAGTCATAGTTATATCTTCCAAAAAGAGTCCATTGAAAAGCTAAGCAGAGAAAACCGTATCTTACGTAAACGCCTTCTTGAGCAGACACATTACATTAAACAAGTTAAAAATATTTATGATGTACTTCCCCAGCTCAGTAAGCTGCCTATACATAATATCTCGATCACAGAGACGATCTCTTATGTAAAACTGAACAGCTTTTCACAGATTATCCTTACCAAACCCAAAGCACTCATTGAAAATAAACTTTATGGACTCATACAAAATACAGTGGTAGCAGGAATAGCACAAGTGCGTAATAATCAACTCTATGGTTATCTTACCTCTGATCATAAGTGCCGTTTTTCTGTTTTTTTAGGAAAGGACAAGGCACCAGGTATTGCAATGGGTATAGAAAAAAATGAAATGATCATCAAATTTATTCCAAAATGGCATAAAATACACATAGGAGATAAAGTGGTCACCAGTGGATTGGATGATATTTTCTTTGCGGATATCCCAGTAGGGATCGTCACAAAAGTAGAAGTACAAAGCTCTTATAAAGTAGCACATATCAAAACATACAGTGACATTTTTCATCCCAAAACATTTTTTCTTATCAATGATGCAAAAGCAACACTTGCCCAAAATTTTGACAGTAATACTACACGTTTAGCTATACCTTCTACCACAGTAGAAAATACAGAACAAAATCAATCTAAAATCTCCTTAGCAGAACATAATCAAACATGCCCGGTCATTTCAAGTATTCCCAGCCGTATAGATCAAACCCAAGAAGAGATCATCGAACCGGAAACACCTTTGGAAAAAGTGGAAGCACCTAAAAAAGTTAAAAAGACAAAAGCACCTAAAAAGAAAAAACACAAACCTGAAAGTTTGGACCTCTTCTAAATCCTCCCCAATTTCTTGCCCTTTTTTAAGGGCATTTTTTACCCTACTGTAGTATAATCTTAAACTAAAAATTAAGGGTATTTCTCCATGCCAAAACGCGAAGACATCAAAACTATTTTACTTATCGGTTCAGGGCCTATCGTTATCGGTCAAGCCTGTGAATTTGACTACTCTGGTACACAAGCAGCTAAAACACTCAAAGAGCTTGGTTATAGAGTTGTATTGATCAACTCTAACCCTGCTACAATTATGACAGACCCTGAGTTTGCACATCGTACTTACATTGAACCTATTACTGAAGAGGTCATTGCCAAGATCATCAAAAAAGAGAATGTTGATGCCATCCTGCCTACAATGGGTGGACAGACTGCACTGAATGTTGCTATGAGTATGCATGATCAAGGGATGCTTGAAGGCATTGAGTTCCTTGGAGCCAATCCGGCAGCCATTAAAAAAGGTGAAGATAGACAAGAGTTTAAGGAAGCGATGATCAAAATAGGTATGGACCTGCCTATCTCTCAGTACGCCTACAACATGGATGAAGCAATGGATTCAGCAAAGAATATCGGCTTCCCGCTCATTATCCGTGCATCTTATACGCTTGCCGGCGGTGGTTCAGGTGTAGCTTACAATATGGACGAATACAAAGAGATCGTTAAAGGTGGCCTTGAAGCCAGTCCTATCTCAGAGATCCTCATCGAAGAGTCTCTTCTTGGTTGGAAAGAGTACGAGATGGAAGTTATCCGTGACAGAGCTGATAACTGTATCATCGTATGTTCTATTGAAAATTTTGACCCTATGGGTGTACATACGGGTGACTCCATCACTATCGCCCCTGCACTTACACTTACAGACAAAGAGTATCAGAACATGAGAGATGCCTCTTTCAAGATCTTACGTGAAGTAGGTGTAGACACAGGCGGTTCCAACGTACAATTCTCTATCAATCCGGAGACGGGTCGTATGATCGTTATCGAAATGAACCCGAGAGTAAGCCGTTCTTCTGCACTTGCATCTAAGGCAACCGGATATCCTATTGCCAAAGTAGCAACACTTTTGGCTGTTGGATTTACACTAGATGAGATCACCAATGATATTACAGGAACACCTGCAAGTTTTGAACCGGTCATTGACTACATCGTGACAAAACTTCCAAGATTTACTTTCGAGAAGTTCCCGCTTGCAGACTCTACACTTACTACAGCTATGAAGTCTGTGGGTGAAGTAATGAGTATGGGTCGTACTTTTAAAGAGTCGTTCCAAAAAGCACTTTGTTCACTTGAAACCGGGCTTACAGGATTTAACCCGATCAAATGTGACGGCAAAGAGCTCGTAAGAGAAATACGCCGTTCAAATGAAAGTCGTATGCTTTATGTCTTTGAAGGGCTAAGACGTGGTATGAGTGTAGATGCTATCTTCGAGCTTTGTAAAATTGACAGATGGTTCCTCTATCAGCTGGAAGAACTTGCCCAAAGAGAAAAAGAGATGGACATTGCCCTACTCTCTGATGCTACAAGACTCAGAGAAGTGAAAAGTGAAGGTTTCTCTGATGCCATGATCGCAGAAGTGATCAACAAAAAAGAGGGTCTGACACTGACTGAGAATGACATTTATAATGCCAGAGAGAAACTCGGTATCGCTCTTGAATACAACGAGGTAGATACCTGTGCCGCCGAATTCAAGGCACTCACACCATACCTCTACTCCACAACAAACATTACAAAAGTACCACAAGCGGAAAGAACTGAATCTAAAGACAAAAAAGTACTTGTCATTGGTGGTGGACCTAACCGTATCGGTCAGGGGATCGAGTTTGACTACTGTTGTGTACATGCTGCCTTTGCACTGGAAGATATGGGTATCAAATCTATTATGTATAACTGTAACCCGGAAACAGTTTCAACAGATTATGATACGTCTGATATCCTCTACTTTGAGCCTATTGACTTTGAACATGTAAGAAATGTGATCGAACTTGAAAAACCAGATGGAGTTATCGTACACTTTGGTGGACAAACACCATTGAAACTGGCTAAAAACCTTACGGCTATCGGGGCAAAAATTTCTGGAACCACTGCTAAAGTCATTGACCTTGCAGAAGACAGAGAACAGTTCTCTACGTTCATTAAAGAACTGGGACTCAAACAACCTGCAAACGGTACAGCTTTTGCCAAAGATGAAGCAATGGCAATTGCTAACCGCATCGGTTACCCTGTACTTGTTCGCCCTAGTTTCGTATTGGGTGGTCGTGGAATGAGAACAGTTTATAACGATGCAGAACTTAGAGAGTATATGGATGAAGCTGTAAGTGTATCGAATGATGCACCTGTACTCATCGACAAATTCCTTGACAATGCCATAGAGCTTGATGTGGATGCTATCTGTGATGGTAAAGATGTTTACATCGGTTCAGTCATGCAACACATTGAAGAAGCAGGTATCCACTCTGGTGACTCTGCATGTTCACTTCCTCCTATGTCCATCTCAACTGAACTTCAGGAAGAAGTCAAAGATCAAACCGCCAAGATAGCCCTTGGTTTAGGTGTAGTTGGTCTGATGAACATCCAATATGCCATCCATAAAGGCGAGATCTACCTCATTGAAGTAAACCCTAGAGCCTCTAGAACAGTTCCATTTGTTAGTAAAGCAACCGGTGTGCCTCTTGCAAAAGTAGCTACAAGAGTCATGATACAGGGTGACCTCAAAGAAGCACTTAAGTACTACGATACCTTTAAAGTAGTGAACTTTGACAAGAAGATCATGGAGCCGAACCTTAAGGGGCATATGGCAGTCAAAGAAGCGGTATTCCCTTTCAACAAACTTCCAGGTTCAGACCTTATCTTGGGGCCGGAAATGAAGTCTACCGGTGAAGTTATGGGTATCTCTGACAACTTTGGTATGAGTTTTGCCAAAAGTCAGTTTGCCAGTAAAAACAATATCCCACTAGAAGGTAAGCTCTTTATTTCTCTCACAGAGATAGACAAACCTCATGCAGGTGAGATAGGAAAAATGTTTACAGATCTCGGTTTTGAGATAGTAGCAACAGCGGGGACACATGCTGCCCTTCAAGCTGCAGGTGTAGCATCAACCAAGGTCCTTAAGATCTCTGAGGGTCGTCCAAATATCGATGATATGATCAAAAACGAAGAGATAGCTCTTGCTATCAACACCAGCGACAACAAAGCAAGTAAAAGCGATGCCAAGATCATCCGTCAATCCGTACTTGCCAACCATGTTGCCTACTTTACAACACTTGCAGCTGCCAAAGCAACTGCACTGGCAATAAAAGAACTTAAAGAGCACAATGGTGCACTTGAGCCTAAAGCGTTACAGGATTATTTGGCATAAGCCACCACCATGCTACCACCCCTTCTTCCCAAGCTCTTGCTTGGGAATACAATACCTAACTCATATAACTCATACAACTCATACAACTCAAAAAAGTCAATAATTCAAAAAGAATGCTAAACTAAGATATGCATTACTAAGCTAATAATGAAATAAAAAAATGATACACTTCATCTATGGGAAGAAATAGATATAAGATATACGAACCAACACATCCACACTTCTTAACATGCACAGTCTTGCATTGGCTTCCACTCTTTACCAACAAAAAAAGTGTTCAAATTCTCCTAGATAGCCTAACCCACCTACAAAAGAGTGATGATCTCAAAATATACGCCTATGTAATACTAGAAAACCATCTGCATCTAATAGCACAAAGTAATGATATATCTAAAAGTATGCAAAAGTTCAAAGCCTTTACTGCCTATGAACTTATTAAACTCTTGGAAAAGCAAAATATAAAAACATTGTTGGATCAGTTTGCTTTCTACAAGAAAGCACATAAAGACCATACTTCTTATCAGATATGGGAAGAAGGATTTCATCCTCAACTGATACAAACAGATGCTATGATGATAAATAAGATACAATATATACATGAGAACCCTGTAAAAAGAGGGTATGTAGATGAAGCTAGGCATTGGAGATATAGTTCTTCCAGGGACTATGAAGGTGTTAAGGGATTACTTGAAATAGAGAGGTTCTGGTGATGCAAGAATCAAGTATGCATCCCCAAGCTGGAGAGACTGTGAAAGAACTAGGTACCCCGGAAGTGAAGGCTTCAGCCTCACCCAAAT
>CAJXJN010000032.1 GCA_913055205.1 uncultured Sulfurovum sp. | reverse complement strand
ATATTTATGCAGATTTTAGGTGGGACTGAAGTCTCCACTTCCAAAATAATAAGTTCTTTCACAGTCTCTCCAGCTTGGGGATGCATATTTCAATTCAAGTAACAAAAAATACTTCCAACACACAACAATACTGTATGTATGTTCCCAAGCCGGAGCTTGGGAACAAGAGAAGGAGTTAATGGTCTACTGGAAGTTAAGTATTTTTGGCAGTTTGTATTCTCATATGCGTTCCCACATCCAACGTGTAGGAACGAAGAAAATATTATGATGCCTCTTGCATCTGGCATTTTTCACAAACGCCATAAAGATTTATCTGTCGCTTCTTGAGCTTGAAATGCTCTTGCTCTATTAACTCATGAAGTATTTTATCGGTACTGTCCAAACAGGGTCTGTCTTCCACTTCTCCGCACTCTGTACAGATAAGATGCATATGATCCACTTTGGAAATCTCATATTTTGATTTTTTACCGGCGATAGGTACTTCAACCAAAACACCCTTTTCCATCATTAAAATAATATTTTTATAGATCGTTGCCAGTGAAAGTGAAGGATGTACTTTAATCACTTCTTCATAGATATCCTCTACGGACATATGTCCATACTTTTCAATCACTTCTAAAATATTCATACGTTGAAATGTTGCTTTAAGTCCACTCTCTTTGAGAAGTGCTGCATAATTTGTCATTTTTATCCTTTCAATGTATATATAAATTCAATAACTATGAACTTATATATGCATTCCCAGGCTGAAGCCTGGGAACGGGTTACCGTATCTTACAATTCCTCTGCGTGTTTTTCAAGATATTCAGCAACACCTTCCGTGTCTGCTTTCATACCTTCATCACCTTTATTCCAACCCGCCGGACATACTTCACCATACTCATTAGTAAACAACATTGCATCTACCATTCTGATCATCTCATCGATGTTTCTTCCAAGTGGAAGGTCATTGATCACTGCATGTCTTACTGTACCGTCAGCATCAATAAGGAAAGAACCTCTAAGCGCTACAGCTTCATCAAGAAGAACATCATAATCTCTGGCAATTTGTTTGCTAAGATCAGCAACCAATGGGAAGTTGATTCTACCGATACCACCTTTTTCTACCGGAGTTTCTCTCCATGCAAAGTGTGAGAATTGGCTATCTACAGATACACCGATGATGTTGATACCTCTATCTGTAAACTCTTTTGCTCTGTGAGAGAATGCAATGATCTCTGATGGACATACAAAAGTAAAATCAAGTGGATAGAAGAAAAGTACCGCACCTTTTTCACCTAAGTTTTCCATAAGGTTAAAACCTTCTACGATCTGACCATCTGCAAGTACAGCTGTTGCTGTAAAATCCGGAGCTTTTTTAGTAACTAACATATTTATTCCTTAATGATAATTTTTATTACATAAGAATTCTATCTTATTTTCTTTAAAGAAAGATAAAATTTATGAAATAAGATAAAATTTATCCTATTTAATATGGAAGCAGTCCGAATTTTCTGACGAACACTTCATCAATGTCGATCAAACCTTTTTTTTGAAGCCTGTCAAGCACTTCTTCTGTACAGAAGGTATCACCAGGCCATTCTCTCTCATAACCATCATGTTCATTCTTATTGGTCCCGTCTATCGCAATAAAAGGCTCAAGCACGATATCTCTTTGTGCATCGATATTGTTAACGACTCTCCAGATTAACATATAGGGGTTGTCAAGATCATTATTGGCTTTATCTACAATGACAAGAAGCTTAATGTACTCTTTCAACTCATGCAACTTTGAAATAAGGTATTTTTGGGACTCTTTTTTATCTACAGAGATCACACAGACCGGTGTTTTGGTATGTGTCATATACTGCCTGACCTCTCTAATGGAATCATCGATCTTGATCATGTATTCATGAAGTTCACTGTCACTTAAAAGCAGCCCTACTCCCTCATCTATTTCATCACCCGTTGCATCCACTCCCAGTTTCCCCCCAACGAATTGTTCTTCTGAAGAGTGGTCAAGATGATCTACTATCCCCTGGGTAATAAGTATTTTACTTTTATCAAGTCTGTTGAGTATATGTTCGGTCAATGCTTCACTCTCTTCAAGTTCAGGAGCATTTTCCCCTACAAAAATGGCATGTTTCACAAAGCTCATCTGACCTACCCCCCAAAAGGCATGCATGAACTGCTGTGCATGGCCTTTGTAAAGTGTTTTCATCTTTGCAAGAATTAGATTGTGGAACACTCCATTTTCTGGCATATTATAGTCTATGAGGTCTGGTGCCATAGGTTTAAGCATTGGTAAAAAGACTCTCTCTGTAGCCCATCCCATGTATTTATCTTCAAGTGGAGGCTTTCCTACGACTGTTGCTGCAAAGACAGGCTCTTTTTTCATCGTAATCGTCTCTACTTCCATTACAGGGAAAGGCTCTTTAAGTGTATAATAACCCGTATGGTCACCAAAAGGCCCCTCTATCTCCATAAGCTCAGGATCCACAAAACCTTCTATGACAATATCTACATCACGTGGAATGTAAATGTCATTGGTAAGTGACTTCACCAACTGCGCATTTTTATTACGTACAAAACCGTAAAGCAACATCTCAAACATGCCATGAGGCATTGGTGCCTGTCCACACCAAATGTAAAGTGGATCACCTCCTATAGCTACAGTTACAGGCATTTTCTTCCCGGCTCTTTGGTACTGGTCGAAAAAGTGAGACGCATCTTTATGGATCTGCCAGTGCATCCCCAGTCTGTTTTTGTCATACTGCTGAAGTCTGTACATTCCAAGGTTTTGCATCTGCCCGTCAAGACTCTGCGTATAGACCTGTCCCATCGTAATGAAAGGACCGCCATCCTCTTCCCAGGTTTTGAGTATGGGTAAGATATCCAGATCTACCTTTGCTTTAGGAATGATGACTTCTTGACACTCTCCTCTGAATTTCAAACGTTTTGGAAATACATTTTTAAGAGAAAAAAGTTTAGGGATAATCGCCAGTTTTGCCTTAAGCCCTTTAGGTGGTTTAAGCTTAAGCAGTTCATCTATCCCTTGAGCCACATCATCAGGATGCTTTCCGAATATCTTTTCCGTAAGGGGCTTATTTGCAAAGATATTCATCAGTACAGGCATTTCATATTCAATACCTTTGGCTTTGTTGACAGGTTTCGTAAAAAGGATAGGTCTTGAGTCCTCTTTTTTCACCTCCACATACGCCACATGAGGAATCTCAAGCTCTACATCCAGTGGTTCATCTATGATCTTTAAGTTACCGTTATCTTTGAGCCATTGTACTACGTCTTGCATTGCATTACCCTTTGCATTTTATTGTGTAAATTATAGCGAAAAGTGTATATGAATAAGAGGGATATAGTGCCATTAAATGAAGAGATCATCCAAATATTCCGAAACCGATGCTTTGGCTTCGGTAAGTATAATGGTGAAGTAAAGCATCACTTCCAAGAGATGAAATATAACAAAGAGATTTTACAGTCTCTCCGGCATCTCATCCTTAAAAGCAATCTCTTCAGCCTTAGAGAGGATACCTAAAGCACCTTCAGCTATCATCTCTTCTGCCAGTTGTTCACCAAGGCTGTCACACTCAGATACTGAAGAAGTAAGTTCTTTATGCATGATGTGTGTTCCATCCGGGTAACCAAGCATTGCTTTTACTGTAATATTGTCACCATCAATAATAGCATTTACAGCAACAGGAGCAGAACATCCTGCGCCTATCTTAGAGACAAAATCACGCTCAAGTTTAGTACAGATAAAACTGTTCTCATCATTTAAACTCATCGCGATTTCACGTACTCTGTCATTACTGCTTACAATCTCTATACCAAGTGCAGCTTGCCCCATAGGTGGGATCATAAAAGTGAGTTTTTCTACAAATGGAATATCTTTGAGCAGGTCAAGTCTGTAGAGCCCAATGTATGCAAGAATAATTGCATCATATTGCCCCTCTTTGAGCTTTCTGAGACGTGTATTCACATTTCCCCTAAGATCTTTCACTTTCAGGTCCGGACGCTGTTCTAAAAGTTGCATACGTCTTCTAAGGCTTGTTGTACCTACCACCGCACCCTCTGGAAGTTCATCCAGACTTTTATACGTATGCGAAAGAAAGACATCACTTTGGTCTTGACGCTCTGTGATCGCACAAAGTTCCAGTCCTTCAGGTATGTAGGTTGGAACATCTTTAAGTGAGTGCACTGCCAAATGGGCATTCCCCTCCAACATCTCATCTTCAAGTTCTTTGGTAAAGTGCCCTTTACCTCCGACCAGTGCCAGAGGTTTATCCAATATCTTGTCACCTTTGGAAGTGATCTCATTGAGTTCTACTGTGACCTCCGGAAAATTTGTTTCGATTCTTTCTTTAATATGATATGCCTGCCATAGAGCTAGATTACTTGCTCTGGTTGCTATAATTAATTTTTCCACTCTACTACTTTATTATTTATTTTATCAGTTTTTTGTAACCATTTCTCATTTTATCCCACTCACCGTCTATATAGACAGTAGGTGTACCTGAAACCATCATCTTCCCTGCTGCAAGTTCATCTGCCTTGATAGCATTCTTTACTTCCTTGGCATTGATCTGTGCTGCAGTCACACTATAATGTGCATGTTTTTTCACTGCAGCAAGTATTTTGGTCACATTTGTCTCTTGCGGGTTTATTTTTAGTGAATATATCTTTTCAACCACATCAACTTTTCCTTCTGTTTGTGCCACATGCATTACACGTGTCAATACATCTGAAACAGGATGGATCCTTAAAAGCGGCAAATGATAGTAATAGACTGCTAATTTTGTCGGGTTCTCTTTGGCTGCTTTAAAAATCTCAGGTATTACCTCTTGACAGAATGGACACTGAGGATCTGAAAATATCAGTACTTTATGCTTTGCATTCTTATTACCAAAAAGAAGATGGGCATCATCATACATATTGGCAGGTACTGTTGGTTTGATCTCATTTCGATAATCTCTACCTGATTTCAGATCAACCAAATGTCCTGTTGCCAATCCATCTTTAACAAAGATCATTTCAGGAGCATGGATATCTTTTTTTTGATACTCAAGATCCATTGTGGTTAAAAGTATATCCCAACCAGGAAGATCTTTATGCTGCTTTGTCTCAAGGATTGTAATACCTTTTACTTTTACTTGAGGATTTTTAACTATATTTCTTTTAATATATTTTAGCAGTGTTTTATTATCTGGTTGAGCATTGGCACTAAGCGCGACTGTTGCGATCAGTGTGCTCATCAATAATTTCGACATCAATGACATTGTCATCTCCTTTTTTTGTATCAAATTTTGTTTGTTCCGGTGTTATTTTAGCAACAAATTGTAAATAAACCGTGTAAAGCAATGCTACAAGACCTACAAAGTCACTTAAGACCCCCGGTATGATCAGAAGTAGTGCACCTATAAGATATGCAGTACTTGCATTTTGAAAGCTTTTCATGCTCAACTTTCCTTTAGAGACTGCGGCTAAATTTCCCATAAGTGTAAAAGGAGTGGACTGAAGAAGTCTTATCCCTACAAGCATACTCACTACTATCCATATAGCCGACCACATAAAACCTATGCTTTCACCTACTTTAAGTGAGAGATAAAGTTCTAACAATAAAAGGGGAATGAGTATAATGATCATCATTTATACCTTTTGACGTACAACATCTAAAATAGTATCAACAGAGGTCTCTTCTTTCTCAAGTCCGTCTCTGGTCACAAACTCTACAAGTCTATCTTTCAGTTTCTTACCTATGACCACAGCATAAGGTACACCTAAAAGTTCATAGTCTTTTATCTTTGCACCAAATCTGTCTTTTCTGTCATCAAGAAGAACATCCAATCCTTGGGACTTTAATGATGCATAGAGTTTTTCACCTAAAGCCATTTGCTCTTCATCTTTTATATTTGAGATGATTATCTCTAAGTCAAATGGTGCAGACTCTTTTGTCCAGATACACCCTTTATCATCATGATTTTGCTCAATAATAGCAGCAAGCAAACGACTTACTCCTATACCATAGGTTCCCATTACCATAGGTTGTGCTTTACCGTTTTCATCCAAAAATGTTGCTCCCAATGGCTCTGAATACTGTGTACCAAGTTGGAAAATATGCCCTGCCTCTATACCTTTCGTATAACGTAAAGGTTTTCCACAACATGCGCATAGATCCCCCTCTTGTACTGCTACAAGATCATGATAATCAGCTTCTACACCCTTGAAACTGTTTCCTACAAGGTGATAGTCTTTCTCATTTGCCCCACATATCATGGAACTTGCTTCTTTGAGATTATTGTCAAATACAACACGCACACTTTCCGGTAGAACTGTTGGTCCCATATAACCTGCAACCAAACCAACCTCAGCTAACTCTTCTTCACTAATGTCAACCAGGTCATTTGCATCAACAGCATTACAGGCTTTTACCTCTTGCAGCTCATCTGAACCTCTAAGTGCGAAGAGTACAACTTCACTTTTGCCATCAGCATACAATGCACGTTTGGCTACCGTTTTTACCAAATAGTATGGATCAACTTTAAAGAAATCGCTCAAAGCTTCTATGGTAGTGGTATCGGGTGTATGGAACTTTGAGAACACAGCTTCCGGAGCTTCTGCTTCAGACACTTTCTCTTTACGTACTGCTGCTTCGATATTGGCACCATAGTCACAACCATCACATACCACAATAGTATCTTCGCCGGAATCTGCAAGTACCATGAACTCTTTACTACCACTGCCGCCTATGGCACCAGAGTCAGCTTCAACCACTCTAAACTCCAGTCCCAAGCGTCTAAAGATTTTTTTGTAGGTCTCTTCCATAAGAGTAAACTCTCTTTGCATATCTTCTGTTGTAGCATGAAAACTGTAACCATCTTTCATCAAAAACTCACGTCCGCGCATCAAACCAAAACGAGGTCTTATCTCATCACGGAATTTGAGGTTGATCTGATAAAGATTCAAAGGTAACTGCTTGTAACTTTTTACTGTCTGTCTTACAAGATTTACCATCATTTCTTCATGTGTCGGTCCTAAAATAAAATCATTGTTTTTACGGTCTTTAAAACGTAAAAGCTCTTTACCATATTTCTCAAAACGTCCACTCTCCTGCCAAAGCGAAGCAGGTGTCACAAAACTAAGACTCACTTCCTGGCAACCTGCTTTGTCCAGTTCATCTTTTACCACTTCACGTACTCTATCCAACACTTTTTTACCCAGTGGTAAAAAATTATAAAGTCCGCTTCCGCCTACAGACTGGATGAATCCTCCGCGTATAAGGTAAATGTGACTTGCCAAAGTAGCATCATTTGGAGTCTCTTTTGTTGTAGGAACTAATAATCTCGAAAATCTCACGCGCTGTATCCTTTTGTATGATGATCATTTTTGTATTGTTTAAAGTCAATATTTTCTGTATCTATGTTGAACATTTTCTTCACTGCTTCAATACAATTTACATTTTTCTTTTGGGTAGATGAATGTCTGAGATTTTGCGTTGGATCGTGTAAAAAACGTTTAAACATCTGTTCTGCCATTTTTCGCATATTAGCTTCATACTCTACAGGAACAAATCCTTTTTTAATGGCTCTTTGCATCTCTTTGTCAATTGCCTCTGCAACATGTTCTCGCATCTGCTTAATGACAGGTTCTATAGAAAGTGCTCTTAGCCATGCATAGAATTCTTCTTTATATTGACTTACTATCTCTGCTGCTCTCACTGCCTGTTCTTCACGCAAAGCGTGGTTATCATTGGAAATACTGCGCAAATCATCTATACGAAAAAGTTGTAACTTATCCAGATCCATATCTTCTATATCGCGAGGGATCGCCATATCAAACCAATGTCTTGGCAGTGTTTCATTCTCTATCATATCTCTTGTGATCACTGGTTCTTTCGCAGAAGTTGCAGAAAAAAGTAAACGATATCTGTTGATATATTTTGGTAATGTATCCATAGTATCTGCTCTTACATTTTCGCCCAAACTATCTGCTACAGCCTGCACTTTTTCAAGATCACGCCCTATGAGCACCACATCACATCCTACTCTAAGCAAATGTTTTGCCGCAAGCACACCCATATCACCGGCACCCACAACGATGCCTTTCATTCCTTGTATATTATCACCTAAAAGTTTATGTGCCTGAGCAACAGCAACAGAAGCGATGGAGATAGGATTTTGTGAAATATTGGTTGCATTTCGCACTGCTGCAGCACACTTCACCGCATAAGAGAGCATACGGTTAAGTTTACGTCCTGCTGTTCCATTGGCATGAGAGAATCTAAATGCTTCTTTCACCTGGCCTGTGATCTGTGATTCTCCTATAACCAACGAATCCAAAGAAGAAACAACTGAAAAAATATGCTCTACTGCCTCTTCATCATCATAACGTTTTGCAGCGGTTTTAAGCTCATCAAAATTCAGATCACTCTTTTGACTCATCAAACCTAAAACTGCATGATAACTTGAAAAATTATCTCTGGTTGCAAGTACAATATCGACACGGTTACATGTAGAAATAACAAAAGCTTCATGAACAAATTCAAAGCCTACCAGCTGGTCAAGAAAAACCTTTTTCTCTTCATCATTGGCAAAGGCCAATTTCTCTCTCATTGTCTGATTACAATTTTTATGCGAAAAACTCACTACTTGATAATACATTAGAAATTCCTGTCTATCATCTCTTGTGCGATATCAGAAAGCGCTTCTTCACCATTTTCATTCATCAATTCCACCGCTTCATCGATCAATTCTTTTGCCTCTGTATAACACTTTAAAAGTATTTGATGTTCATCCATCTTCTGCATGATCCATGCCTGTTCTTCTTTACTCAATACTTTAGCATGTAATAAAACAAGTCTCTTTTGATCTTCACTCTCTAAAAGTTCATAAAGATAGATATAGGGTAGTGTTACTTTCCCTTCAACAAAATCATGTAATGCAGGTTTGCCCAGCGTCTCACTGTCTGAAGTAATATCAAGAAGGTCATCGATCATTTGAAATGCCAATCCAAGATTCCTGCCGTATGTTAAATAGGCATCCTTTGGTTTACCTGCCAACACAGCTGCTGCACCTGCACTTGCTTCTATAAGTGAGGCTGTCTTCTTGTAGATCATATCGAGATAGATCTCTTTATCTATGTTGAATGTTTTGGAAAGTGAAACATCTTTGAGTTCTCCAAGGCTGAGCTGGACAACTGCATTGGAAACGATCTTTGCTACTTCCGGACTGATATTGTTTAACTCCAAAAAGCCTTTGGAATAGAGAATATCTCCCAGCATAATAGCTGTTTTATTACCGTAAAGTGCGTTAAGGGAAGGCTTGCTTCGACGTGTATATGCATCATCTATGACATCATCATGCAAAAGACTTGCTGCATGTATCATCTCTACCACTGCTGCTGTTTTCACTACAGAAAGATTTGATCCTGCGATCTTTAAAATGAGTTTTGCCCTAAGTCTTTTTCCATGGGGAAGCTTGGTATAAAGGAGTGAAACCTCCTTATCGTTCAAGTCATTTATGAACTGGTCAATCTTTCTTTCAACGGCACTTAACATTACAGGTTCCTGTTTTATTCACACTGAGTAACAATGTTGCCCACAAGTTCAATAAAAAGTGAGTCGACTCTATTATCAATATCTTTATCCAATACTGTTGCTTTAATAAGTTTTTCATGCTCTCCATCAAGTCCTCTTTCCTCAAGCATCTTTTCTGCTACTGCAAATCGTCTGAACATCTTTTCGATCTCCATCTCTACGATATTCTGATTCGCCGTTCTGGCAATACTGAAATAGTTGGATCTTGGTGTTCCTACAAATGCATCATCTTCATCATCAAATATATTCATTTTTATTTCCTTAGTTTTAAAAAGAAATTATTATAGCCAAATAATTTTAATTTTGCTCTTTATTCATATACTCTTCTATAGGCTTCGGCTCTCCCAAATAATATCCTTGGGAATAAGGTATATCCAATTCACAGACAATATCATAAATTTCTTTATTGGAAACAAATTCGGCCACAACCTCATATCCATAAACATCAGCTAAAACTTTAATAGAATTCAACATCATTTTCGTACGTTCCGGATAATAAAGCAGTTCCTTGATAAGCCCTCCATCGATCTTTAAGACATCTACATCCAATTTGATCAGATAGATATAATTTGCATATCCGCTTCCAAAATCATCAATAGCAATTTTAGAGCCAAAAGTCTTTAGCTGTTGAAAGATCAATGCCACCATGTCATAATCTTTAATTTCATGATCTTCCAATATTTCAAAAGTCAATCTGTGTGCATTCTGCTTATGTTTAAACAGTTCTTGTGTAATAAGCTTCATCATATCTGCATTATAAAGATCACAAAGATCAATGTTGACCGATATCTTTATATCCGGATACATATGCAGGGTATGAAATACATTTTTAAATACCAGTTTACTCATTTTGATATATTGTGTTGTGTTTTTGATCATATCCAAAAAATAGTATGGTGCAATCAGCTTTTGAGGATCTTCTTTATCGACCAACCGCACTAATGCTTCATATTTGATGATCTGTTGTGTTTTAGTATCAAAAATAGGCTGATATACACAAGTAAGACGTTCCTCTTCCAACGTTTCTTTAATATAATCCATATTTTTATATTTCACTTCAGTCACTGAGACATTATCGATAATGCCCAACCCATTCTTTCCACGGTTTTTGATCTCCAAAAGTTTTTCATCCAAACATCTCTGAATATTCCCTATATACTCTACATCTTCAGGGATCACCATAGCACTCATTGAGATTGTCAAAGAGATAGTTTCATTATCGATCAGATAACGTTTTTTTGTCAACCCTTCAAATACCTTTTCTGCCATTTCTTTTAAGTCGGCACTGCTTTTTTCCAAAATGACAAAAAACTCACTCCCTCCGGTATGTATGACTCGTGATTCTTTAGGTAAAAGTTTCAACATCTCTTTTGTGAACAATTTCAATATAGTATCACCGGTTTCATATCCATATTTTTCATTGATCAGTTTAAATCTGTCTATATCGATCATCATGGCATTATACTGATTTACTTTTTTTACATCAAAAAATTCTTTCAGATAAAGCTTGGTATAGGCTGAAGTCAAAGGGTCGATCAACATACTTTTTCTCAGTCTGTGGAAGTTGTATCCCAAATATACTAAAAATAAAAAACTAATCAATAAAAACCATTGCATCAGTGTAACAATATATACAATAGGTGAATTAAAGTCATTAAGGTAATCACCATATGCCTTTGAAAGGTCTATAACCAAAAGTGCCTGGGTGTTATTATCTTTTACCATTGGGTAAAGCAATGAAAGCCAAATTTCCTCAACACCTTCGGACTGCTTAATGATCTGTGGCTTTTGTGTTTGATAGACATGATCAAACAGTTTGCTTTTTGGGAAAAATATCGTATTGTATTCCACAGGATCTTTTAACGATCCGTCAAGTAAAAAACGGTAATGTCCCTTGTCATCTTTATATAAAAGGAAAATATACTGAATTTCTTTTGTCAGGAACGCATGAAGCATTTTATTAAGCGCTTCTCTTTTATCCGGATGTGCTTCCAAATATGATTTAAGGGTCGTACTGTTGGTCTCTGACTGGATATAGTTAGTGATTCTCTCGGCATACCGTTCTGTTTTCTCAATCTCTTCATTTTTCAGTTTCTCCGTACTTTTAGAGATCGAATATTGCAGATAGAGTGCAAAGAGGATAAGCAGTCCCATGATCACGAAGATATATTTGTCAGTATATCGATATTTCATAACTCATCTACCAAAAAATCTTTATACTCCCGGGGAAGGACAATATGATGTCTGTCCAAACGATCTTTAATAAATAACAACTGTGAGCGTCCTTTTCTCCAGTAAAAAGCACCGATAATATCATCTGATCTCTTTAAGAACCGATAATCAGTAGCAAATAAAATAGGTTTTTTACCTATCTGCATATTTCTTCTCTCTCCAAGAACCTTTCTGAATGCCATTTCATTAGTGATCAGTGCGATATCCGCATTTTCAGGTTCATTAATAAGCTGTATTCTTTTAGAAAATGAAAATATTTTCCGATATTCATCATCATCAACATATACTGAGACTATCGCTTTTGGAGACAGAGAAAAGAGCAGTTTATGATACATTTTAAGTGTACTCTCCCTGTCTAATGCATATAAATGCCCATAGACAAGGATTAATAGAATTAAAACTTTTTTCAAAAGAGATACTCCAACTCAAGTGTAATACGTCTGTCTATAGGTGACACTTCCAATGGTGCCAGCATATTTCCCGTTGAGGGATCAATTCTAAATATACTGGTTTTTTTTGCCTTATCTAAAAGATTTTCTCCTTTAAGTGTCAACGTCAGATTTTCATTGACATTCCATGAAACAGAACTGGTTACATCAAAATAATTTTTATCATTGATACTGTTCTGGTGCCATACTACACCATTATAAAAATCAAACTCTTCATAGCTGTTCATAAAACTAAGATATCCGCTGACATCTTCTAATCTGTCTATATTCGCAAGTTTTTTATATTTAGCATAATATACTTGTAAATTCATTTTGTTATTTAGATCAAAATCATAATCATAGTTAAAAATAGTAAAGAAATATCTTGTCTCTCCTGTACCGGTATTTTGTACCAGACCATCTTCATCTCTCATCATAAGCAACATCAATCTCAAATGATAATTCTCTTCCTTATAAGCAACTTCATGGGTCATTCCAAGTGTGGTCTGCGGCTCCACATCCGAAATAGTTGAGAAATACAAATAACGGGTTAAAGGGTCCAAAGCAAACTGGGTACGATAGAGATAGGTTTTATAACTCCAGTGTTCACTGGTATAAATATAGCCTAAACGCAACTGTAGGAGAGAATCATTTTCCATTCCTCCGTTCCGTGAGATATAATTATAAGATACCCCCAGTGTTAAAAGCTCCTGATCGCTAAGTGCATACTGGTCCTGAAAAAAGATCGAAGATATCATCTCTTCTGTAAAAGGAGAGAGTAAAGCATCCTGCCCATCTTTTGTAAAAGAATCAAGCTTTTTAAGTCTCCATTTCACTCCTGCAGTAACGCGGTTATTGCCTATTGTTTCCTTATAGGTTAACTCTGCTGTATAGGTACTGTTTTTATATTCACCATTAAAGACATTTGAGCCTAAAGCATCCGGCCAGAGCAGAGGGAACTCATCTGCCTGTGCCATATCTGTTCTCAGCCAATCATAGGCAAACTGTGCATGCCAGTATTCATTAAAGTCTATTCCATAATCCATATGCAGATTAAGATAGTCCAATCGTGAGACCAGAGGGGTAGCATCCCAACTCATCCCCGCAAGACTGTCTGTGTTTTTTTTCATTACCTGCAAGTGAAAAATTTGGTCTTCACTCTTGATATACGAAAAAAGTTGTGTACGTTCAAAATCCCTGCTTAAAGGAGTGGAAGTTCCATTATATATAGTCTCTCTTTTTGCATCTGTATGAGAAAAGTTAACCATGATATGCAAAATCTTTTGTTTGCTCTCCGTAACTGATACTTTGCGAGTCATACCCTCTGCTGCCCTGAACAAGATCAACTTTTCCTCCGGAATCCTGTTCCGGACTCTTTGAGTAGAGAAAAATGGTCAGATACGCCGGTTCCACGGAAGTTTCAAAAGAGGGTATAGCATAATAAAATTCTATATGATCGACAAAATCTATATTCACATCTCCATACAGCATCACACCGCTACCCATCCATCCCTGGGTGATCTCTACACCATCTACATACAGGCGGATAAAATTACTTCTATAAGGTTCAAATGCACCACTCATAAGAGGATCAGGCAAAGCATATCGATTTTCATGATAATACATAACCGGTGCTGTTTTAAATACATCTTTAAGTGTTTTAGCATGCATTTTTTCCAGTCTTTCTCTGGTAAAAAGCACTAAATGACCTTTATTTTCATCAATAGTTTTCTGACTCAAATCATTTTTTTGATTATACTCATTTAAAAGTGTATTGATATCTGCGGCATATGAGATCCCACAGAAAAGTAAATATAAAGGTAGAATACCCTTCCCTATCTTTTTTATCCCCAAACTTTTTTCCTTTTTTTATCCATATACTATTTATTTTCTTGTATAATATAATACACATTTTTTCTTGAAATGATGGCAATTCTTTAATTTTTTTCATCACCAAAAGCTATTTTTTTGCTTTTAACAAGAGATTTTTTATTACATAACTTGTAATAATTCATACTTTAAAATATTATTTTACATAAAGGTTTCATCATTGTATCAGGAACAGGCTTTTTCACTTTTGACAGAGGAATATACTTTAATACTTGCTACGCATGAAAAAGATTTTCAAGCTGTTAAGGAAGTAAGGAGTGATGTTTTTTCTCACAGGTATTCTATACTATCCGGAACTCAAAGAAGCTAAATGGTATCTTTTCAGTCAGGATGATGAACAATCCTTTATTTATCTTTTAAAACATAATGCTACAGGGAAGTACGTTGGTACAGTAAGAGTCTTTTTTATTAATTCTCATACACCTATTCAAAAACTACCAATGCAGAAAGATGGTCATATTCAAGATATTGACCATCTCATGCAAGTGCTTCCTATCGTTGAAATTTCCAGAGGCACCCTTATTCAGGACTTACCCCATTGTAATGACTTATCCGCATTACAGCTACGAACTATATTAACCTATGGTCTTATGATTGCAACACGGATCAATTTTATACTCTATCCAAACTCCATGGTTTTTTCTATTATGGAATCTTCATTGCACTATATTCTAAAAAGACAAGGTGTTAATTTTGAACAGATCAGTGATACAGTAAACTATTATGGTCAAAGAACTCCATATGCTATAGAAACGCCCATTCAAATCATAAGTGCAATTTCACCTCAATCAAGCAGCTAATTCCT
>CAJXJN010000031.1 GCA_913055205.1 uncultured Sulfurovum sp. | reverse complement strand
GTAGCAGGTAGCAGGTAGCAGGTAGCAGGTAGCAGGTAGCAGGTAGCAGGTAGCATTTTTTCCTGTATTTCTTTAATTCTAACTTAGCTGTTGGTTTTAATTGTTTTTGTACTTGCTATCAATATTCGTAAAACTTCCTTTATTTGTGGTGCTATCGAATTGAACATTCTGTCAGACAAATAATTCGTCTCCTTCAACAAACATAACCAATATTCTGTTTCATTCGCCTCTTTTAGCGCAATTGTCAGTTTATGTAAAAAATCAGCCTTTGATTGTGCATACTTGGCTTCTCTTGCCAGTGCGCCAATAGAAGTACCACTACGTAATATCTGTTTTGACAATATATATTCTTTCTTGCTATCAGAAAGGTATTGACTTAACTTAATGATTCTAATGGCCAATGTAAAACTTTTCTTCTCCAACACTGTTTGTTCCATCACTGCTAACTGCTACCTGCTCCCTATTTAAAGGCTCTCAATATTTCCTACTACTTTCCCCACAATACTTACTTCATCCGGAGCTAAAACTTCTGGAGAATATGCTTTGTTGTCTGAAATAAGTTCCACCATACCGTCTGCTCTTTGACGGATACGCTTGATGAAAAGTCCGGCTGTGGTTGAAGCGATGAAGATACCGTCCTTATTGATATTGGTTTGGCTTCTGTCTACGAAGACAATGGACCCATCCTGTAAAGTAGGCTCCATAGACTCACCGTCGACGTGAATGGCTTCAAGCTCTGTACTCCCCATCCCTACCATATTATGCATGATCTTTTCATCAAGCGTGATGGTTTCAAAATTTTCATCAAACACTTCAGCACCGCCACCGGCACTTGCACGGATATCTGAAAAATAACGTACCTGAAAGAACTTATCTGTCTCTGCCTTTAGCATATCTACTGCCTGATCAAAAAAAAGCCAATTGACCGAGATCTTCTTCAATGCACAGAACTCAAGTATCTCCTCATAGGGGATGGAGTTTCTTTTCTTCATCGTTGCAAAAGTGGCCTGAGGGATATTCAATGCTGTTGCAACATCTTTATCAAATACTTTACCTCCGATCTTGGTCTCAGAGATCACATCTTTAAGTTTTTCTATGATTTCACCTAAAACTAACATTTTGACTCCTTATTTTGTATGCATATCCATATTATATGCTATTTTTCTTAAAAGTATGACAATTTGACATACTTTTTAACTATTTTTAATTTTGTTAGTACAATTTGACATATTTAACTATCTAAGGTTTCAATCGAAGCTTTTGTGAGAGGCACCCAAGGGGGTATTTCCTACGGGCAATTGTAAAGGGACTTCTGCAAGTGTGGGCAAAATTGTTTCACAAATTTTGCGTTCCTTTACACGGAGAATCCCTATATAAAAGGATGCAAAATGGATTTTAAAAGAAACAGAAATTTACTTAATGAAGCGATCAATTCCGGATGTAGAACAGTAGCAGAGCTTGCCCTCTATTTAAGAATACAGGCAAGATTGGCAGTTTAGTCCAACAGGAGTACACTTACCTCATCACCGACTGTTTTGGAAGTATCTTCTTCTGATGTAACAAGAAGTGCCACATTTCCCAGCATATTGGTAAGGATCGCTGATGAACCTACTTTTTTATCTTTGAAGTCAACATAGTACTCTCCCTGCATGAGAGAAATATTACATGCTGTAAATTCGGCTTTTTTTGCACGTTTGACAAATGGTTCTTTGAGTTTTGCTTTTACTTTGCGCAGTGAACATTTTCCCTCTTGAAACTTTTCTATGAGGGGCACAACATAGAGCAGTGCTATAACCGTAGAAGAGTAGGCAAACCCTGGCAATCCTATAATGAACTTATCACCTTTCCTTGCAACCATAATGTGTTGTCCGGGCTTCACACGTACACCTTTAAAGATGACATCGCAGCCAAGTTCACGGATAACATCTTTCACAAAATCAAAATCACCCACACTCACACCGCCCGTAGTAACTACAATATCACTCTTCTCAAGGGCATCGGAGACAGCTTTGGTAATGCTGGCTTTATCATCTTTGATACAGCCTAGTTGCATAGGTAAACCATCATACTTTTTAACGATAGCTTCCAGGATATAGTTATTTGAACTTCGTATCTGTGCGTCATTGGTTTGTGTCTCTCCAAGCTCAAGAAGCTCAGACCCTGTTGAGAGTATGGCAACTGTTGGCTTCTCGTAAACTAAAGGGGTTACGATATTCAAACTCGCCATCACACCTATCTGAGGGAAATCTATCTTTGTACCTTTAGGAATGAGAAGTTTCCCCTTTGCATAGTTTTCACCTACTTCTCTTACCGAAAATCCTTGAGGTACTTCTTCTTTGATGACTATCTCATCACCTTCCACCTCTACATTTTCTATGGGGATAAGGGTATCTGCCCCATGGGGCATAAGTGAACCTGTAAAAGTTTTGATGCATGTACCACCAATCACCTTTTCTATTAAAGCAGATCCGGCAGGGTTTATACTTCCTACTTTTAATCTACCCAATGTCATATCTTCATGATTGATCGCATACCCATCCATCGCAGAGGTTGGAAACTCTGGTGAGTTATGGTCTGCAATAATATCTTCAGCCAATACATATCCAAGTGCATCCACGAGATAGAGTTTCTTTGTTTTATAGTTAGTGATCTCAAGATCTTGTATCATCTGTATTGATTCATCAAAATGCATAAATGCCATTTTTATTTATTCCTTTATTCTTATGCTAAAAGTCCAGAACCATCCATAGGAGTACTTCTGTCTTCAGCGTAAATACGTTTACCGTTCTTCACATCATACTTCCAAATAGGAGCATTGGCTTTAAAGTCCTCCACAAACGCATCTATCAGTTCCAAAGCTACACGGCGTTTAGGTGAAAAGACTGCCGATACATACGAAGAAGTATGCACAGGAACATCCCCCCTGGCATGTGCCATCTTTACTACTGCACCCAGTGCCTTAGCTTTCTCTTGCCACTCATCAAACCACTTTTGAAGTATAGGTTCATAAATATCAAAGCTTAACGCTTCTATATCATCTTCTGCTCGTATAGTTCCTACAAAGGGAATGTATGCACCATAGTTTGATTCAGCTTCCTCATCCAGCCAACGACCAAATATCTCTTTGACATCTAATGGTCCGTCATAAAGTTCCATTACAAAGCCCCCATACATAAAGCATTGCAACACAATGCATACCAACACTATTCACTATTCACTCCTCACTATTCACTTGATATTTGACTCCGTCAAATATCACCCCCCACATACTGGAGGTAAGATAGAAACCCTATCTCCATCTTTAAGCTTTGTTGTCAGATCATTGACCATCGTATCATTCAATGCTACGGCACATTTATCCAACCAAGCGCTAAGTTCACTCTCTTCTTTGAGTCTTGTCGCCACATCTGCCAAGGTGGATGCTTCCATCTCCATTGGTGCTTTACCGATGGGTCCTAAAAATTCTACTTTTATCATATTTTCTCACTCTCGTCATCCTGAACTTGATTCAGGATCTCATTTACTTTCAATATAAAATATTAAAGAGATTCCGTATCAAGTACGGAATGACGTAAATTAAATTGTGTTGATTATAATTCTTGTTTGGTATAATTACGCTTAAATACAATAAAGTGACTAAGTCACTTGAGCCTACTGCTGAAGTACTTCTGGTGACGACGCAGCAAATAGAGCTTTGCCAGATTTATGTATCAATAAAAAAAAGGAGGGGTTGCAATGTTATTTGGTTCTATCAGCTATCTTAACCTCCTCCCTTTTCAAGTGTTTCTCAAACGCTATATTAAGAACAATGCCGCCAAAATGAGTTTCCGATACAAGCGTGCTGTCCCCTCACAGATCAACAAAGCCCTTAAAAGAAAAGAGGTCAATGCGGCCTTCATCTCTTCTATTACATCAAGCCGATGCAAATGCACAGACTTAGGTATCATTGCTCATAAAAAAGTCTATAGTGTTTTACTTTTGGAAGGTAAAAATGAAAGTGACCCCGCTTCTGCTACCTCCAATCAACTTGCAAAAGTTTTAGAACTGGAAGGTAAAGTCCTCATAGGGGATAAAGCACTCAAATACTATCTTGATGGAGGAAAGGGTATTGACTTGGCAGAAGCTTGGTATAAAAAGACTGGTCTTCCATTTGTCTTTGCCCGTCTATGCTACAACAAGCATGACAAAGCCATCCAAAGACTTGCTAAACAGTTTGCACAAAGCAAAGTAAGAATTCCTCAATATATTTTAAAAAGAGAAGCAAAAAAAAGAGGTATCACTCCAAAACAACTTACTTGGTATTTGGAGCATATCCACTATAAGATGGATGATAAAGCGAAGAAGTCTTTAAAATTGTTTTTGAAGAAAAGTAAAAAGTTGTAGTGGTACCCCTTATGGGTACCTCAAACAAAGATTATTCTATCGTAGCTATCGCTTTCTCAATACGAGCAACTGTCTCATCTACACCTAAAATAGCCATGATCTCATCAAGCCCTGAACCTGTCATTGCTCCGAGAAGACTTACGCGTAAGGGTTGTCCTATTTTTCCAAAGCCGATCTCTTTTGTTTCGACTATCTTCTCCATTACTGCATGGTAATCACTAGGAAGATGCAATGGTTTATCCCATGTTTTCAACATACTTATGAAGTCACTTAAAATACTTTTGGCTTCACCTTTAAACGCTTTTTTAGAAGCTTTTGCATCATACTCTGTCGGTGCTGTAAGAATAAGATGGATCTGGTCAGCAAGTTCCACCAAAGTCTTACCTCTCTCCTTGGTTGCATCTAACAGCATCTCCAACTTATCATGCTCCGCAATATCTACACCGTAAGGCTTAAGAAGTTCGGCAAGCTCACTGTTTGACTTATTTTTGATATAGTGTGCATTGAGCCATAAAAGTTTGTCTAAGTTGTAGTTCGATGCGCTTTTATTGATATCTTTGGGATCAAAAAGTTCTATCATCTCTTCGATACTGAAGATCTCCTGGTCACCGTGACTCCAGCCTAAACGTACAAGGAAGTTAAGCAATGCTTCTGGCAAGTAACCCATTCTCTTATAGTCCATGACATCTGTTGCACCATCTCTTTTAGAGAGTTTTTTACCCTGTTCGTTGTTTATCATCGCTACATGGTAGAAGTTAGGAATGTCAAAACCTAAAGCATTATAGACAACTATCTGCTTGGGAGTATTGTAAAGATGATCATCTCCACGTATAACATCTGTCAGTCTCATAAGCGCATCATCAATAGCAACCACAAAGTTGTATGTCGGAGTCCCATCTGCTCTAGCGATGACAAAGTCATCTACTTCAGTCGCAGCGATACTCATCTCACCCTTCACACCATCCACAAAAGAGATCATCCCCTCCTGTGGTGCTTTTATACGTATCACTGGATCCACGCCTTCTGGCGGAGTACCTGTAAAATCACGATAACGTCCATCATAACGTGTACGCTCCTTTTTAGCCATCTGCTCTTCACGTAAAGCTGCAAGCTCCTCTTTACTCATATAGCACTTGTATGCTTTACCCTCATCAAGGAGCTGGTCAATATACTTTTTGTAAAGATCAAAACGTTTAGACTGGTAAAGAACCTCACCATCGTGACTCATACCTACCCATTCAAATGCTTTTAAGATAGCATCTTTCGCCTCTTCAGAGTTTCTGGCCATATCTGTATCTTCTATACGAAGGAGAAACTCTCCATTGTTATGCTTAGCCGTAAGCCAGGAAAAGAGTGCAGTTCGAAGACCACCAATATGTAAATACCCTGTAGGAGAAGGTGCAAAACGTGTAACTGTCATAGTAATACCTTGAAATAAATTATTGAATTGTATCGAAAATGTGGTTAAAGAGGATTATATCGTAGAAGTAGTGCAGAAGAGCCGAAGCGCTTCAGAGTTTTAGTTTTTCTTTTTAGACTTAGACTTTTTTCTTTTCGTTTTTTTTACATCTGCACCAGACTTCACGTTATTTTTAACATTTTCCGCTGTTTTCTCGCCAATACCTTTAACCCTTTGAAAATCTTCAAATGACTTGAATTTACCTTTTTCCCTCTCTCTGACGATAGCTGCTGCTTTGGTTTCACCGATACCATTGATTTCCATTAACTCTGATTTGGATGCCGAATTCAACTGACTGAGACTCATACCAAATAGTGTAGATGTAGCAAGTATTAAAAACCCTGCAATTATTTCTTTTAACATTCTTTTTCCCTTCATGCAACTATCTATCACCCCCCAATTAAGGCACCGCATAACAAATAAAAATTATAACGAACTTTCTCTTGTAAATTCAGGTACGATTTTTTGTAACGCTTTAACTTTATCTTCAGCATCCAAGAGTACCTCAATATCCTGATTCAATTGTGTAATATCATACACAGTTGGTTTAGCAATAAAGATAGAACTATATTTCGTTTTCTGCTCACTCTCATCAAGCAAAAGCTCCTCATACAGTTTTTCTCCTGGACGCAATCCGGTAAAATGTATCTCAACCTCATTCTCTTTGCCATACAATTGTATCATTTGCTTAGCCAGATCAACTATCTTGATGGGATCTCCCATATCCAAGATGAAAAGTTCTCCACCTTTGGCGATAGCTGCCGTTTGCAGTACAAGCTGGCAGGCTTCAGGAATAAGCATAAAATAACGGGTGATCTCAGGATGTGTCACCGTGACCGGACCACCCTCCTCTATCTGTTGTTTGAATTTAGGGATGACGCTTCCGCTTGAACCAAGCACATTACCGAAACGCACTGCGACTATCTCAGTCTCTTTTGCATCTACATTGTTTGCATACAGTTCTGTCACTCTTTTAGTCGCACCCATTACATTGGTCGGACGCACAGCTTTATCTGTAGAGATCACTACGACCTTTTGAACCCTGTATTTGATACTTAGATCAATTACATTTTTCGTTCCTAGTATATTATTAAACACGGCCATCTCTTGATTGTTTTCACAAATAGGTACATGCTTATAGGCTGCAGCATGAATCACAATTTGTGGCTTTGTTTCTTTAAAGATCATCTCTAATCTTTTTTTATCTGTTACACTGACTAATTTCAATTCAGCTGACTCAATCTGCTCACCTATCTGATAAAGATTATATTCACTATTGTCCACCAGTATTAATGATGAAGCACCGAACTTCTGACACTGCCTTGCAATTTCCGAACCTATACTCCCCCCTGCACCGGTAATAAGAATAGATTTATCTTTTACAAAAGTGGATATGATATCTAGGTCAAGATCTTTGGGATATCTAGCAAGAAGATCTTCGACAGTGACCTTTTTAAGTATTTTTTCTTTTTTTTCCAGGCTTACTATTCTAATATCATAAATATTAAGCGCATTCAATCTCGAATACAGTGATCTCAGTACATCCTGATCAAACTCTTTAGCTATAATGACTGATCTTACCCCTTTATTTTCTACTATACTTTCTATATCTTCAAATTTATTGACTTGTATATTAGAGAAATAACTACCTATTACCATTTCAGAGTCATCTACTATAGCACTTACATAAAAATCATTTTGTTCTCTAAGCAGTGTTTGTGCAAAAGGTGAAACACCTATAAGTAAGGTTTGTGTTAAATTGATATTACTCCCACCTTCAACCATCAGTCTCTTTGCGATCCTGAGTGTTCCAATAAAAATAATAGATAAAAATAGATCTATGATCAATACAGACCTTGGAAATGGCGTAAAAGGCTCAGGAAAAGAATAAAAGAGCAACACAAATAATCCATAAGCAACGATATGGGCATAAAAAAGTTTTTTCACTTCATACAAAGAGACAAATCGCCAGGAGATACGATAGATTTTAAAATAAGCAATCGCCACTATTTTAAGAAACAATAAAACACCGAACACTAAAAAGAAATTATCCAAGTATTGTTTTTCTATATTAAAATTAAACCGAAGGTTATAGGCTAAAAAAAGTGTACCAAACGATAAAATAATATCTGACAATATAAAAAACAATGTTCGCTTAAATGGACTAGGAGTAATCATACAAATCTCTTTTGGGTATCTATGAATTTTACTATCACATAAAGAGCAATCATATTAAGCATAAACACGATCAATACATTCTCTACAAAGTATAGTAACACAAAAAATATAAGATTAAAAACAACAGAGAACCATACGACCTTATCATGTCTCCATCCACTTTGTACCAATCTTTGATAGGCATGTTTCCTATGTGCTTGCGTAAGAGGTTCACCATTACGATATCTTCGTATAAGTGTTAGCGTAGCATCAAACCAAAACAGAGAAAGTAAAATAAGCCAAACATATATATTTCCATGACTGGTATCATAAAACACAAATACAGCGAAGAGGAATCCTAATGTTGCACTTCCAATATCTCCCATAAAAATAGAAGCCTGATGCCAATTAAAGAGCAAAAACCCTAAACATGCTGCAACGATAACCAAGCCTAAAGGGTTATGAAAAAAAAGAAATAATCCTAATCCAACCAGTACTGCTTCACTTCCTGCATATCCATCAATACCATCTAAAAAGTTATAAAGATTAGTAAGCCAGACAATGGAAAAAAAAGCAATAATGTTAAGCCACCAACCATGAAGTTCAAATAGTATAAAATCAATAAACGTTACTTCACCTAAAAGATAAAGTGCCATACCGGCAGAGACACTTTGTATAAAAAATCTAATTTTGGATGAAAGTATATATATATCATCAATAAGACTTATAATTGCAATAGGTATAGCACACAGCAATGCATAAAAAAGTTCATTATCAAGACTCTTTTCAAAATAAAAAAGCCCTATATAAAAGACTATCACAATAGCCAAACCACCCCCTCTGGGAGTAGGAATAGAATGAGAGCTTCTTTCATTGGGCATATCGAGAATGGCCTGTCTGCGAGCATACCCTCTTATAGCATAAGTTAACGCTAGAGACAAGATGAACAAACTTATATATATCATCTATTTTTTAAGTTTATAAATTTTACTATAAGGTGATGAAACCACTAATTCAAAAAGATTTTTATCATATTTCCCAAGTATAAACATTTGTACATATATAGAATTAAATGTTTCAATATCCATCACTACAAACTGCCCATAACTTTTCATATATACAACCGCATACTCTCCGTCAGGATGATAAAGTTGGGATTGCAGTTGTGTTTTACCCTGTTTGGTGATTTGTGTCACTATGAAATACTTCACACTTTTTTTCTGCTGGCCTAAAGTAATTTCACCTTTTTTCACATCAAATATAATTCCGTTCCGCAAAGTGATAATGTCATTCTTCTTACCTGCTGCACTTGTTGGATAAAAGAATATCTTTCTTTCTGCTTTCCCTGTAGTTAAATCCAAATTTCCAAATACGGCTACCGTAGGGAATATTCTCATCATACGATAAGGCAGATAGAGATAAACATCCCGTGTTTTCTTCGGAAGCTTATAGGAGGAATCTTCCAATTCAGAAAGAAAAATATTAGGATCACGCTGATCTTTTTGTTTATTTTTAAATAAAGTGTCTGCTACGATTGAATAATTAGAATCTACATAAGTTTCAACAGCTAAACGACTTAAATTAGCAGCCAATTCCGGTGAAGATGTTTGCATAATTTTAGAGATGATAAAGTTGTCATTATTATGTTTACCGCCATCGATCAAAGTAGAAGTATCCGAATAGTACCAGATAGGATAGCCATAATCCCACCAGCTTAATGTATAATCTTTAGAATCAGCTATAGAATCAAGTTTCACAAGATCCTGCACTTCTGATTTGTTAAGTACTGTAGGAACTTTATATCCAATAATATGTGTAATATTCGGATAAAGCATTGCCGCTGTTGAGAATACTACAAAAGCATATTTAAGCCTCTTATCTTTAAAAAAATCACCAATAGACCAAAAAAGATAAATAGCACTCATTGCTGCCACGGGTACAGCATACACCGTAAATCTAAGTCCGCCCCATAAAGCAAAAACCCCTATACCGATAAGAGGCAATGCCAAAATAAAAGCTTTGTGTCGCATCACTAATACAATATACCCTATAAGCGAGAGGAGAACACCTATCTGTGAACCACTGATACGATTGGCAAATGTTGAGAAAGGAATCTGCCCTGCTTCTCGTACCGTCTGAACCACCGAATAAAAATGCAAACCTTCTGCTTTTGTTCCGCCTGAGAGATAGAGAGTAATTTTAGAAAGAATAAGTCCAAAGACATTGCCAAAAATCAAAAATCCAAAGAAAACTATCCCTGTAGCAATTATCAGCCCTTTTTGGGGAATATTGAGTTTAGGTAGAGTAAGATAAACACCTATCACAAGAATAACATGTGCTATATATTCATAAGGCTTAGGCAAGCCAAATGGTATTAACGCAAAAAAGATCAACAATAACGACAAATACGTCACTCGCTGTTCTTTGTGATACCAAATAAGATAAACTGCATAGATTATTCCCATAGCATATACAATAGATAGCCCCTGATCATATAGGAATGGATAAATAGCTATAGAGATAGCCGCATACAATGCACTGCGAAGATTCAAATCTATGGTACTCTTCATTAAAAAGTATAAAATAAACATCGGAGCCATAGCAGAAAACATATCGGTATCAAAATAGCCTACCATTGTACGATTATAATAACTCCATGTGATAGAACCAAGCAATGCAGCAAAGAATCCCCATAATGTTTCCCCGTAAAGTCTTGTTATTAAGATAATCGGGATCACAACCAAGCTTGATATAACTGCTGGCATATATAAAATAAGTGTTTCAAGGCTAAATGGTGTTATTTTCGCTAAAAGTGTTGTAAAAAAAATAACACCATAGTCCCACATACCAAATACCCGTGGATTGGACTCATGTAGGCCAAACAGCTCTTTTTGTGCTCCTGAAGCAAAAAAATATCCATCATTGGTATTGATCATCAATTGACCATTCCAAAAGAAGTTTGGATTGTCTTGAAATTGATAGATCCATATAAGTCGGATCATAAAACTAAAAGCATATGCCAATACCATAAGCCATACAAGCTGTGTTACGGTGATTTGAAAATCTATTTTTTTCATAATTAACCTCTTAAATTTTTATAAAGATAGCTTTTAAGCCATGATGGGGCTAAAAAAAGTATGAAATGTGCTACAGCATAAACATACCCTTTCATGCCAAACTTAAATGCTCTTGTAGCATCAAACTTTAAATACATTACTTCTAAAGCTCTTTTAATGTTTTTACGTCTTGCAAAAAAGGCATTGCTCGTTCTTACTTTTACCAATATTTCCGGTAATACATGTAATTTGATATCTCTTTTAAATGCCCCGATCCAGAGATTAAGATCTTCATTTAATTTTGTTGTATCATAGGAGGGCATTATATCAAAAAAACTATTTCTAAAACATACTGTAACATGTGCGATAGGATTTCTTTTCATTAGATTATGTTTGAGTTCCTGATGTGTTTCGCCATAACGTATCGTTTGTTTTTCTCCCGTATCCATATTGAACTCTTCTATCCAACCTCCCAGAGCTTGAATATCTGGATGCTCTTCCAGGAATGTTATCTGTTTTTCAATACGATACCCTATAGAAATATCATCTGCATCCATTCGTAGGATATAGTCATAACCTGGCACTACAATTTCCAACAATTCATTTAAACTGTATGCCAATCCCCTATTGTTATCTCTTTTTCCGAGATAAGCGATTTTACACTCTGACAATTCCCGCTCCAGATATTTTTTTATTTCATCCGGTACCGGACCATCCAATTGAATAAAAATATCTGCTTTTAACGTTTGTCCATATAGACTTTCAAGCGCTTCTTGAAGATATTCAAGAACATCATTTTGATAAACACTCATAATTATTGCAATTTTCTTATCCATGATACCATTTATCCACATATAAAATTTTTTCCATCATTACTTTGTCGACCTTGTCATTACGCATAAAATAATCTATATCTACCAAATATGCACAAATATAACTTTTTAATCTCTCATATGTAAAATCCTGATAATAGGATCTACCTAAAATGTGTACCTTTTTTTTCTGCAGCATTGCCTCAACACCTACAGTTGAATTAATAACAAATATTTCACATGCCTTATGGATCAATTCTTCTATGTTTTTTTGGGTTAAAACAATATTCTTCCCCCCAATAAATTCCATAATACTCTCTTTGAATTGAAAATTTGTCTCAGCAGGATGCAACTTTATAACCAGTTGAATATTTTTCTTTTTACAATATTCATACACTTTTTCTATTGCTCCAAAATTGTCTATATCACTATTGATTTTTAGTTGAGAATCATCAGAAACTTGTAGTGGTAAAAAAATATAAGTTTTATCTATACTTTTTTCCTCTGTAACTGTACCTTGCTTTAATTTATATTTTTTATAAAGTACCAGAAGAGGATTTCTTCTATCTTCCCGGATCATATTGAAAAAAGTAAACCCAAACCAGTCAACTAAAAAAGAAAATGGTATCCGTGTCGCATTTGCTGCCTGTTTAGGTACACCTTTACTTTGATAATATACTTGATACCATTGATCAAAAGTCGTATCATCAATTTTAATACGATCTAAAACATCTGCATTCTTTGCAAGTAAAGATTGTGCATTCACTCCCTGGGGATCAACAAATATCTTAGCTCCAAGGTTTGATATTTCAAAAAACCTTCTTTGTATTTTATTTTCTATTGCAAAATGATCCAAGGCCTTTGCGATCGTTGTACTGCCATTCCAAATAAAAAAATACTCTAATGTCATTTTATATAATAAGTTCTCAAGATTTTTTAAAACATGATTATATATTTTATTTGCAGTTTGCAAATCGTGATATCGGTTCAATACACTAAGTGATTTCTTTAATTCATCAGTATGGTCTTCTTCTCTATCTAAAGGGTATTCTTTTAATAAAATAGTCTTATAAAACTTCCTCTTCAACAAAAGGTAAATTGAAAACTTATTTGTTACAAATATGACTCTATAATTTAGTTCTCTAAGCGCATCCACAAATCTGACAAAAAAATGATACCGTTCCATTACATCTATGTAAATAAGCACTGTTCTATTCACACAGACTCTTTTTCAAATATTTTTTCAAATAATTCTTCATATTGAACTACAATTTTATCTAACTGGTAGTTTTGAGCGACTTTCAACCCGTTTTCAACCAATCTTTCACGCTTCAGATCATCTATGATCAATTGCTCAAGTGAATCTTTCCATTTTTCAGCACTATTTCTTTGAATATATATTAAACTCTGAGGATAATCAAAATTCATTTTTTGATAATCTTTGCCTCCGGAACATGCCACCGCAAGACCACTTGCCATATAGGTTAATATTTTATTTGTAGATTTTTCACTATCTTGAGGTAATGGAGCAATACCGATATGATGTTTGGCCAATTCTTTATAAATGGTGTCTTTCTTCCATTCTACAAATTTATAAGTGAAAGGTAATCTTTGCATTATCTCATGTAATCGTTTATCTAAAAAAATATTTTTTGAACTAATAATACAAAATTCGATATTATATTTTTCCTGCAGTTCTTGAATCGCTTGTTCCACAATTGCAAGATAGGCAATATTATTCTCTGTTCCTACCCAGCAAATAGATAAATTTTCTTGTTTTACTACTTTATTAACCTGAAAACATCTCTGTTCAAGAGTATCAGGGATACATATTACATTAGAATTAAGTTGTACATAACTATTCATCAAAGCATATGAACTACATATAATATAGTCAACCTTTTTAACAGATTCAAGATAAGCCAAATACCATAATTTTTTAATTAAAACTTTATATATAAATTGCTTAAAACCTTTTTTTATTTCTGCAAAAACTCTATTTTTGAATGAGTATTGTCCCTTTTTCTTTTGATATTGACTCGAAGCATTACTTTTTATAAAATGGTTATCTTGAATATCAATAATCACTTTCCTGGCTTTGGTATATTCATACACCAAACGATCATAAAGATTATAATCATCGAGATAGATGATAAGATCAATATTTTTTTGATTATTAAAAATCTGAATATTCCATCCACGGTTCTGAAGGGCATGAACTACATTGACTCCACGCAATCGATCGACAGGATCATCAGCATACATATGTTTTAATTTTATAACAATGAGTTTTTCTTTAAGATCAATCATATATTTTTCCAAATTTATTCATTAAAAAATCCCACAAACCTTTTATCATATATTTTAGTTTGCCAGATTTATTTTTTTCATAGAAAAGGATATTTTTAATATCTACCAACAAAGTTTTTAATGTAGAAAGAGAGAATCTTGGATAGTCCGTACTGTATTTTACTGCAAGATACAGTCTGTTTCTTGTCATATAGTATCTTCTAATTTTATTATGATTATATACTGTTACATTTTTACCAAAAATATTTTTATGATCACTGGAAATACCCAAATTATGATTTAATGACACACTATTAAACCTTACTATCTTATATCCCTTTTTTCTTAATTTTATACAATAATCCCAATCAACCCCATCTATAAAGAGATCTTCATCAAAACCACCGATCTCTTTCCATGCATCAAGATCAATAATATTCCCGGATGTTATTATGGTAAATGGTTCTTCGATTTTTGGCATGTTTTTACTGTCAATTCTATAACTATCATGAAGAGGTGAAACCAAGGCAACTTTTTCATCAGATATTTGTAAAAACTCTTTTAAATATTTTTTGAATTCTTCTTTTGGAAATCGACTGTCCTGATCCATTGTGAGCAGAAAATCATATCCATCTTTTATAGCTTCTCGTGCACCCACATTCAAAGCATGTGCAATACCTCTATTCCCTCCATTGTCAATGTATTTTATTTTTTTGTTTTTTTGCAATTCTTCTATCAAAAAATTATTTTTATGCTCAGAATTGTCTACTGCATAGAGTTTATCAACCTCATCTAAATAAGAACCTATATTGGTTAAAACATTTTGGTCAGGATTATATAGGACTACTGCAGAAGATATGTTTTTACTCATCCGATGATATCCAAAAGTAAATTTCTTATATACAGATAATTTTTATGGGGATAAATTACTTTACTATACTTCATTCCTGTAAAAAATGTTTTTATATGGACTTGGTTATTTAAATAATCTTCAAAATACGTAATTGCATCATCCAAAATATTATTATAGCCATTAACATATTCTGTATTATTTTTTACTGCAATTAAGTTTTTTATATGTTTCTTATATGCAATAACTCTATGAAAGTCAATATTATAATATCTATTTTTAATGTTTAAATAAACTTTTTTAAGAATAAATAACTTTTTATTGTCTCCCAAACCTGTATCTTGCCCCACATGTTGTCTATAGTATGTCAAACATAGTGGTGTATAATCAATGCTCTTTTCTTTGGCTGCACATAAAGCCAACCACCAGTCACGATAAATCAATCCATCAGGAAAAGGCAACACTGTCTTAAGAAGCTTTTTATCAAATAAAACCGTAAATCCGGTTACAACATTTCTAAAAAATAAATTTTCAATATTAAACAAATATCTATCTTCTTTTTTCCATGAAGGCCTTATTGTTCTGTTGTTCTCATCAATGATCATGCAGTGGTAATCCTCCCCTTTCCCAACCCCTCTAAAAGTAGAGGTTAAGCTACAAGAGCC
>CAJXJN010000030.1 GCA_913055205.1 uncultured Sulfurovum sp. | reverse complement strand
AGCGTTAAGCGTTAAGCGTTAAGCGTTAAGCGTTAAGCGTTAAGCGTTAAGCGTTAAGCGATTTTGACGTAGTTTTGTAGTCATGTCAACTCTTTTTTAGATAAAATCCATTTTAAATGGAAACCTTTTTTATATTCACTCTAAATTCTTCACTTTCTCCTCCTGTAGCTTAATGCTTCCAAAATATCTGATTTTTCTATCTTCTCATGGCTATTGAGGTCTGCAATAGTTCGTCCTATCTTTTTAACTGAAGCAATACTTCGATGCGAAAGTCCGAATTTGCCTATGGCTCCTTCCAGGATCTTGCTTGCATTCTCATCTAGAATACAATAGGTCTCTATCTCCTCTTCAGTCAATTTGCCATTGAGTCTCTGCTGTCCTCTCTGTTTTTGCATTTTAAAGGCTTTGAGTACCTCTTCATGCATCTGTCTGGAAGAAACATCACCTTTATCCGAGCTCTGGACCTCTTGCATTACTACAAAAATATCTATACGGTCCAAAAAAGGATCGGAAAGTTTGTTCTGATAACGTTTTATTTCTACTTCGCTGCATCTGCAGGATTTTATCTTTGATAAAAGGTTACCGCAGGGACAAGGATTCTGTGCCGCTACGAACATGATATCCGCTTCATATTCTATCTTGGCATTTACCCTTGCAATATGGACCTTTCTGTCTTGCAAAGGCTCTCTCAATGCTTCTAAAACATTTTTGGAGAAATGAGGCAATTCATCGAAAAAAAGTATGCCTTTATGTGCCAAAGCCACCTCCCCTATCTTTGCGGTAACCGAACCTCCACCAAAGATGGATGCAGAAGTTGCAGTATGATGAGGAGCCCTTATAGGACGCAAAGCAGAAAAACTGGGAGTTGCCCCATCCAGAAACTGATGTTTTGCTATAGAGAGTATCTCCTCCTCATACAGCGGAGGCAAAATATCTTTGATACGCTTTGCTATCATACTCTTTCCACAACCGGGATTTCCCTCCATTAAAAAGTTGTGCATCCCCGCTGCAGCAATGAGCGAAGCTCTCTTCGCTACAGACTGACCTTTCACATCCAGAAAGTCACTCTCATACTTTTTTTCAAAGTAGTAAGGTGTATCTCTCAGTATAAAACTTTCAGACTCATAAGAAAATGCCTGTACATTGGCTTTGAAGTTCTTGCTTTTGAGTATCTGTATCGCTTCGCTTAACGTATCTACAGCAATAAAATCTACCCCGGAAATATGACTTAAATACGTAATGGACTCTTTGGGAACTATCGCTCTTTTAATAAGCCCCTGCTCTTTCAATGACAAAACTAAAGGAAACAGCATAGAACTTGTCTTTACTTTTCCATCCAGCCCCAACTCACCAAAAACAAAAAGCCCCTCTTCCTCTATGATCGTTTTGTTCAATGCGATCAAAAGTGCTAAAGAAAGGTCAAAATGCGTACCCGATTTTTTTATGTCTGAAGGGCTGAGATTTACTGTTATTTTTAAAGGAGGAAAAACAAATTCATTGGTAAGCAGTGCAGACTTGGTACGTTCTTTTGCTTCTTGTATGTCATTACTTGCCAGACCAACCACTGAAAATCCGGGCAGACCTTTTGTAAAAGTAGCTTCAACTTCTATGACCTTGGCATTAACCCCTTCAAGGGTAGCACAAGTCAATCTGTTAACAATAGCTTGTTCTTTTTCTTTTTGTTTTACACTTTTTACTTGTATAGTTTGGCTTTTTGGTGGGAGATTACCACTATTTGTTTTTGCATTCATAGTAACAGTTTCACATAAATTAAGAAAAGAGGTTAAAAATATGTCAAATTGTAATGTTTTTTTGATTTTAAGTGATTTGGCAAGGTTAAAAAATAAATTAAAATGGTCAGAAACAGTTAGCTAGTGCGGGACAAGGCGTATAAAAGCATCATAATATTTTTGTATTTTTAAAGGATTCAAGAGTGGTGAGATTGTGCTGTGAATTTTGCAGGCGTACGAATAGTACTCCGAAAATTCACAGTGTAAGATCGCCGATTATAACTCTTTTAGTCGTTTTTTCCACTCTTTTTCGAATTTCTTTCGCTTAATATATGAGAGCTTTTCGATGAATACCTTACCATCCAAATGATCCATCTCATGTTGCATAGCGATAGCAAGGAAATCATTATCTTCTATAACCTGTTTATTTCCATCTCTGTCAAAATACTCCACTTTGACATGTTTTGCACGCTCTACATCTTCATAGACACCGGGAATGGACAAACACCCCTCTTGGAACTTTGTTGAACCATCTTTTTCTATAATGACAGGATTTATCATCTCTAAAGTATTCTCTTTAGGTTGATCATGTTCTCCATCTTCATTTTCCAGGGGAATATTGATGATCAGTGCCCTTAAGTCAACACCTACTTGAATAGCTGCAAGTCCTACTCCGTTTTTAGCACACATGGTCTCATACATATCATCAAGCAGATCATGCAGTGCGCCATCAAAAGACTCTACCTCTTTTGAGATGAGCTTGAGTCTCTTATCCGGGTATACTACTATCTCTCTAATCATCTGGCAAACCTAATTAAAGCTCTTCGTTAAAACTTTATCGATAAGACCATACTCTAGAGCTTCTTTTGCAGACATAAAGTTATCACGCTCTGTATCTTTTTCTATCTTTTTAGCTGTTTTACCTGTTTTTTCTGCCAAAATCTCATTGAGTGTATCTTTGAGTCTTTGTATCTCTTGAGCTTGTATCTGAATATCTGTTGACTGCCCCTGCGCTCCGCCTGATGGCTGATGTATCATGATACGTGCATGTGGAAGTGCATAACGTTTACCCTTCGTACCTGAAGCCAACAAAAATGCACCCATAGATGCTGCTTGACCGATGCAGATAGTCACAATATCCGGCTTAATATAATTCATCGTATCAAACATAGAAAGACCCGAGGTGATCACACCACCCGGAGAGTTAATGTAAAAATAGATATCTTTATCCGGATCTTGTGCTTCAAGAAATAAAAATTGTGCTACGATGGAAGCGGCAACTTGATCATTTACTTCACCGCTCAACATAATGATACGATCTTTTAAAAGACGTGAATAGATATCATAAGATCTTTCACCTCTGCCTGTCTGTTCTACAACATATGGAATATAACTCATTTGTTTACCTTTAGTAATATATAGTTAAATAGATTTTTATATAATCAACTCAAATATACACTTTATTGGTTAATGAAACAAGTAGCAACTGAACACTTCAGTTGCTACTATTGTTTCGCCTGCATGGCTACGCTCTGCTCCGAGCATTTCGGTTCCGAAGCTATAAACGACAAACTGTTGTCGTTTACTTACGCTTCCTATTTATCTAAACCTAAAAGTTTTCCAAAAAGTTTATCTTCGATCATACCCATTTTTACAGCTGGGAGAAGATTGTTCTCTTGGTAATATTTGATCACTTGTTGAGGGTCCTGACCACTCATCATCGCTTCGTAGTAGATCGCTTGAGATACTTCTTGATCTTCTACATTTACTTCTTCTTTTTTAGCCAATGCATCCACAATGAATGTTGCTTTCACACTATTTTGTGCTTCTTCTCTTACCTCATCACGAAGTGCTTCTACTTTTTCAGAATTTTCCTGATACTCTTTAAGCTCTTCCTCTTTCATCTCTCTTGCTTTTGCATTGATCTTCGCATCGATCTCCTGCTCAACAATATTGTTTGGAAGTGCAAAATCAAAGTGTGCTACGAGTGCTTCGATAAGTTTTGGCTTTAACTCTTCGTTATAGATTTTTGATACTTTTTCAGAAACGATCTGCTCTTTGAGTTTATCTTTGAGTGTATCAAGTGTCGCTTTTTCATCTTGAAGAAGTTTTTGTGCCAGTTCATCATTAAGCTCAGGTGTTACCTGTTCTTGGATCTCGTGAAGTTTTACTTTAAATTCCGCTTCTTTACCTGCAAGATCTTTTGACTGATACTCTTCAGGGAAAGTCACTGTTACAGTTTTCTCTTCATCGTACTTCATACCGATGATCTGCTCTTCAAAGCCCGGGATGAACTGACCCGAACCGATCTTGAGATTGAATTTTTCAGCTTTACCGCCGTCAAATGCAACACCGTCTACGAAACCTTCAAAGTCGATAAGTGTCATATCTCCGTCTTTTACCATTCTTTTTCTTTTGATCTTTTCAAATGGTGCCTGTTGTGCAGCAATTTCAGTAAGTTTCTCTTCTACTTCTTTCTCTGTTGCTTCCGGCTTTTCGAATGCAGGAACTGCTTTTTCATACCCTTCTGCTTTTACATCAGGTCTTAGAGACAACTCTAATTCTACTTCGATCTTCTCATCCTGCTTATCATACTTTTTGAAAATAGGCTCTCCGATGATCTCTGCCGCATTGATCCCTGCTTCTTTGACACCAAGATCCATAAGTGATTTCAAAGCATCCGATTCGGCATCCTGTCTTAGTTTATCACCGTGAAGTTTTTTCACAACATGTGGAGGTACTTTACCTTGTCTGAATCCGTCCACTTTCATCTGCTTCCCGGCTTCTCTTGCAAGCCTGTCAACATTCGTTTCTATTACACTATTTTCAATAGTACCGCTTACCAATATATTGGCATCATCAATTTTCTTTACTGTAACTTTCACTACAATCCTTTTATATATAATTCCGTGATTTTATCCAAAAATTGTTAAAACCCTAATAACATCAAAAAATACTCCCCATTTATAGAATAAAAAAAAGTGTATAATACCAGGCATACAAGGGAGAAAGATGCTACACTACAGGCTCACAGAATTAGATATATTCAGAGGGTGGGCTATCCTGCTTATGATCGTCTATCACTTTAGTTATGATCTCAACCATTTTGAGCTTATTCATATCGATATGGATCATGCGCCTTTTTGGGTCTATGCACGCTATGTAATCGTAACAATGTTTTTACTCAGTGTCGGGATAAGTCTGGCACTTGCACATACACCTGCGATACAGTGGCAAAAAATGCGTAAGCGTACACTCCTCTTAGGCGGTGCCTCTTTACTTGTAAGTATAGCAACTTACTTACAATTTCCTCATACATGGGTCTATTTTGGTATCTTGCATTTTATTTTAGTCGCTTCTTGGTTAGGGTTACTCTTTTTACCTTATCCTCTCCTTGCACTTTTGACTGCACTTGTTATCTTCCTTGGTTCAGCGATGGGGTGGCTGCATATGCATGGGCTCTTTTCTCTACTGCAAACCCCTTTACATCTCCCGCCAGGTTATACACAGGATGTGGTACGACTCTTTCCCTGGTTTGGTGCCGTATTGATGGGAGTTGTCTTTGTCTCTTACAATGTACATACCAAACTGCTCAAAAATACTTTTTTCAGCCCACATACTTCACCCAACAAAGTACTTGCATTTTTTGGTCGGCATGCATTGGTCATATACCTCATCCACCAACCTATACTTTTTGGATTGTTTTCACTCTTTCATTAGGCTATAATCCCGCATGCAAAAAATCCACCAAAAAATCCAAGACTGGTACCAAAATCACGGGAGACTTGACCTTCCGTGGCGTATAACTACCAACCCTTATCACATATACCTTTCTGAAGTAATGCTGCAGCAGACACAAGTGAAAACTGTTTTGGAGCGTTACTATTTTCTTTTTTTAGAGAAGTTCCCTACACTTCAAGCTCTGGGTGGTGCACCTCTTGATGATGTATTAAAGATGTGGGAAGGATTAGGGTATTATAATCGTGCAAAAAATTTACATAAGAGTGCTACACTTATAGATAAATTGCCTCAAAGTATAGAGGAACTCATTAAACTTCCAGGCATCGGCAAAAACACAGCCCATGCCGTAGCCGCTTTTGCTTTTAAACAATCTGTCCCCGTTATGGAAGCCAATGTGAAACGTATACTCTGCCGCCTGCATAAACTTAAAACGCCTAATGAAAAGCAACTGTGGGAGATAGCCTATCACCTGGTAGACAAAGAAAATCCTTTTGACTACAACCAGGCGATGATGGATATAGGAGCAACTATCTGTTCACCTAAAAATCCAAAGTGTAATATTTGTCCTTTGGCTGATATCTGCAAAGGCAAGGATGAGCCTGCCCTTTACCCTGCCAAGAAAAAAAGAGTGGTGCCTACACGTAAACAAAACATACTCATCCATATCTATGATGATAAACTTTCCCTCTCACAAAGAGAAGGAAAGTTTCTTCATGGTCTTTGGGGCTTTGAAAGTATTGAGACGGCACCCTGTGCGGCTGAATCCATAGGAGAAGTTACTCATACTTATACACATTTCAAACTACTGTGTAACGTCTATGTTTATTATGAAACAGCACCTGAAAAAGCAGATTATTTCAGTATCGAAGAGATACAGGAACTAGCCATCTCCAAAGTCGATGAAAAAATAGTAAACCTGTTTAAAGATCAATCAAGATAATCACAATCCTTTTTATTTACATCAAACTGAAATAAGAGCCTTTTACTTATTCCACTGATATAGACATAAGAGATATCAATACCGCTTTGCAAAAATCTTTTTGAAGAGTTGCAAATACCCGTAGTTACTGCTCTTTTCATGCGTGATTTATCTTCTTTAATAATGGCTTCATCACTTTTTGCCCCTGTATTGATCTCAAAGATATACACCAGTGTCTGCTCTTTTGCCTCGATCTTTACAAGTTGTGTATAGTCATCTACCTTTTGCGGCAACTGTTTGGACATATTGGATGCAGCCATTTTGATGACATTTTGATTTTGCAGATAAACCTTATCTGATATCTCATCAGCAAAAAGTGTCATATTGAACAGGAACGAACTTAAAATAATTAAAAGTGTTTTTGGCATAATTTCCTCTTATTTTTAATTTGGATATAATTTTACTATAAATTACATTACAGGTTAAGAAATAATGAACAAAGAAGAAGAATTTGAACAAGCCGTCACCAAGGTCCTTGAACTTTTAGGCGAAGACCCAAAACGTGAGGGACTACTTAAAACACCCAGCCGGGTAGCAAAAGCCCTGAAGTTTCTTACAGAGGGGTATGACCAAGACCCTAAAGAGATACTTAATCAAGCACTTTTTACTACGAGTAATGATGAGATGGTACTTGTACGTGACATTGAATTTTACTCCATGTGTGAACACCATATGTTACCCATCATCGGACGTGTACATGTAGCGTATATCCCTGATGGTAAAGTCGTAGGTCTCTCCAAGATCCCTCGTATTGTCAATGTCTATGCAAGACGTTTACAGATACAAGAACAGATGACAGAGCAGATCGCTGATGCTATCTTGGAGACTATCAAGCCTAAAGGTGTCGCTGTAGTTGTACATGCTCGCCATATGTGCATGGAGATGAGAGGCGTACAGAAGATAAACTCTACGACTGTCAGCTCTGCACTCCGTGGACTTTTCAAGAGTGACGAGCGTACAAGAAATGAGTTTTATAATCTCATCAATACCCCAACACCTTCAAATTTCTAGATCTATTTTTTCAATAACCAAGAGAGAGCTTTGTCTCTCTCTTTGAAAAACTTTGATTTTCCCTTCATTAAATGGCTCATCATCCCGGCAGATGTCTCTTCCCACTTTTTATTTCCGACAATTGCTATTTTATTAAAGGCATTGCGGTGTTTCACACCAAACTTAAAATCATCCCAGACAGCCAAAAATTTCCAACCTTTGAAAGCGCTCATATCAACCAAAAGATCTGTCTCTAAACCTTTTGCCTCTTTTAATGCTTTATCTATCATTGGTACAAAGATCTGATAATCTTTATGTGTCAACTTGCCAATCATTGAGATTTCTATAAAAAGTCTCTTTTTACTTCTCTTAATAGCGATGCCAATACCATGTTCTTTTATCACTTTTGCCATTACAAACCCTTTTTATAAAATTGATCTTATAGTGATTATATCATAGAAGCGCATTCACTTAACGGATTGATACAAATCAAGTGAACATAACCTAATTCGGAGTATAATCCTCCTCTTTAATTTGTACTTTTATGTTATTTTAAGAAAAACTGCGTAATATGCAGAAAACTAATTAGGACTAAAATTGTCTTAATTAAAATGAATATCGTTCTCAAAGGAAATTTATGAGAGTCTATTTAGACAATAATGCAACAACCATCGTTGATCCGCATGTATTTGCTGAAATGGAACCTTACTTTGTACAAAAGTATGGCAATCCAAACTCACTGCACTGTTTTGCCAGTGATACACATCCGGCTATTAAACAAGCCATGGAAAAGATATATGCAGGTATCCATGCACCTAAAGAAGATAGCGTCGTTATCACATCATGTGCAACAGAGAGTAACAACTGGGTACTTAAGAGTATCTACTTCCAGTATATTTTAACCGGTAGAAAAAATCATATTATCGTAAGTGAAGTAGAACACCCTTCAGTCATCGCTACTGCAAAGTTCATAGAGAGTATGGGTTGTAGAGTAACGTATCTGCCTATCAACAGTGAAGGTCTTGTTGACGCACAAACTGTAAGAGATAACATTACTGACAAAACAGCACTGGTCTCTGTCATGTGGGCGAATAATGAAACAGGAGCTATCTTTCCTGTTGAAGAGATAGGTAATATTTGTGCAGAGCATAATGTACTTTTCCATACTGATGCTGTACAAGCCATAGGTAAAACTCCTGTAGATGTACAGAGTTTCAATGTGGACTACCTAACATTCTCAGCACATAAATTCCATGGACCTAAAGGTGTAGGTGCATTGTATATCAAGAAAGGTAAAGAGCTTATACCTTTACTTCACGGTGGCTCACAAATGGGTGGATACCGTTCAGGTACGCTCAATGTCCCAGGTATCATAGGCATGGGTAAAGCAATGGAACAAGCTGTAGATGCTCTGGATTTTGAAATGAGTGATGTCAGAGAGATGAGAGATGCATTTGAAGATGAACTTCTCAAGATCAAAGATACATTTGTTGTAACGCCTAGAGAAAAAAGAACACCAAACACCATCCTCATCTCATTTAGAGGTATCGAGGGTGAATCGATGTTATGGGATCTTAACCGTGCCGGTATCGGTGCAAGTACCGGATCTGCATGTGCAAGTGAAGACCTGGAAGCAAATTCCGTTATGGAAGCCATCGGTGCAGCGGAAGACTTGGCACATACAGCCATACGTTTTTCACTAAGCCGTTATACTACGCAGGAAGAGCTTGATTACACACTGGAGACAGTAAAAACAGCCGTTGAAAGACTTAGAGGCATCTCTAGCTCTTACGCTTATGCACCTGAAGGTCATGAGAGTGGCTTGGACGCAGGACATTAAATCTGCTTATTTAAAACCGATGCTTTAGCTTCGGTAGAAAACTACAGCAGTAAAAAAGATACAAATAAGAGCGAAGCTAAAGCATCGCTTCCGAAAAGATAGATAAAGGAAAAATTATGGGAATGGATAGTTTAATCGGTGGTACCATCTGGGATGAGTACAGCCAAAAAGTAACAGACCTTATGAACAACCCACAAAACATGGGTGAGATCACTGAAGAGCAAGCTAAAGAGATGGGTGCTAAACTCATCGTAGCAGACTTTGGTACAGAGAGCTGTGGAGATGCAGTGAGACTTTACTGGGCAGTTGACCCGAAAACAGATATGATCTTAGAGTCCAAATTTAAGAGTTTCGGTTGCGGTACAGCCATAGCCTCCTCAGATACTATGGCAGAACTTTGTAAAGGTAAAACCGTAGATGAAGCGGTAAAGATCACCAATATCGATGTAGAAAAAGCGATGCGTGACACACCTGATGTCCCGGCAGTTCCGCCTCAGAAGATGCACTGTTCTGTTATGGCTTATGATGTTATCAAAAAGGCCGCTGCACAGTACAAAGGTGTAGATATGGAGAGTTTTGAAGAGGAGATCATCGTATGTGAATGTGCACGTGTATCTCTCTCTACACTTAGAGAGGTGATCCGCCTTAATGATCTTACTACGGTTGAGGAGATCACAGATTATACCAAAGCAGGTGCTTTCTGTAAATCATGTATCCGTCCTGGCGGTCATGAGGAGAAAGATATTTATCTTGTAGATCTTCTTGAAGAGTATGAAAAAGAGAAGATGGCAAGTGCTGCTGATGCCTCTGCAAGCGGAGCAGGTCTGGACTTTGCCCAAATGACCATTGTGCAAAAACTCAAAGCTGTAGATAAGGTCATTGATGACAATATCCGTCAAATGCTTATCATGGACGGTGGAGATATGGAGATCCTGGACATTAAAGAGAACGGTGCTAATTTTGACATCTATATCAGATACCTGGGTGCATGCAGCGGATGCGCAAGTTCAAGTACAGGTACACTTTTTGCTATTGAGAATATCCTTAAAGAAAAACTTGATGAGAATATCAGGGTTTTACCTATCTAATATGTTTACTGTGCGGGCAGAAGATGCCCGCATACTACTTTGTAAATACTCTGACCACTCCTCTTAAAAGCACAAAAACCACATAAACAACCACTGTAAAGACCAATGGATGCAGTGCACCTATACCATATGCTCCGGCTGACGGAAGAGCCATAAGATGCTCAACAGGATGAGAAGTCCACTCTTTAAAATGCATACCGATCGCTAAAAACAGAAAAATAGCTGTAAATATCGTTAATTCTTTTTTCATAATAAAATTCCCTTGTAAAATATGGCATAATCATATCGAAATAATAACCTTAGTTCAACAGTATAACATGCTCACAGAAGCTAAAGAGAGGGTAAAATTTGCCTTGCCTATAAAAAACCTCATAAAGCTGTGACTATGTTATACTGTTGAACTCAGGTTAATACAATTATTATAGAGATATCCCTAAAATATATGCTTATAATAGTTATAATATGTACTAAACTAAAAGGTTGTATCTATATGATTAATAAAGAACAGATTCAGGAAAAACTTACTCAAGTCATCTATCCCGGTTTTACAAAAAATATTATGGATTTTGGTTTTGTTAAAGAGATCATCATTCAAAACAATACTGTTTCCATACACTTGGATATTCCTTCCTCTGCCGAGGAAATAGAAGATCAGCTTCGTGAGGAGATCAGCAAACGACTCTCTTTTTTAGGTGAATTTCAGACAGAGATATCTGTCACCAAACCCAAAATGCCGAGAGAAACAAGTTCACATGGCAAAAATGTACTGCCCAACATTCAAAACTTTGTGATGGTCAGCTCCGGGAAAGGCGGCGTAGGAAAGTCAACTACCACGGTCAATCTTGCCATTGCTCTTGCACAGCAGGGTAAACGGGTTGGGCTGCTTGATGCAGATATTTACGGACCAAATATCCCAAGAATGATGGGTATAGAGGGCAAACAGCCGGTTTTCCTGGGAAAAACCATTAAACCTATTTTGGCACATAACATTAAAGTCATGTCTATCGGTTCACTGGTAGAACGAGGAGCTTCACTCATTTGGAAAGGGGCAATGGTCACTCAAGCCATCGAACAGATGCTTGAAGATATAGAGTGGGGCACTCTGGATGTATTACTCTTTGATATGCCTCCCGGAACCGGTGATGCACAACTGGCACTTGCCCAAAGTCTGCCTGTCACTTCCGGAGTATGTGTCACTACCCCTCAAAAAGTAGCTCTGGATGATACGATCCGCAGTATGGATATGTTTACTCAGCTTCATATCCCTATTGCCGGTATTGTAGAGAATATGAGTGGTTTTATCTGTCCGGACAGCGGTAAAGAGTATGATATCTTTGGGAAAGGTACAACCCAGCCCTTGGCTGATAATTACAATACTGAAGTTTTGGGTGAGATACCTATAGAACCTGCCATTAGAGAAGGAGGAGACAGTGGTCTGCCTATCACTGTTTTGGCTCCAAACTGTGAAACATCTAAGCGTTATCAAGAAATAGCCAGTAAACTTTGGGAAAAACTACTTGCAGTGAATGAAGAAGGTGGAGTAAATAATGAGGTGATACAGCCTACAATTTTTTAGGATATATGCATAAAAGAGAAGGTGGCACTCTACCACCTCCTATCAAAATAAGTGAGTAAAACCTCACCTATTAATGATGCTCATCTTCATCCAAATTAAATGCTCTTGTACCCACATAATAGAGTAAAATACAAAGACCCAATCCGCCTAAAGAGATCATGATCTCTGTTACTGAAGGGAAATAATGGATCCATTCCGGTGAAAGCTGATACTCTCTTATTTTCATCATTTGAAGCGGTTTAAGTTGTGTATCATGCACAAGATTGTATCTCATAAAGAAGATCCCGACCATACCACTTAATGATGCCCAGAACATAAGAACCGGACTTTTCCCAAAATCTTTCAAAATAACAAGCAGAGGAATGATCATTGCCAAGATCACTTCCGTCCAGAATGAACCTGAATGAATGATATGCTCAGCAACTTCTGCACGATTTGGCATACCGCCATATATATCTGTCAAGAGTTTCCATGTTACAAAAAAGATCAGGATCGAGATCAATAACCCTTGAATCTTAGCCAGACCTTCCAAAAGCTTTTTCGTTTTTTCGTTAAAATTCAATTTATATCTGAATCCCATAATAATGAAAGATAAAAAGATACCTGTAATGAATGCTGTCAAAATAAAATATGTCGGATAGAACACACCTTGTGAAATGGTTCTGGCATTCAAAAATCCAAATACAGACCCGAGGTTAGAGTGTGCTGCAAGACCTACAAGCAGACCAGTTAAACCAAATACTTTAGCTTTTTTCATATCATTATTTAAAAGAAAATAAAACTCAATGATCATAAATGTCAAATAAAGACCATAAAGTGTACCCATCCACCAGATAGCCGATGTTAAACCTGGGCTTAATACATTGTAGATCATCATCGTTACCGGGTGACCAATCTCAAATGCAATAACCGTAAATCCTGCCAAAATCGTAACGATCGAACCAAAAATAGCTCTTTTGGAGATCATAGTAAAGTCTTTAAACCCAAATACATCTCCAAGTGAACCAACGATACAAAAACCTGTTGAACTAACCACAAAAAAGATATACACAGCGATCAAGAGTCCCCATGGGTGTTCTCTTGTAACATTATAAGCATGATGTCCATGCAGTAAGTAAGTTGCAACACCAATTACCAACATAGCCAACATTGCTAAAACGGATACAGCTACCAAAATATTGACAGGAGTTTTCTCGAAAGCTAAAATCGATTTTAATGAAAAATCTTCTTTTAGTGGAATATTAATAGGACCTATTTTCATTCTATACTCCTTATGTTAGATAAAATAATTTTGGTTTAGTACCAAGATTGGCTTTGAGACTAAAGTGTTCTCTAGTTCTAAGCAGTTCGCTAATCTCACTGTCATAATCATCAAGATCACCAAAAGTTCTAACTTTTGTCGGACAGGTGTTTTGACATGCAGTAGTAGTTTCTCCTCGTGCGAGTCTCGTGTCTGAACAGAAAGTACATTTATCTACCGTCATTGTTCTGTCATCTACATAACGTGCATCATAAGGACAGGCATTCATACAGTAACTGCACAAAATACATTTATCACTATCAACTCTTACCACATGATTTTCATCATAATAAGTTGCATTGGTCGGGCATACCTCCTGACAAGGAGCCTCATCACAATGCTGACACTGACTTGGTAAAAAAGCTGCTGAAGCAATATCCAAAAGCGGCCATTCACCCTTTACATCATTCGAACCTACCCAAATCCTATGTTTATCTGCACCAAGAAGTACGCCGTTCTCTTCTTTACAGGCAACTTCACACGCTTTACAGTTAATACAATTCTTATAATCTAAAGCCATTCCATATCTTGCCATGATTACACCTTTCTTATTTCTACATTGGTTTCATGCATCGATGCTGCACCATATACAGGCTCTATTACATCTTCGATCACAGCATTGTCATTTCCACCATTTTTATAAGCCCAAGTCAAGGCTTCACTCTCTTCACCAAATCCATGTACAAAGAAAACCGTTTTAGGACCGACTTTTTCTGTCGGATAAGCTTTAAGCTCTGTTTTACCTGTACGACTTGATATTTCTACCTTGTCTCCAAACTTAATACCTTTTTGCTCTGCTACACGTCTGTTGATCCAAACATAATTTTCAAAGATCAGGTCTCTAAGCATTGCATTGTTGGCTGTACCACTTTGTGTAAATTGAGCATGACGTCCTGTAAGCATTCGGAATTTTCCTTCCGGTACCGAGAAATTATATTCATCTTTCCACACAGGCATAGGATCAACACCTTTTTTCGCCAGGTTAGGAAGGTTACATTCTACTTTTTCGCTATGTGTTTTAGGTTTTCCGCCATTGACTCTGTAGGCTTTCTCTTTTTCAGGATAATACTGATGTTCATTTGCTGAGATCTGTTTAAAGAATTTATCCATATTCGGATAGAAGACTCCATGCTCCTCAAGTGCTTTAACCGCTTCTTCACCATAGACACTCTCTACCATATGTCTGTTGACCTCTTCTTGAGAATGTTCAAATGGTTTGGTCAGATCAAACTCTGCATAAACTTCTGCCTCACTGGAGTCCTTGATCTCTTCCTGAACATCTTCATCATATTTTTTAGTGATTTCAAAAAGCGGTTTAGAGATCTTTTCCGTCAATCCTCTCATAATGTCCATGACCGGTTTAGTCTCAAACATAGGATCAACTACTTTGTTTCTCTGAGCAATAGACGGTTCTACACCACCAAATGTTTTCACAGGATCAGTTCGTTCAAGATAAGTACATTCTGGAAGTACCACATCTGCATACATTACCGTATCACTTGGCATAGTATCTATTGCAACCACTAATTCCATTTTTTTCAGCATTTGAGCTGTTTTCTCTGTATTTGGCATATTCATCATTGGATTATGTTTGTAACAGAACATACCTCGTACTTTATATGGCATACGATCTTCCAAAAATCTGTTTCTCCATGCGATCCATGAACCACCACCACTTACTACAGCACAATCCGCATAACCGGGATGTCCTTTTTTAGGATGTTTGGTTTTATCTACAGCTCTGGCTTCTGCTCTTGCATAAATAGGTTCCAATCCTTCATGTTTCCCAAGTTTTAATTTTTTACCAAAGACTAAACCACCCTTCGTATCAATACCGCCACTGAGTCCCTGGAAGATCGCCATAGCACGACGAAGCTGGAAATCATTATTGGCAAAGGTACTTCTTCTTCCCGGATAATATACAGCTTTTGGTGCATGCGCCATAAATTCTCTAGCTATCTGATAAATATCTTTAGCTCTGATACCTGTAATTTTTTCTGCCCACTCCGGTGTATATTTATTATCAAGCACACTCTTCTTATACTCATCAAAACCATTGAAGTTTTCAGCTACATATTTTTGATCATAAAGCTCTTCGGTAAGTACAACATAAGTCAATGCCAAAACAAATGCAAGATCCGTTCCAGGATTGATCGCCAACCACTTATCGGCTTTTGCTGCAGTATTGGTAAATCGTGGATCAATACAAATAAGTTTTGCTCCTCTTCCCTTGGTTCTTTTAAAAGCATCCATAGTATCTGGTGTTACAATAGCTTCTGCTCTGTTGGCTCCTGCCATAATAATATATTCTGCATTTTCCAGATCAGCTGCTGCATAAGCACCTAAAGTGACTCCGTAACCCGATACAACTGTTTGAAGACAAAGTGATGCATGGTTTAACCAGTTAGATGAACCAAACGCAGAAAAAAATGTCTTAAAAGTATGTTCTGCCATACCTTCACCGGCACAAAACAGAAATGATGAACGGTTATCTTTCTCTTCTTCAAGAATTTTACCCATACCCGGAAATTTATCTGTACCATTTAAAATAGCTTCGTAGGCTTCTTCCCATGAAACTCTTTTAAATTTTCCTTCTCCTTTTTCCCCTACTCTGATCATCGGATATTTTAAACGATCCGGATCATAAAGGGCTTGAATTCCCGCATTCCCTCTTGGACATAACATATTCTTTGATTTAGGGAACATTGG
>CAJXJN010000029.1 GCA_913055205.1 uncultured Sulfurovum sp. | reverse complement strand
CCCTCTCTTTCACGTTATCTTCTCAGAAATTGCACTTATTGTTGGAATTGGCGCAGCTTTTACTCTTATATATGTGTTCACTTATGCTTTTTGCTTCTACTGATCCTGAAACACTCTACCTCAAAAACGGCTGTAACTCCTGTCATGGTATGTATGCGGAGGGGATGGGGGGGCTTCACCTAGATTACAAGGTGTAAGAAAAGATGTATTACTGCAAAGATTAAAAGATCTTCAACAGGGGAAAACACGTACTGCATTTGGTTCCGTTATGATATCTTTTGCTAAATCACTGGATGAGAACCAAACCATTCAAATGGCAGAGTATCTCTCCACGCTTAAAACAACTGTAAATGAAAATCGTTATGAAATAGAATATGACCCTGCAGGAGATGGCGGGTCATAATAGAAAACCATGTTTTCTTAATGTGTAGCTATTTGCGGCTTTTCTGCCTCTTGGGGAATGACTTCTATTTTTACCTCTTCAGCCTTCTTTTTCATAGTTGAGGCAGCATCATCTGAAGTCTCTTTTACTTCTGTTTTTACACTTTCAGTTTCTGATGGAGCCTCTTTTGGTTCAGTTTTTTCTGCAGGCTTTTCCTCTTCCTTTTTTACAGATTTACTCGCTTCTTCCAACTCTTCGAGTTCTTCTTTGAGATCATCAAGTTCACTGTCCAGTTCTTGTACTTTTTCAACATTCACACCATACTCATAAACAAGCTCTCCTCCCTCTTTTCCTTGCTTCAATATACCTGCAACAAACAGGATAAGCACTAACAGATAAAGTGCTTTCATGAGCCCCCGGCTGATTAGTGCGGAGAGTATTTTAAATACCAGTACTACTACAGAGAAGAATATAAGATATGTACCTAAAAGTTTATGGGATTTAAGTTCTCCCTGCGCAGCTTCACTGAGTAACGGGAAAGCCTCCTTGCCATCTACACTTCCTGTAACGTATGCAGCAACAGCTGCTGCCACAGTTAAAACCAGTAAAAAGAAGGACGCAACCCCTATGGCTCTTTTCTTTACAATAAGATTGGCAATTTCCAACAAAAGAACAATGATCGGTAATGCGATAATAAAATGATCTATTGGGGGATGTAACAATACAGGGATATCAAACGGAAGTTCGATTTGCGGTAATTTAATTGCGGGTAATTCCATACTTTAATTCCTTTTATTTTTGAATTTGATTATTATAACACAAAATTATTTACAATCATAGCTTTTAAAACGGCTTTACAACTACCATAATTACGATAACTATCATAAGCAATGTAGGCACTTCATTGTAAAATCTGAAATATTTGCCACTTTTATAAAACGGATCCATGATAAGTTTTTTCCGGATCATATTCAGTGAAAAACTATATACGATCAAAAATATCAGAAAAAACAACTTCACATGCATCCATCCGCCACTTTGAAAAATACCAGGGTTCAGATAAAGCATAGATCCTCCGGAAATAATAGTCGCCCACATTGCAGGTACACCGATATATGTATAGAGCTTATACTCTTGTATCTTTACTATTTCACCAAACGCTTCATTATCTGCATGCTCTCTATGGTAGATAAAGAGTCTAGGCAGGTAAAACAACATTGCCATCCAAGAGGTAAAACTCATTACATGAAATGCCAATATCCAATTATAGTACGCCATTTATTTCTCCAATATATCAAAATCTTTTTTACTGTAAACAACCAACTGTAATTTCTTATAATATCCAAGATGGGCATAGCCTATCTTTAGTTTACTGCCATTAGATGGTCTATTTATCTTTTTTTTAAAATAGAGGGGGATTTCTTTTCCCCCTATAGTAATTTTTTTATTATGATAGACCCCTGTTATATTATATATTACTTCATTTTGCTTTAAATTACTCTGATATATCGCTTTACTTGAATAATAGTAAGCATCTAAACTTATCTTCCCTTTCTCTTTAAGTTTGATAACATCGGTGACCTCTTTAAGTCCATGATATGTTGTGATGTTTTGTACCAAAAGGTCATATCTGTACCCCTCTTTTAAACCTTTCGCACAACCGTACAGGTAGACACCTCTACCATACAAAGTCTGTTTGATGACGGCATGATTTCCCCGTTTCAGTATCACAACAGCATCTTTTAGCACAACCTCATTGCTTAATGACTCTACACTGTAAAGATACTCAATATTTTGATTGACAGTTTTGGTACTTCTTCTTATCTGTTTCTCAGGGACATACGGTTTCATATCAAGAAGTGCATAAATGGGTAGATGGTCAGAGTACCCTTTTGCCATATGTTTACCATTTTTATATCTCCAACTGTTGATATACCCTTTTTTGGTAAAAAGATAAGGGGCTTTGAAAACCTTAAAAGAGTTATTGACATAATCAATACCTTGATGATCGAACATACCGGAAGGAAGCAGGATATGATCCAGTGTACCTTTATGTCCATAGAACTTATGACTCCAACGATATTTAAAAGGCAGTTCCTGCCAGGTATTGTAATGTATACCATGATCTGCTTTTAACATTTGATGTTCCTGTACAAGTTTTTTGTTGATCACTGTTTGCAAAATATCACCTATAGCCGTCACACCATTGGTGTCATTCAGCCTTTTATCTAATGTCAAATGTGCATTATAATGGCTGTTCAGATCACCCAGAACAATATACTCTCTCTTTGCAGGCAGAGAGGAGATTCTCTTTTGCAGGGTCTTCGCATATTTAATACGTTTACTCTCTACCCCTTCCCTGCCTTTTGATTTCCAATGGTTCACAAAAAGTGTTAAATGATTTCTCTCTACCTCTACCTCAACTTCTAAAATATTACGTACCAAAGGTGAATAGCCTACCTGTAACTCTTTTTGATAAACGATAGGAAACCTTGAGAGAAGTGCCACTTGGATAGGTGCTCCTTTTTTATGTGTGATAGCACTGTAACGATACCCGCACCCTACCCGTTTCAAGCGTTTGATCAATGCTTCAAATATCATACTGTTCTCCACCTCTTGAAGTCCAATGATATCTGCATCCAGATCACAGATCACTTCAGCAGTATGGTTGAGCTTTATCTCCACCATCCTTTGATTCCAATTATGTTTACCGGGGATGTATTCTTTATATTCTGTACCCTGGAAGTTGGCATCAAAAAGGTTTTCTACATTGTATGTAGCTACTTTAAATGGTTTTGAAAAAAGTAAAAATGGGAATAAAAAGAGAAAAAGATATCGCACAAACAATCCTACATTTTTAATAGTATTGTAGCAAAGTAATCAACGGGAGAATAAAAAGCTGTCAAATTGTCATAAAAAGCGTTGAATATCCATATGTAACATTCAACACTTATTACAAGTTTAACGGAACATCTTTCCCAGCATATCCATAGCAGCACCGGGTCCACCTGTTCGTGCAAGCATTTCATCCATAATCGTACCTTCTCCCGATGTTGCCCGATCCACCACTTCCGGAAGTACCTCAGCCAAAGCAGCTTTGGCACTCTCTTCACCCAGTCCAAGCTGTGAAGCAAATGCAGAGATTTTCTTAGAACTCAGCAGATCTGTGATCTGATCCATAGAAATAGATCTATTTTCTCCATTTCCCAACCAGGAACCTACGATCTCACCTAAACCATTTTGTGACAAGCCACTTACAAGTGAAGCTAAGTCAAGTCCACCTTCACCGTTACTGATCAATTCGTTTAACGCAGTAGCAATATCATCAACATTAAGCCCGGTTGTTGCATTATCACTGTTACCCTCTATCATCGAAGCACCCATTTTCAATAAATCCATTAATTCCATATCTTTTCCTTTATACTATTGATAAGCTACTTAGCTTCTTCTTTGATAGATTTTAACAATTCCAAGAATTCATCTATCGTCCCAAACCCCTCTATCATGTCTATGATCTCTTTACCGTCACTTGAGATAAAGTAGAATGATGGTGTCCCCAGCCTCTTCATACCTAACGGCAGTTTTTCTATGAGTAGATTTTTCTTAACAAGAAGAAAATCTTTATTGAGTGCTTCTTTAACCACAGGCTCTACCATCACTTCTCTATCCATACGCATACAAAAACGGCAATAGGGGATATATCCTTCGATCATAATGATCTTACCCTCTTTTCTGGCGAGTTTCAATGCTTCTTCATAACTGTATCTTTTTACACCATGTTCAATCATCATTGCTTCTGCATAGTCATAGATATACCCTGTAACTGCTTCTATCTCCTCTTCACTGAGTTGCCCTTTCATACTTGGCATTGTTTTAAAAAACCGGTTAATTTTTTGAGGGATAACACCTCTTTTTTTATCTGGATTTTTCAAATATTCAGCAATGAACTCTTCTATTTCGAACTTTTGGGATTCGGCATCGGTCTTTCTATCACCTACCTGATCTTTTAATGCAAATGAAAGTTGATTGAGTGTTGGTGCTGTAAGATTCAACTCTGTATTGTTATGATCTATAAAATTGCTCAATAACTTATTTTGAGGAATATAATAATTATGGCAAGAAGCACATTTTTTTTCAAATACCTCTTCTCCTGACATTGCAAAAAGCAAACTTCCAAATGCTACAATATAGATTATAATCAATTTCATTCTCACTCCTGTGCTAACCTAATAGAACTCTCAAGCAATTCGATCTCTTTATTTTCTATCAGACAGGTCAATGCCCGTTTAAAATTCTTTTTACTCAATCCAAAGACTTTTTGTATCTCTACAGCATCACTTTTATACGTAAATGCCAATTCTCCATTCGCCTCTTTAAGAAGTTGCAAGACTTTTGCTTCTGCTTCACTCAGTTTGGCTTTCAGTCCTATGGGTTGCAGAGACATATCAAGTTTACCATCTTTTCGTGTAGCCTTTATATAGCCTTTTTTTCTATCACCTATACGCAGATCTTCAAAGATCTCGTTGGTAAAAAGCATACCCTCGTATTGATTATCGACAATCACTTTGTATCCCAATGGTGTTTTGGCAAGGATAAGCATATCAAGTACTTTATTTTGATGCAAGCCTTTTAGATCACGGTTAAAATATTTGCCTATCTTCTGCGTAGCATAGAGACGCCCGGTCTGTTCATCCAAACAGACCCTTAACACATATTTTTTACCAATGTTAAAATACTCTTTTTGCTGTGACAAAGGGACAAACAGATCTTTAGGCAGTCCCCAGTTTACAAAAGCACCATAAGATTTATAGTCTACTACTGTAAAGTACCCATATTCACCAAGCTTGGCATAAGGCATCTTCGTTGTGGCTACAGGTCTGTCTTCTGAGTCTGTATAGACAAAAACATCTATCAGTGAGCCCATAGGCATCTCATCTTCCATTACATAGACATTAGGCAATAGTACCTCATTTTCATCTTTTGCTTCAAGAAAATACCCATAGTCTGTATCACGCATCACTTCTAAAGTGTTTACTTTGCCTATCTCTATACTTAAATTTTTTGATTTTTCATTCATGTGTTATTCCGTTTTTTTTGATGTTTTGTGATGTACTCACAATCTCTTACACGTATTATACCCTAATAAAAACTTTTGCTATAATTGTTATAAAAATTAAGAGGAAAACAAATGCTTCCAGGATTTTTAACCAAAACATCAACCACTAAATCAGGTAAAAAAATAACGCATCTACAATGGTGGGTCACACTTATTATGTCTATGGCTTTAGCTCTTGGAACGTGGAATCCGACAGGGCACCACTTCATACACTATATCAGCAGTGTAGATAACCTTCTTTCGGGGTTTAGACCTTTTGGTATCCTTATCATGCTTGCACTTTGGTTCCTTGCGGTCAAGTCTATCTTCCAGAGTTTAAAGTTTTACGGAGCTATCATGACCGTCATCATCATCGGTGCATTTATCTGGGGCCTTCAACAGTACAATATCATCAATGTTACTGAGTTTGAACAAGCTGGTTGGGCTGCAACCATAGGCATAGGACTTCTTATCTGGTTTGGTCTGAATGCTTCTATCATTTGGAAAAAGCTTACAGGTGTTTACACTACAGATGCTACAGATGAAGACTGATATTTATATGAAACAGAAAAAGGGAGGGGAAAAGAAACAAATCTTCCGTTATCCCAGAATTTGATCCGGAGATAACGGACAAGCTGAAAGATATAGCTACTTCGCCACACCTTCCAAGTGTTTCGCAAACGCTTCAGGCTTGATAAACCCAGTCAAACTTTTTTCTGGTAGATAGTTATTCTTTTTGTCAAAGAAGATGATATTTGGGGTACCAAAAAGTTCGAACTTTTTAAGTAGTGCTTTGTCTTCTTCCGTATTTTTAGTCAAGTCGATTTTAATGAAAGTAAATTTTTTCAACTGCTCTTTGACTTTTGGGTGCGGGAAAGTAATCTCTTCGAGTTCTGTACAGGCAGTACATGAGTCTTTACCAAAGTCTACAACCACTGGTTTGTCTGATGCTTTTACCTCTTTCATAAGTCGTTCTACTGAGTAGCCTAAATGTCCACTTTTATCTTCCTGAACGACAGCCGTACCTTTTACACCGGAAGTGAACTTCTCAAATGGACGGAGTATCGAGTCTGATCCAGAGAGGGCACCCATAAAAAGTGCGATACCATAAAGTAAAAAGACCATTGCAAGAAGTTTAAAGAGCTTCATCGCACCTTCACCTGCTTTAGACTCAAATACACCCATGTAAAGCGCACTTCCTATGAACAGTAATGCCCATAACATCATGGTTACTCCATCTGGAAGTATACGTCCTAACATAAAGATAGCAAGACCAAGCATCATCACACCAAAGACTTGTGAAATGGCCGTCATCCAACCGCCAGGTTTAGGCATGAATTTCCCCGCACCTATCCCTACGAGTAACAACGGAACCCCCATACCCATACTCATCACAAAAAGCGCTACACCCCCAAGCAGTGCATCTCCTGTATGGGAAATGAAAAGTACCGCTCCTCCTAATGGTGGTGCAACACACGGACCTACGATAAGTGCTGAAAGCAGTCCCATAATAGCAGTCCCAACTATACCGCCTTTTTGTCCTGCATCATCACTGGCTTTTGAGATTTTAGACTGCCAAGAGGCTGGAAGTCCTATCTCATAGTAGCCAAAGAGTGAGAAGGCAAGTGCTACGAACATCGCTGCAAAAACGGTAAGTACCCAAGGATTTTGCATCGCAGTTTGGATGTCAGCCCCCAGTAGACCTGCGATTACACCTACCACAGTGTAAGTAAGTGCCATAGAAACCACATAAACCAAAGAGGTAAAAAAGGCTTTTGCTACACTTGGTTTTTCATTACCCGCTTGGGAAACGATGATAGAGGATAAGATGGGTATCATCGGGAATACACAAGGGGTCAATGCTAACAAAAGTCCAAATATAAAGAAAAGCAAGATGATGAAAAATGAACTCTCACTTCCTAACACCTCTGCTATTTTGGCAGTATTTCCTTCTTTCATCAAGGCACCTATCTTATCAAAAAGGCCAAGTTCTGCACCTTTGAAGTTAAATGTTTTTTTGATAGGCTGGTAACAGATACCTGCATCCGAACAACCTTGAAACTCTACTTCAAGTGTGTAGTCACCTGTAACTTTAGATTCAATCTCTTTTACCGGGATCGTTACAATAAGTTCTTTCTCAAACACTTTATCGCCATCGAACTCATGAGGTGTGGGCTTGTTAACTGTGAGTTCAACTATAGATGGAGAAATGATCCTGTAATGCAGTGAGTCATCATAGATGTGAATCTTGTCCGCCATTGTGATCTTTGTCTCTATGACATCTGCTTTCTTTACTGCTGCTACCTGAAATGCCACTTCTGGCGATAAAAACTTCTGTTTTTTCAGTGCAGAATCAAATCCTGCTAAAGCAAATGAACTCAGGAAGACACTTGCTAAAAGTAACACTTTGAAAATATTTCTCATTTTTCCTCTTCTCTCTTTGAAATTTTATACAATTATATTATGATATATGTGTATATGGTGTGTAATAATTGCAAAATTATAACGCATTATAGTCAACATAATATTAACCTTTACAGATAAAAAGGTATAAAAAATAATAATACTCGCACTAAAGCAACCAGACGCATAACTCTTCTCCAGCAGAGGGATTAGCATCAGTGTAGTATATGGAACTTTCTTTCGTATGCGTTCCAATCAATAGTTAAAGGTCTAAAATGGAAAATCATCTTAAAAACGAACACTCACCTTACCTACAGCAACATGCCGATAATCCTGTAGACTGGTATCCTTGGGGTGAAAAAGCATTTCAAAAAGCCCAAAAAGAACATAAACCCATCTTTCTTTCTATCGGCTACAGCTCTTGCCACTGGTGCCATGTCATGGAGCATGAGTCTTTTGAGGATGAAAAAACTGCAAAGATCCTAAATGAATATTTTGTCTCCATCAAAGTAGATCGTGAAGAACGACCTGACATTGACAAACATTTTCAGGATGTCTATCAGCTCATGAACGGTCGCCCAGGTGGCTGGCCTGCCTCTATCTTCCTAACCGAAGATCTTAAACCTTTTTACTCTGCTACCTACATCCCGGATGAGCCAAAGTACGGGATGATGAGTTTCACTTCACTTTTGGAAATCGTAGCCGATAAATACAAAAATGAAAAAACAACACTGGTAGATGAAGCAGACAAGATACTGCATCACCTCAACCCGAAAGAGGACAAGATACAAGCCACAAAGTTAGATGAGAGCATCGTCGGCAGAGTCATAGACCAAGCCAAACAACTCTTTGACAATCAAGAGGGAGGATTTAACAAAGCCCCAAAATTCCCTCAAGCCTCCATCCTTGACCTGCTCCTGGATATTTACAAACTCACCGATGACAAAGAGACACTTAACATGGTCCTACTCTCCCTCTCCTCTATGGCAAGGGGTGGACTGCGAGATCTGGTAGATGGTGGATTTTGTCGCTACTCTACAGACAACGAATGGCTTGTTCCCCACTTTGAGAAGATGACTTATGATAATGCTTTACTTTCAGAAGTATATCTCAAAGCCTACCATGCCACAGGAAATGACTTTTACAAAAACATCGCGTTTGAGACCTTGGATTTTATGGTAGAGAAGATGAGCCATAAAGGGCTTTTCTACTCAGCCAGTGATGCAGATACAGAAGGGGAAGAGGGAAAATACTTTGTTTACTCCTATGACAAAGCACTCAAGTCTTTTGAAAAAGCAGGCATACCGAGTAAAGCACATGAAACATTAGCACAAGCACTACATATCACAAAAGAAGGAAACTTTGAAGGTAAGAACATCATACGTGTCGATGATGCAAGTTCACTGGAGACTCCTTACTATGCAGAAGCTATAGAAGCACTTAAAAAACCTAGAGAGAAACGCACCTACCCGTTTATAGACAAAAAAGTCATCGTCTCTTGGAATGCGATGATGATAAAGTCACTCTTTAAGGCGGGAAGAACGGATGAAAAGTATCTCAAACTTGCGATAAAGTCTTTAAGCAGACTCTTGGAGTCTATGTACATCAACGGACAACTTTTCCACTCTGCACTTATAGACAAAGAGCCTAAAATACATGCCTTTTTGGAAGACTACGCCTTTTTATGTGAAGCACTCATAGAAGCCTATGAAAGTACCTTGGACGAAGTCTATCTTGTCACGGCAACCAAACTTGCCAACAATGCCATAGAAAAGTACTTTGCAGGTGGAAAATGGAAGTTCTCCCGAGGTGAATTTGAAACCAATGCAGATATTTATGACAGCTCTTACCCATCCTCAGTATCTACTATGATCTCGGCACTTTACAGCATCTCATCTCTTGTTGACATCGTCTATAAAAAATTTGTCTTTAAAACACTTGAGATCTACTCTTATGATGTCATGCGCCAACCTATCTCTACTCCGAAGATGAGTAAAATGGTTATCCGTTACCTTAAAGACGACATCATTATCAAAGCCAAAGAAGATAAGCTCAAACCCTACATCCCACAGCTAGATACCCTACCTCACCCTTTTTCACTACTCAAAAATGACACCAATGATGGGTACATGCTCTGTAACTCTAACAGCTGCTTTGGACATGAGAAGAATTTTGAGGGGATTGTGAAGATTTTAGAGAAGAGAGTATGAGGGTTCTCTTTCTTTTTACTCTTCCCTTACTTCTACTTGCTCAGACACCTATGCAGACACGCACCCAAATACTCATGGGAACGTATGCAAGTATCTCTCTTCCTCAAAACAAGCAAGAGCACAGTAGTAAAGCGTTTCATATCATCTCCAATGTGGAACACGCACTCTCTACTTTTTCACCCAAAGCACACCTCTATAGACTCAATGATAAAAAAACCATACCCACACATACTCTACTCAAAGATGCCATACAGAAAAGTATGTATTATTACGAGCAGACGCAAGGGTATTTTGACATCACTGTGGGTTCTTTAACCAAAAAGCTCTACCATTTTGGAGAAGATGTCGCCTCACCTTCTACAGAGGCATTGCAAGGTGCCACACTCAACATAAAAGGCATACACTTCAGACAAAAGAGTATCACACTGGATGAAAACATCACACTGGACTTAGGCGGTATGGGAAAAGGATATGCTGTAGATAAAGTAGCAAACTACTTCAAAGAGCAAAACATCACTGAAGGGAGAGTAGCCTTGAGCGGCGATATACGCTGTTTAAATAGATGTGAACTTTTTGTACAATCACCTTTTACACCTTTTGAAGAGCTGGTCTTTGCAAAAATACTCACGAAACAACCCAATGTTTCCATCTCCACAAGTGGTACGTACAGACGTTACGCTGTAAAAAAAGAAGAGCATCATCTCATCGACCCAAAAAAAAGGGTACCTGAAAAAAACTTTGTCTCTGTTTCACTTTTTAGCCTTGCCAACAACAGTCGCCTAGATGCTTTTGCCACGGCTGTTTCTGTCATGCCAAAGCGTTTAGCGTTATCATTTTTAAATCGTTTTGCAGACATATCGTTCATACTTGTCCAAACAGATGGCACCATACTTTATAACGACAAACAAAATCTACTCGATATAGAGTGGATACCCTACAAAGAAGATGCTACCATCCAGACCAACACTGAGAGTAAAGATGCATACACCAAAAGCATAAAGAGTTTAACCCATCCAAACATTTCCCACCCTATAGAGATAAAAAGGTAAGAGAACTGGTCTGTGAGTATCACCAAAGCTAAAGCAACAAATACTTTTAAAGAAAATGCTTGTGAAAACTTCTTGGAAAAGAGTAAAAAGTGTGCCACCACAAAGAGCATAAGTCCCATACCTATGATGTGGGGAGAAAGTATCTCGATGAGACCTTCCATGCTTTTAGGCTTTATAAGTCCTGCCATCTGAGTCAAATCAGCCATATCCTCAACCCCTAGTTCTACAAGAAACAGTGCCACACCTGTTGCAAAGAGTGCCACCACAAACATAAGGATACACGCATTTTGGAATGGCTTAACAAACAATCTGAAAAAACAATAGAGATAACCCATGCACAACTCGCTACAGAACTTGGAAGTTCCAGAGTGGTTGTAAGCCGTTTACTCAAAGAATTGGAACAAAAAGGTGCAGTTGCTTTACATAGAGGGAAAATAGAGCTTAAATAAGCGTACAATTACATTAAATTGATATAACTTACTATCATGAAAGAAAGTTTGAAACTATTTGCCGGAGATCTTAAAAATTCTTTTAGGGACCTTCTTCCTATTATCATTGTTGTTGCACTGTTTCAGGGAGTCATTATCCAGTCCGTACCGGAGAACATTGTTTCTATTGTCATAGGATTGACTATTGTAGCTATCGGGCTGGCACTTTTCATCCGCGGACTTGAACTTGGTATCTTTCCCATAGGAGAAGGTCTTGCTGTAGATTTTGCAAGAAAAGGATCAGTTTTTTGGCTTCTCACCTTTGCCTTTACCATAGGTTTCTCTACCACAGTTGCTGAACCTGCTCTCATCGCCATAGCTGATAAAGCAGCACTCATCAGTAATGGTCTTATTGATGCTTTTTGGCTGCGCATGACTGTGGCTCTCTCAGTAGGGTTTGCTATTGCGCTGGGAACACTCCGTATCTTGCTTGGGCATCTCATCGCATATTACATCATCTCTGGCTATATTTTAGTTGTTATTATTACCTTTTTTGCACCAAGAGAGATTATTGGACTGGCATATGACAGTGGTGGAGTTACTACCTCCACTGTCACTGTACCTTTAGTCGCAGCATTAGGGATAGGTCTTGCCTCTAGCATCAAAGGGAGAAACCCTGCTATCGATGGCTTTGGACTCATCGCTTTTGCTTCACTTACCCCTATGATATTTGTTCAAATCTATGGCATCATCGTCTATAACTTAGGAGACAGCAGTACTATAATACCTGTTGTTACAGAAGTAGCAGAAAATACCAAAGCCGTTGCTACTGTATATACTTTTTCTGCGATGGATACTTTTATGGAACTCATTGGTGTTATCAAAGATGTCGCTCCCATACTCATAGTGATATTCTTTTTTCAGTATATCATCATCAAAAAACCTGTGGCACATTTACACAAGATAGCTACGGGGATCATCATGGTGATTTTAGGGCTCTACGCTTTCATCGTAGGACTTGAAATGGGGCTTTTCCCTATAGGAGAGACGATTGCTTTTCAACTCACGGATATGGGTAATAATCTACTTATCTACCTCTTTGCATTTCTTATAGGTTTTTCTACAACTATGGCGGAACCAGCTCTTCTGGCCATTGCGATAAAAGCAGAAGAGATCAGTGAAGGAAACATTAAACAAAATATCCTTAGAATGGTGGTAGCACTTGGAGTTGCGATCGGTATTGGATTGGGTTCATACCGTATCGTAGCAGGTGATCCTATACATTACTATATCATAGCTGGATACCTCATGGTCATACTCTTTACCTACTTTGCACCCAAATATATTGTACCTATTGCCTATGATAGTGGCGGTGTAACTACTTCAACCGTTACTGTACCATTAGTAACAGCTTTGGGACTGGGGTTAGCAGAGAATATAGAGGGACGTAATCCATTAATTGATGGTTTTGGTCTCATTGCTTTTGCATCGCTTTTCCCTATGCTTACAGTAATGGGATATGGTATTTATGCAGAGTATATGCAATCTAAACTAAAAGGAGAGATATCATGAAATTTGTAGCACTTGTTGCTGTCATACAAGATAAAGATGAAGAGGCTGCTATTAAAGTAGCCAAGGAAGCCGGTGCAGGTTCCGTTACTATCCTACATGGTAAAAATATTGGTCTCAAAGAGAAAAAAGTCTTTTTCGGTCTTACCCTGGAAGAGAATGTTTCTGCCTTGCTTTTCATCTTGCCGAGAAAACTCTCAATGAAAGTTATGAAAGCCTTACGTGTAAATTTTGACTTGGATAACCACGAAAACAGTGGATTTGCATTCACTATGCCGCTTAGCCATGTAGCAGGACTGGATACAGATGAACTTCATAAGTTTGAAGACGATATTAAAACAATGATATAAAGGAGATATGATGTTAGTAAAAGATGTGATGAGCCCAAAAGAACGATTGGTGAGTGTTTCACCTATGGCAACAGTCAGAGAGGCACTTACTCTGATGAAAACAAACAAGGTTCGTTCCGTGATCGTAGAGAAATCAAATGATGATGGTGCTTATGGTCTGCTTACTTTTAAAAATATCTTACAAAGCATTGTTGCAGAAGATGGGGACATCGATCTTTTGAATGTATATGATATTGCTGCAACACCTGCTGTTTCAGTCTCTGCTCAACTCAATGTAAAATATGCTGCAAAAATGATGGTACAAAGCAGTATCAAGCGTCTTTTAGTCATTGATAACAATGAACTTTACGGTATTTTAACCATGACAGATATCATCGGCATCCTTATGGACAGTGTCTCAGAATAACATTATTATTTATTTTTGAGTTTGGAAAAAACAAGTGTGAAGGTACTTCCTTCCCCTTTTTTGGACTCCAGGTCCAGTTTTATCTTGTACTCTTTACAGATAGAGAGTACGATATTCAGTCCTATACCAAAACCACCTCTCTCTTCATTGGCACGATGATACCGTTTAAAAATATCTTCCTGCATCTCCCTGTCTATACCTATACCTGTATCTTTGACTTGCAAAACACTCTCTTTAAGCGTAATAAAAATACTATCTCCCACATCACTATACTTGATCGCATTTGACAAAAGATTATCGATCAGCCTGTAAGCACTGCGTCTATTCATCCATATCTTGGTTGATTCAAGTTCAAGTTGAATACAAATACGTTTAGAATCTATAAGTTCTTTCATATACTCTACACGTTCATGAATGATCTTTTCAAGATCCAATAGCTCTGAAGACTCCACTTTTCCCTCAAGTCTATAGGTTAAAGAACTATACATCACACTTAGCCTCTTGGCACTTGCTTCAAGTCGTTTAAGCTTTTTTTCTTCGAGACCTTTAAGACTTTGTATCGTCATCAATATCGCAGAGATAGGCGTATTGAGTTCATGCGTGGTATCTGAAATGAATTTATCCAAAGACTCTATCTGTTCTCTTACCGGTCGTAAAAAAAGTCTACCTAAAAAATATCCTACTACACCCATTAAAATAAAAGAAAGAACCAAATACCCTATGATCTTTATCCTTAGTTTATGCAATATGCCTGCAAGCTCATTTTCTTTGAGTACAATATATCGTACTCCCAAATGTTCACTCTTGTCTTCTGTCACCGTATAACATTTCATATCTTTGATAAAAAAATCTGTATCAAACCTACTTACATTCCCAATTTCTGTATAGAGAGGTTTTTTATCTTTAGTATAATACCCTGCTTGAAAACGGCAATGCTTTAAGTTTTTTAAAAAATGCTCTTTATTGAAATCTTTCAGCAATGCTTCTTTATTCTGCATGGATTTCATTATAATTTTAGATGAAAGCATACGTGCCTGATACATCATCTCAAATTTCATCGCACTTTTCATAGAAGCACGATTGTTTTCAAAAAAAAGGTAGCCGATAATAGCCAACAATACAAATACTGATGAAAGATAAAGCGTTAAAAAACGAAAAAGTGACTTACGCTCATAGGATGTTAAAACGATAACCCTCTCCTTTAATATTGTCAAAATACTCTTTGTTAAACATCTTTCTTAAATTTTTTATGTACGTACGTATGGTTGCATGTGCAGGGATATTTTCATCATCCCAGACATTCTCAATGATCTCATCACAAGAGATGATCTTACCTTCATTGCGTATAAAATACTCTAAAACCTGTGCTTCTTTCTGTCTCATCTCTATCACTTGATCATCCATTAAAATCTGATGTGCTTTAGGGATAAACTTCATACCATCAAACTCTATCTCTTCTTGTAGCCGATAAAGCCTGACAATGTGTTCAATACGTGCCTTAAGCTCTTCAAGTTCAAAAGGTTTTTTCAAATAATCATCTGCACCAAGGTCAAACCCTTTTTTAAGGTCATTTATACCCGCAAGTGATGTAATGTAAATAGCTGGTACAGTATTGCCTATCTCACGTAAATAGGAGAGTATCTCAAAACCATCTATACTGGGTACATTGACATCCAGCAGCAACATATCATAACGATATTTCCCTATGGCATCCAAAGCTTTTTCACCATCAAAATAACTCTCAACTTCATACCCGTTTTCTATAAGAAATTCTTCAATAATCTCTTGAAGAATCACATCATCTTCAAGCAATAATATTTTCATGACTATCCTTTTATAGTATCATTGTAGCATACTCTATGTGTAGTTCAATACACATAGAGTTATGATATAATCCGCCTATGAAAAAATTAACGATATACTCTATCCTAACTTTGATTTTATTGTCGGGATGCACACAGGTAGTCACAGCCCCTATACAAATAGCAGGTGCTACGGTCAGTGCAACCATTGACATAGCAGGCAGTGCTGTTCATGCAGTTGCAGGTTCAGATGACGAGAAAAAAGAGGATTAAATACGAGAGGTTTCACGTGAGCCTCCTGTTGCAGGAAACCCGGTGTTAACGATCAAAATTTTAAAAAGGTGCCAAAATGCACATTTTGCAATTTTAACACCTATGTAGCTTTGATCTGGATGTATCCCGTCAAAAGGACTTTGCGTTATTAAACTCAGCAATCTCACTCTCTACCATTGCATCGATCATTCTTACATAAAGATCATTAATGAGATTTGGAGAAAGATCAAGTGCTATGGCTTGTTCACGTACACGTGAAATAACATCAGAAATCCTCTCTTCTGCTTTTACCTCTTCCACACTTGTTTTAAAATGTGCTATCTGCTTAATATAATCATTACGTTTTGCAATCAGTTTAACGATCTCTTCATCCACTTTATCTATTTCATTTCTTGCTTCTTCTAATGTAGTACATTTTTTGATTTGCATAATCCTATCCTTCGACAATATCTCTATAATTATAGCCTAAAAATATCTGAAATAATATACTTTATACTCTTTAGATATAATTGTTAAATGAAAGATAAAAAACTCTTATTACTATCCTTTTTAAGTACTGCTGTTCTCTCGATCAATCTTTTAAATGCTTCAGAAGATACAAATCTGACAAAAAATAAAGACTGGATTGTTTTACCCTATATATTTTCCAGTGACTCTACCGGCTTTTCCGGTGGTATAGGTGTAATTAAACAAGGAGTACTTCAGCCTCAAACTACATTGGCTACCTCTGTATTTGGCGGAATAACACAAGACATTACTATAAATGGAAAAGCTGAAGAGGCAAACTTTTCCGGAGGAGCAGTCTCTTTTTCAGACTTTAAGCTTCCCTATACAAATCGACTTTTCTTTTCATTATTAGGTATAAAGAGCTATTTTCCAAAAGGAAAATATTTTTTCGATGGTTCAAATAATTCCAATAAGGACAATGTCCTCATCACTTCAGAAGATTCAAACTTTTTCTATACAACCTTAAGATATATTCTGCCCATAGGTGAAGGATTGGAAAATCCTGAAGGACTCTATACGCTCCAAGACGGATTTGCTGTAGGTGTCAAGTGCAATCCAAAAATGTACCAATATGCATAGCAAATATGTACCACCCG
>CAJXJN010000028.1 GCA_913055205.1 uncultured Sulfurovum sp. | reverse complement strand
GGTGCGGCGGTAGTTCAGTTGGTTAGAATACCTGCCTGTCACGCAGGGGGTCGCGAGTTCGAGTCTCGTCCGCCGCGCCAGCTTCTTTTTTCTCTTTTATATTCATTTAAATTTATCAATATTATCAGGCATTTTCATTTGCTTTTTGACAACTTCATTCTGTATAATCCAAATTATTACCAAAATAAGGATACCTCCATGGAACGAAGAGAGATGATCAAAGCTTCACTGGCTGCATTTTTATCACTAACTACACTCTCCAGTGCAAAACATAACGGCACTTTACTAAAAGATAAAAACAACAAAACATCCCATCCCAAAATAGTAGTTGTAGGAGGTGGCTGGTCAGGGCTTTCTTTTGCAAAACATATCAAACAGTATATACCTCAAGCTCATGTAACATTGGTAGAGAAGAGAGACCACTTTGTTTCATGTCCTGTCAGTAATGCCTGGCTCTTTGATCTGGTGGATCTGGATTTTCTCACCCACAGTTACCTGGATGCTGCAAATAACTTCGGTTATACCTATCTTCAAGCAACAGCAACAGGCTTGAATGCCAAAAAAAATATCTTGCACACAACAGAAGGTGATTTGGATTATGATTATTTAATCTTTGCTACAGGTATTGAATATGACTATCATAACTGGAGCAAAGGTGATAAAACCTTCGAAGAGAATATCCATAGACTTTACCCTCCTGCATTCATACCGGGATCGGAACACTTGACACTTAAACACAAGATCAAAAAATTCAAAGGGGGGAACTTCATTATTACTGTACCGAACGGCAACTACAGATGCCTGCCTGCTCCTTATGAAAGAGCCTGTCTGCTGGCTGAATACATGAAACAACACCAGATCAAAGGCAAAGTAATACTCCTGGATGCGAACAATACCGTAACCATTAAAGAAGAGGGATTTTTAAGTGCTTTTTCAACATTGCACAAAGAGCATTTGGTCTATATGCCTGCAACTGAAATCACATCCATTGATCTTGATAAGAAGATAGTCTATACGGAGTTTGATGAAATAGCATTTGAGGATGCCGCTTTCTATCCGAATGTAAGGGCACCAAGACTTTTGGAAGAATTGGGGCTGACAACTAAAACTGCCTATAACAGAGTTGAAGCAGACCTTAATGTTTATACCAACCGTTTCAAAGGATATGATAACATCTTCGGTTGCGGTGATCTACGCCCCATGGGCTTCTCCAAATCAGGAAACACTGCCTATACAGAAGGAAGCAATGTAGCACGCATGGTAGCTGAAACATACTTTCAAAAACATATCAGATGGGAATCACCCGTAACTTTCTGTGTATCTCTGGTATCGATGAAACCGCAAAGGGAGATCACCCTTCTCTCACAATACAAATACGGCTCCTCAGGAGAGACTCTCTTTAACGGTACCATAACCGATGAGAAGTGGACAAACAACAACTTGGGTAAAACCAGGACACAATTTGGCTGGGCAGAGTCAATGTATCAGCAGATGTTCTATGTCTAGTTTACAGATTTAGACCGTCGGAAATAGAACATTCCGACCTTCAAGAACATACCATCTAGTGATGTGTGAAACTTTATAATTTATTTTTCGTAGGGTGGGTTTGCCAACCCACCATTGAGGCAGTTTGCATACAATCGCACTCACGCCGAAAGAATTAACAAATCATTTATACAATTTTAAAGGTGCGTTAGTAAACGCACCCTACAAGAATATGCCATCATATTATGGATTAAAATTTATTGTTAATTTATAGTGAAGTAGACATTCCCACGCAGAGCATGGGAACAAGAGAATGAGAGAAATATTTTAATCTCTCAATCTGATCCTTACAGATTCCTCATGTGCGGTCAAGCCCTCAGTATTTGCGATCAAAGCACACTGTTCTCCTATCTCTTCCATACCCTTTTTAGACATAGAGATAATAGATGACTTCTTCAAGAAGTTCTCTACACTCAATGGCGAGTAGAACTTCGCAGTTCCACCTGTAGGGAGTGTGTGATTTGGTCCTGCTACATAGTCACCTATAGGCTCAGGTGTATTCTCTCCTAAGAAGATAGCTCCTGCGTGTTTGATGCTGTCTAGCAGACTCATAGGGTCTTTCGTGATGACTTCCAAGTGTTCCGGTGCTATCTCATTCATAAGAGCAATGGCTTCATCCATATCTTTGGTGACGATGATAGCACCTCTCTCTTCTATAGACTTTCTTGCTATCTCTTCACGAGAAAGTGTACCAAGGAACTCTTCTACTTTGTCACTTACTCTGTTTGCCAACTCTTCATCTGTAGTAATGAGGATGGAACTTGCCATCTCGTCATGTTCTGCCTGAGAAAGCAGGTCTATCGCTATGTAATCTTCTCTGGCTGTTTCGTCTGCCAGGATACCTATCTCAGATGGTCCGGCGATCATATCGATATTCACTTCACCGTAAACCAGCTTCTTAGCTGTAGCCACAAAGATATTTCCCGGTCCTGTGATAACATCTACTTTAGGAATGGTCTCTGTTCCATATGCCATTGCACCGATCGCCGATGCTCCACCTACTCTAAAGACTTTTGTTACTTTACAAAGGTGACAGGCAGCAAGAAGAAGCTCATTGAGCTCATTGTCCGGTGCAGGGGTACAAACCACTATCTCTTCCACACCCGCAACCTGTGCAGGGATGACATTCATCAGTAATGAACTTGGATACGCAGCTTTCCCACCGGGGATGTAAAGCCCTGCTCTGTCTACAGCTGTGACTTTTTGACCCAGTATAGTTCCGTTAGCCTCTTTATCCATCCACGTCTTGGGCATAAGCTTTTGGTGATAAGACTCTATACGGTCATATGCAAGGTGTAAAGCATCACGAAGAGTAGGATCTATGTTGTCATAGGCTTTAGCCATATCCTCAGTAGACACTAAAAGTGCATCATCACTCTGGGGCTCCCATCTGTCAAATTTTGCTATCTGAGCTTTCACTGCTTTATTACCCTCGGTTTGTATCTCTTTAAGCAAACCGGAAACGATGCTTGTTACACCCTCTATATCCATCTTACCACGCTCTAGAAGCTCATTAAAATTTGCTTCAAATGTATCATCACTACTGTAAAATATTTTCACAATATATCCTTATATGTTATTAATATAACGCTTTTTGAACAAAGTCCAAAAAACTGCGCTAACGCTATGTTGTCTTAACAGACGGTTCATACGGCTAGTCGTATTTTCTCTGATATCTGGGGAGCATACTCTCATTACCTAACACACCACCCTGATGGATGTACAGTATAGGTTTAGAAAGAACCTCTGGATGCGCAAGCAATACTCGCCATCCAAGTGGGTCATAAAGGAGGTCGAACTCCACTCCCGTTTGTTGTTGTAATTTTAGCCAAATTTTATAATTTTCTTTATAAAGTTTTCCAAAATGGTGTTTTTTCTCTAATGTCAATACAGTTGGATGAAATTTTTCATCTGATTCCAACTCTAAAAACTGCTTTTTCAAATAACTCTCATCTCCAACACAGGGACAGGTATATACCGTAGGTCGGGTTCCCCCGATCCCGATAAAAGTTTTAGATAAAAACAATGCTGTAGTTCCTGTTCCGGAGGGAAGAAAAATATTTAACTCATCAATATTATTTTCTTTTTGCCAATCAACAATCTCTTGAGCTAAAAGCCTGATACCATATTCGGCTTCTTTTTGTCGTCCACCCTCTTCTATCAATAATATATTTTTATTTGTCGGGATCGGGGGAACCCGACCTACATGGATCTTCATTCCATTTTTCAAAGCTCCTTCATAATTCCCATGAGGATTCTCTTTTAAATACTCGGCTACATGATCTACATAATACTCAAACTCCCACCCTTTCATCTTGGCAAGTACAGAGAGCGAATACATCGCATTGGACTGAGCAGAACCATAGGAGACTATTTTATGGATATTTGGAAAATCATTTTGAAGAAAATAATGCAGTTTACGAGCTTTATTCCCCGAAAAATCAGGATGCAAAAGATCATCACGTTTTAAAAAGATTTGTCTATTATCAAAAACAATAGATTGCACAGGAGAAGAATCAAAGGTCATACTTACCTCCATCAAATCACGCAAAGCGTGCCTGTCTCTACGAACGACCTTGAAAGCGTAGCGATTCGAGAGTAGAGACGATTTTTTTGTTTCTGCCTACATGGCTACGCGTTACTCCGACCATTTCGGTTCCGATACTATAAACGACAAGCAGTTGTCGTTTACTTAACGTATCTCATCTAAAAAAATGAAGAGAGAACTACGCCACAGTTAAGATATGAGGAAATTAATCAAAAAAACAAATCAGATTAATTCCGCCCCAAACAATTAAGATCATCAAACGCCTGCTCTAATCTGGCAATCATAGACTCTTCACCTTTTCTTAACCATTTACGAGGGTCATAGTAACTCTTATTTGGCTTATCTTCACCCTCTGGATTACCGATCTGTCCTTGAAGGTAATCATGGTTCTTCTCAACATATCCTCTAACACCATCCCAGAATGCCCATTGGGTATCTGTATCGATGTTCATCTTCACTACTCCATAACCAATGGCTTCACGAATATCGGAAAGCTCAGATCCAGAACCACCATGGAAAACAAAATTTACAGGTTTTTTAGGGGTACCAAACTTCTCTTCTATATATTTTTGTGAATTATCCAAAATTTTAGGAGTCAATGTCACATTTCCAGGTTTATACACACCATGCACATTACCAAATGATGCAGCTATGGTAAACTTGTCAGAGACTTTCATAAGCTCTTCATAAGCATAAGCGACTTCTTCCGGTTGTGTATAGAGCAGTGAATTATCTATATGGCTATTGTCCACACCATCTTCTTCACCGCCTGTTACACCAAGTTCTATCTCAAGTGTCATACCTATTTTAGACATACGCTCCAAATAAGCTTTGCACGTAGCGATGTTTTCTTCTATAGGCTCTTCAGAGAGGTCTAGCATATGAGAAGAGAAAAGAGGAATACCATGTGCTTCATAATGCGCTTCACTTGCATCAAGCAATGCATCGATCCAAGGAAGAAGTTTTCTGGCTGCATGGTCTGTATGAAGTATGACAGGTACTCCATACGCTTTGGCTACAGTATGTACATGCTGAGCTCCTGAGATAGACCCCAATATAGCAGCTTCATCTGACGGTAGACCTTTACCTGCATAGTATGCTCCACCACCATTTGAAAACTGCACGATCACTGGAGAGTTTACATTTTTTGCTGCTTCAAGCACCGCATTTATGGAAGAGGTACTTACCACATTCACTGCAGGAAGAGCAAATCCTTCATCCTTCGCTATTTTAAATACCTTTTGAAGGTTATCACCTGTAATAACGCCCGCATTAACTGCATCCAATACTTTTGTAGACATTTACAATTTCCTATCTTTATTATTTCAGTTTGATCTTTGCTTTTTCCGTTAACTCACTCACAACTTTTGTTTGAGCAATTTGCATTTTTATATTATTTTTAATTTGATCGAATGATGGTATCTTTTGTTTACTTTTAGCTTTTTTTGCTGATTTTTTCATTTTCTCATATGCATTTTTAGCTTCTTCATCTGATACTTCTACTTTAGACATTTTCTTCTGCATCCAAAAACCGGCAAGTGCCGCTTCTTTTTCTTTCTTGTCTAATCCTTTTTCTGCTGCTGCTGCCACCAATTTACTTGGTGCCATCATCTGGATAAGTTTCATTTTATCATCTTTGGAAAGCTTATCCCATGTCATTTTGCCTTTGCTAAGTATGTTAAGGGCTTTATTGGCCTCTTCTACAGTAATTTCCATACCATTAACGGTACCTGCTGTTTGTGCGGATACAGATACTGATGTAAGCATCAATCCTACTCCTAATATCATTAAAAGTTTTTTCATATTCTCGTTACCTTTATTTATTTATTGCATATTTTATCTGATTTTTCACCAATTACTAATTAATTTCTTCTACTTTTATCTCTACATCTTTCATTAATTTACCTATTATTTGTTTTTCTAATATTTGACTTTTGATTTTATTCTTAATTTTTTCAAATGGAGGAACATTTGCTGTAGCATTTTTCTCCTGTGACTGTTGTTTTATCTGATTATATACTTCTTTGGCTTGTTCATCAGTGATCTTTATCTTTAAAGCTTCTTTTTGTATCCATGTACGCGCATATATCGCTTCTTTCTCTCCTTCTGACAACTCTTTCTGTGCACTCTCTAATGCAAGTATAGGTAATGCTATCTCTTGAATAAGTCTTAAGCGTTGTTTCCTTGGTAGATAGTCAAAGTCTGACATTTGTCCTCGTGTTCTCTTTTTGAGATGTTCATCTGCTTCTTTTTTAAGAATTTTATGACCATTCACCATGGCAACCACGGCTTTAGCAGATCTTTTTTTTCTTACCTTTTTTACAGGTTTAGCTTTTCCATTTATATCAATACTACTAAGATCCACCATGGAGGGTGATGTATCTTTTGTATTTAACATATGTGTTAAACTATTTTTTAAATCATCAGCAGAGAGAGAATTAACACATAAACCCAAAAACACACTTAAAACCAAAATTTTCTTCATTTTATTTTACCTACTTATATTACTATCGCATTACTTTTTAGTTGCATTTGCTTCTTTTGAAAAATCAACGATCTTTGCTTTGCTCTTAAGCTCTTTTGCCACTTCTGTGATCTTTTTGCCAAATTGCTTTTGTTTGAGTGATGCAATGATCTTCTCTTTGACTTGAGCATAAGGTATTGGCTTTGCTTCTGCTTTATCTTCAAGATAGATCACATGATAGCCAAATTGTGTCTTTACTGGTTTTTTGGTAACCTTTCCTACTTGAAGTGCCCAAACAGCTGTTGAAAATTCTGGAACCATTTGACCTTTACTGAAGTTACCAAGATCTCCGCCTTTTGAAGCTGAAGGTCCTGTGGATTCTACTTTTGCCAATTCAATGAATTTTGCTTTGAGTGCTTCACCTTTAAGCGATTTTAGCTTATCGATAATCGCCTCAGCTTCTTTTTCCGTTTTCACTAAGATATGTCTTGCATGTACAGAAGCTTTCTGCATAAACTTTTTACTGTTTTTCTCATAGAATTCTTTTGCTTCACTATCACTGACTATAGCATTATCCATCTGCATTTTCATCCACATATTTACAAGAAGTTCATCTTTTATTTTTTCCATATTTCGTGTGAATTCCGGTTTTTTATCCACACCTTCTTTTTTGGCTAACTCTGTAAAAAGTGCTTTTTCAATAAGTCTCTCTTTTATCATATTCTGTTGCGTTTTATTTAACTGGGAAAAGTGTGTATTCGGTGCACTTGCATTGACAAATGCTTCTGCATCCTGTTTTGTAATATTTTTACCATTAACAGTAACCAATATGTCTGATGCAACCACTGATGTTGCCATGACTGCAATGGCCAGTAGTGAAGTTTTTGCTAGTTTCAACATGTTTTATTATCCTTTTTTTAAAGTAATCTTAGTAAGTATATCTTCGCAAGTTAAACAAATCATTAATAGCTTGTGTTAAAATGATAAAAATCTAATCTTAGGATAAAATTGTGGATAAAAAAGATAAAAAGATAAAAAAAGCAACCAAAAAAGAGATCGAAGAGATCAAAGCTCTTTTTTTAGAACATTATCCTGATTCTGTCACTGAACTTGAATACCGAAACCTCTATGAATTGCTTATCTCTGTGATGCTTTCTGCCCAATGTACAGACAAACGTGTTAATCTCATCACTCCTGCTCTTTTTAAGGCTTATCCCGATCCTGTTTCTCTTGCCAATGCAGATCTGGATGAAGTCAAATCTTATATCAATACCTGCTCTTTTTTTAATAACAAGGCCAAAAACCTTATTAAAATGGCACAATCCGTTGTAGAGAATTATGAAGCAAAGATACCACTTGAAAGAGATGAACTTGTCAAACTGGCCGGTGTCGGACAGAAAACTGCCAATGTTGTCATGATCGAATATACCGGAGCCAATCTGATGGCAGTGGATACCCATGTCTTTAGAGTCGCTCACCGTTTAGGTCTCAGTGACGCAAAAACAGCTACAAAATGTGAAGAAGAACTGAGTAAAAAATTCAAAACAGACCTGCATCTGCTTCATCAGGCAATGGTACTTTTCGGCAGATACAGATGCAAGGCACTCAAACCTGAGTGCGGAGGATGCTTTATGGAAGCACATTGTAAAAGCAAAGAGAGCTTTAAAGTCTGATTTTCACTAAGTATTCTCCTATCTACAATATCTGGATCATGATGAAGATTGATCCTGGTATCCTTTCCCCCCCCTTCCTTCTTTAAGTAAAAATAATAAAAATCATTATTTAATTAAATTAAACCGATTTAATTATTTTTTGAAGTAACTGGAAAGTTTTAGCTACCGAATCAAGCTTTACCATCTCTCTTGTAGAGTGCGGATAACGTATGGTCGGTCCTATGGAAGCAAGTTGCATATGGGGATATTTTTCTCCTAACACACCACACTCAAGCCCGGCATGGATCGCCATCATTTCACTCTTCCCGAATATCTCCTCCATCTGATGGCTTACAAGGTTTGTAAATGCATTTTCTTCAGGTTTCCATGCAGGATACTTATCTTCAACCGATACCTCAAAACCATACCTTTTAAAAAAATGTATCGTCTCCTCTGTCAGAACTTCCAGGGCTTGCATATCCATTGCTCTTGCACTTGTCTCTATAGTAAGTCCGCCTTTTTCATCTGCCGTGATAATAGCAAGATTGATACTTACATCAGGAATACCAAGTTCCTTATTTTGCGCACGTACACCATGTTTGAAGCAATGGATAAGCTCTATTGCTTTTTGACCTTCTCTAAGTACCAAAGGTTTTTCATTCAGTTTACGGACTTGCACATCTCCACTGTTTTTCAAAGTTATTTCACTTCGTACAATTGCCACAGCATTGGCAGGAATAGAATTACGACGTTCTCCCGCATAGATACTTACCAACTGTGTAATGTTATTATCATACAAATATTCACCAAGGATTTTGATCGCCGAAGGGATACCTTTATCTATGTCTACACCGGAGTGACCGCCAATAAGCCCTTTGACTGCCACCTCATAACATGTACCCTTTCCCTCCATATAAATATCTATTTTACTTGCTGTAATATCTGCACCACCCGCACAGCCTATGTATACCTCTGCTTCATCTTCGCTGTCAAGATTCAGCATATACCTACTCTTTAGATCAAATGCTACTTCATTCGCACCTATGAGTCCTACCTCTTCATCTGAAGTAAGCAAAAACTCAAGCTCTTCTCCCTCATCCATCAACTGCATCATCATCGCAATAGCCATACCGTTATCTGCTCCCAATGAAGAGTTTTTGGCCTTCATCCAGCCATCCTCTTCGTAGACTTCTATTGTAGGTGCTTTACCCATACAGACCATATCGTAGTGCGCTTGAAGACAAAGGGTTGGACTTCCTTTGAAAATGTAAATATTTTTGACCTCATCAACTTCAACTTTATAACCTCTGGTTTTAGCGAAATCAACTAAAAAATCCAAAAGTTTATCTGCTTCTTTACTGCAATGGGGAATTTGCGTAAGTGTTCGAAAATGGTTTATAACAGATGACATATATACTCTTTTTCTAAAATTATAGTACAATCATATAAAAAAATGGATAGCCTATGTGCCTCATCGTCACTATCATCATGCTTGTACTCTCCATACAAAACCTTATGCAGCACCAATGGCTTACAGGCATGGTACAACTACTCATTGCTCTTGGATTTTTAGTGTTACTCTTACGAAATATCCAAAAAACAAGATGTGATAGAAACGGGGGTTGTGACAATGGATGTATGATAACGGATTGGGTAGCTAAACTTGTTTAAGAAGAAGGTAGACTAATGGAACATTTTTTCACTTGCCCTTACTGCTGGGAACGCATCTCTATGATACTGGACTCTTCGGAAGAAGAGAGTGAATACATAGAGGACTGTGAAGTATGCTGTCGTCCAATAGAATTATTTTTTAGATTTTCCGGCGAAAAGCTAGTAAGTTTTGAGACAAGAAGAATGGAGGGGATCTAAAACCTGTAGGGGCAGACTCCTATGTCTGCCCGTGGTTTCATACACAAAATCAAATCACAAATTGACCAAAGATCGATACATGGGTCAACCCCTACGATGCACCTACAAATGCAAATCGCTCCACCAGTTCCCCCTCTACCTCAACTTTTTCCACAAACATATCATAAGGGCGTACCCACATTCCCCCATCACCATACAGTGCTTTATAAACCACCATCCACTCTTCTGTTTCAGAGTGTTGGGCAGTGGTCAGAACTTCATAAAGATGCCCTTTATAATGTCTATATACACCTTTTTCCAATATCATAAAAACCCCTTGTTCTAGAATTTTTTTCCCACATAAAAATCATATACCCAGGCAGATACAGCATTAAGCTCTTCTTCACTCAGCTTTCCTTTAAGTGAAGGCATGAGATCAAATCTCTCCAGTGCCATTGCCTGACACATACTCTTATCAAGATGCGGATAGAACACATAATCTTTAATAAATGCGATAACCACAGCTCTATGTATCTCATCATCTATATCTTCAACGATCTTTATATTCTTTTTAAGTTGTCCTGAAACCTCTACCATAGGCGGTGCTTTAAGTGTTTTAAATACCTTTTTGGTCTCCTCTGCGGTAATCATCTTAATATGACAGGAAGCACAGGCCTTATCAAATACCTTTTCTCCATCGATTTTTTCTTCTGCACAAAGAAGTACTGCAGCAGCTGTAAAAAGCAATATTAATATCTTATCCATCTGTTTTCCCTATTTATATCAATATTTAGTATTCTACCATCTCTTTATGAAAATTGAATAATTTATGATAAAATATTTTTATACACCCTAAAAGAAAGAAAATGAAAATACAGATGGATAGAAAGAGTCATCTCTGCAATTGTCAATGGTGGGGAGAAATAATTTTTTCCCTTCTCTCAACTCCTTTTTGTCGGCCTCTTGGTAAGTGCATATTCAGTCACTCCAAAATACTTTTTGAGTACAATAATTACCAAATAAACATCAAAAAGGAGTCTTTATGCCAAAAAATATTTTCAATTGTCCACTGCCTGATGAAAAAGGCTATTTTGGGGAGTATGGAGGATCTTTTATCCCACCGGAACTTCAAACGATCATGGATGAGATCACTGCTTCCTATGAAGAGATCCGTCAGGATCCTGAGTTTCTTGATGAATTAACCGATCTTTATCAACATTATGTTGGACGTCCAAGCCCTGTTTTACATGCCAAGCATCTCTCCGAGAAATACGGTACAAATATCTATCTCAAACGAGAAGACCTGAACCATACCGGTGCCCATAAAATAAACCACTGTCTGGGGGAAGCTTTGCTGGCTAAAAAGATGGGTAAGAAAAAGCTCATAGCGGAGACAGGCGCAGGACAACACGGTGTTGCATTGGCCACTGCTGCTGCCCTGGTCGGATTGGAATGCGATATTTATATGGGTGAAGTCGATATGGCAAAAGAGCATCCGAATGTGGTACGTATGCATATTTTAGGTGCAAATGTGATCCCGGCAACCCATGGACGCAAGACACTCAAGGAAGCTGTCGATACTGCATTTGAGAACTATCTGAAAGATCCGGTTACACAATTCTATGCCATCGGTTCTGTAGTTGGGCCTCACCCTTTCCCCAGAATGGTAAGAGATTTCCAGTCCATCGTCGGCGTGGAAGCAAAAGAACAGTTCCAACAGATGACAGGAAAACTCCCTGACAATCTGGTTGCCTGTGTAGGCGGCGGTTCCAATGCAATGGGGCTCTTTACTGCATTCATCAATGATGAAACAGTAACCATGCATGGTGTAGAACCTGCAGGAAGAAGTCTTGATATCCCGAGAGAAAATGCCGCAACAATGACACTGGGGAAACCGGGAGTCATGCACGGTTTCAAATCATACATGCTTCAGGATGAGAATGGTGAACCGCAGGAAGTATACTCCGTAGCAAGCGGTCTGGACTACCCTTCCGTAGGGCCGCAGCACGCTTACCTCAAAGATATTGGCCGAGTCAATTATGCTACCGTCAACGACAAAGAAGCCATCGATGCATTCTTTGAACTCTCCAGAGAAGAAGGGATCATCCCTGCTATCGAGTCAGCACATGCTGTTGCTTATGCATTAAAGTTGGCAAAAGAGCCGAATATTGGTACCATTCTCATCAACCTTTCCGGCCGTGGAGATAAAGATATTGATTTTGTAGTGGAACATTATGGAAAAGAGTATGGGATTAATTAACATATTAATCCCCTGTAGGGTGCGTTTGCCAACGCACCTTTTATTTTAGATTGTAAAATGGTTTTTTTGTATGTTAAATTTGATGGTGCGTTGACAAACGCACCCTACTTAAACTGCATAATACGTAGCATTCCTATGATGCACCACCAAAGCTGTCGTACTCTGCTCAGGATGTATCTGGAAAGTTTCACTCAGTTCTATACCGAACTCTTCAGGCTTGAGAAGGTCGAAGATAATCCTGCTTTGCTCCAGATCCGGGCATGCCGGGTAACCGAAGGAGTATCTGGCTCCCTGGTAGCGGTTCATTCTTACATCACGCAAGGTATGTCCTTCGTCTTCTGAGGCGATATTCAAATCCAATCTTATCTGCTTATGTGCTACTTCTGCCAAAGCTTCGGCCAGTTCTACTGAGAAGCCGTGTACCATGTTGTACTCCAGATATTTACCCGCATCGTAGAGCTCCTTTTCATAGGCTGAGAACTTCGGTCCTGCACTGACACAGGTCAAGGCTATCACATCATGTCTGTCATGATGGAAGAAATCACTGAGTGCCCGGTGTGGTTTTCGTCCCTGTCTAGGAAAAGAGAACTCATGGATCGCTCTGCCGACAATGTTTGCCAGAGGCTCCCTGTTGGCATTTGCATCTACATTCCACCCTTCATTCTCATCAAAAAGTATCAACTCCTGGTCATTGCTTCTGCATGGATAGTAACCGTAGATGATGGTCGGTTCAAAAAGATCTTTCTCTATAAATTCCCGTTTTAAACGTTCATAGGCAGGATAAACCGTTTCATCCAACAGTTTTTGGTACTCCTCTTTACTCATACCCTTGCTTTTGTAACCCCAATGCATCTTGATAACTGTTTTCTGGTTTACCCAGTTAAAGACCATATCCAGATCCAGGTCTTCTTTTTGAAGTACCCTTCTTCCCCAGAACGGCGGTGTAGGTACCGGTGCCGGTTCCGGCATTTTGATCTCTTCAAAAGGAGGGATGACTACCTCTTTTTTAACCTTCTTCTCACGTTCGACCATATCTCCTGCCAAACGGGTATCCAGTCCGACACTTGGGTCTTCATTGTACTTTTCTATACGACTCATAGCAATGACCCCGTCAAACGCATCACGACAGTAGAAGATAGGACCTTTGTAGATGGGACGGCAGAAGTCATCCACAAAACTGCGTGTCAATGCAGCACCGCCTAACAGTACCGGTATCTCCATACCCATCTCTGCCATCGCTTCAAGATTATCTTTCATGACTGCTGTGGACTTTACCAGCAATCCGCTCATTCCTATGGCTTGTACATTGTGTTCCTTGTGTGCTTCAAGGTAGGTTTCCAGGTCTGTTTTGATCCCTACATTAATGACTTTAAAACCGTTATTTGAAAGAATGATATCTACCAGATTCTTCCCTACATCATGTACATCCCCTTTGACCGTGCCGATGACCAGTGTCGTATCTGTCTCTTTCTCCTGCTTGGTCAAATATGGGTTCAGATAATCCACAGTTGTCTTCATGGTCTCCGCTGACTGCAGAACAAACGGCAACTGCATCTGCCCCGAACCAAAAAGTTCACCTACGACTTTCATCGCATCTATAAGGATCTCATTGACGATGCGGTCCGGGTCTATCTCTTTTCTGGCCTCTTCAACCAAAGGTATCATGCGCTCTTTGTCACCGTCAAGGAGCAGTTTGGAGATCTTCTCTTCATAGCTCATTGCTTCATACTCTTCATCTGTAGCAGAATCATCTACAGTTTTGTCTGAAAAATGTTCAATGAACTTAAAGAGTGACTCATCATCAGGATGGAACAACAGCTCTTCACAGATATCAATATCTTCCTGGCTCATCTTTGCCATAGGAATGATATGTTTTACATTGATGATCACCGATGTCATTCCCGCCTGGATACAGTGGTGCAAAAAGACTGAATTGAGATAGATCCTTGCATTCTTATCGAGTCCGAACGAGATGTTGGAAAGTCCCAGTGTAGAACCTACTTCAGGGTGTCGTTTATGCAGTTCACGTATGGCTTCAAGCGTTTGTATGGCTGCATCACGGTACTCCAGATCACCTGAACCCACCGTAAAAGTAAGCATGTCAAATATGAGATTTCTGGGATCAATGCCGTGACGGTTCACGCAGAGGTCATAGATACGTTCTGCCATAGCAAGTTTGTCTTTTGTCGTCTTTGCCATCCCTGTCTCATCAATGGTCAGACAGACCAGTGCTGTTCCGTAACGTTTGGCCAACTGACAAATGGCATCAAGTTTCTCTTCCCCGTCTTCAAGGTTGACTGAGTTGATGATGGGCTTTCCGCCAATACATTTCAACCCTGCTTCCATCGTGTTCACACGGGTGGCATCAGGCATAAGCGGCAGAGGTATCTTTTGGTTATATAACTCTATCACTGCTGCCATATCTGTAGCACCGTCACGCCCTGCAAACTCTACGTTAACATCCAGACAGTGTGCACCGTCACGTACCTGTGCCTGTCCTACAGTCAAAGTCCCTTCATAGTCACCGGCAATGATGAGCTCTCTAAACGCTTTAGACCCCGTAGCATTACTCCGCTCACCTATAAGCAGAGGTGCCGGTTTCTGAAAAAGTTCAGTAGTGTTAAACAGTGAAGCGATAGACGGCTCTATGGAACCGCTTGGTTTTTTGGGTTTCAGAACTTCTACAGCTTTTTTGAGTGCCTGTATATGCTGAGGCGTAGTACCACAACATCCACCCAAAAAACTTACTCCGTCAAATGCTATGAATTCCAGTTGTTTTTCAGTAAATTCATCCGGTCCCATAGGATAGTAGGTATACCCTCCACGGTTTTGGGGAAGTCCGGCATTGGCATGTACTGAAATAGGTATGGCACAAAGTTCACTCAGTGTCTTAAGATGTTTTTTTACCTGGTCCGGCCCTGTACCACAGTTGAAACCAAGCGATAGAATGTCAAACGGTTCCAAGATCGTTACGATGGTCGTTGCATCTGTACCGATAAGCATAGAACCACTGAGTTCTATAGTTACAGAGACCATAACAGGCAGTTCAACTTCTCTCTCTTTATTTGCATCCTGACAGGCATGCAGTGCTGCTTTTATCTGTAACGGATCTTGACATGTCTCCAAAAGGAAGAGATCACATCCACCATCAATAAGACCCAATGCACAAAGTTTATACCCTTCATACATTTCATCATAATGAATATGCCCCAAGGATGGCAGTTTCGTTCCCGGACCTATGGAACCCAATACAAATCTGGGTGCTTCATCTGTACTGTATTCTTCACATATCTCTTTAACAAGCAATGCACCTTTTTTTGAAAGTTCATACGCACGTTCACCCATTTGATATTCATCAAGTACCCATGGCATTGTTCCAAAAGTATTGGTTTTAATAAGATCTGCTCCAGCCATCGCATAACGTTTATGTATACGTTTTATAAGATCAGGAGCAGTATCATTGAGAAGTTCATTACATCCCTCCTGATCTACACCTTTATCATCAATCCAGGCTTCTGCAGGGACTTCAAGATCTTGTATCTGTGTACCCATAGCACCATCGATCACTAAAATACGTTGTTCCAATAGTGAGTTTATCGTTTCAATAATAGACAAAAAACTTCCTTATATAATAATGTCGTTATTGTAGCAAAGTATGAAATAAAAATGATTAAATCATACTCCTTCTTTTTTTATTATAATGTTATAAGGTATGAGTTGCTATTATCAAGTAATAAAAATATTATATAACTATAAAAATAAGGATACGTATGGGGCAAACCATTAAAAATATAATCACTGGAAAGGAAATTTTAAAACCAGAGCCCGTTGATATAGAAATTCCATTTGATGGTGGAGTAATGATCACAGAGACAGATACAGCAGGTATCATCACTTATGCCAATCGAAAGTTCAGAGAAATAACAGGCTATTCAAAAGAAGAATTGATCGGTTCACCGCACAGTATCAACAGACATCCGGATATGCCAAAAGCTGCTTTTAAAGGTATGTGGGAAACAATTAAAGGCGGAAATTACTGGGAAGGTTTTGTCAAGAACATGACAAGTGAAGGGAAATACTATCTTGTCGTTGTCTGGATCAAACCAAAATTTAATGATGATGGAGAAATTATCGGTTATATCGCAGGAAGAAAGATCCCGGATAGAGACTCTATGAATAAAGCTCTCAAACAATATAAAGAGATGATTGCTGCTGAATAATCAGCAGCTTTTTTACATTAGAGACTTTTTTTCGCTTCCTGTAAAGCAGCAATCACTGCATCTATATTTGCTTTAGGAATATGTACCTTCCAATCCGGTTCTTCAGCTTCAGCCTGGAGAGAGATACCAATACTTACTATACTTTCACTGTCCGTCCCATATGGCTCAGCTATGGTTGTAATGGAAATTTTTCCATCTTTTGTACTGCTAAGTGCTATTTCATCTATCTTTGTTACTGTTCCACTCATACTTATCCTTTATATTTCAATATATAGAATAATTATATCATAATTACTTACGTTTAAGTAACCCGGCTATCTTTGCTTGCATACGTAACCACATTTTATGGTCTATGGCAGGAAAACCGGCATAGGTTTTTCCTCCTTCAAGTGATTTTGTTACACCACCCTTAGCAGCAATCGTTGCAAAAGCACCTATTTTCAGGTGACCGGCTGTTCCACTTTGCCCACCCATTATTACGTTTCTGCCTAAAGTAGTAGAACCTGCAAGTCCTACCTGTGCAGCACAAAGCGTATGTTCTCCTACATCACAATTGTGTGCGATCTGTATAAGGTTGTCCAGTTTGGTACCTTTACGGATAATAGTACTGCCAAATACTGCTCTGTCTATAGTGCAGTTAGCCCCTATCTCAACATCATCTTCTACCACTGCATTACCATTTTGATAGATTTTAACATGCTCTCCCTGTTTTGTATGTGCAAAACCATATCCGTCACAGCCTATAACCGTACCACTGTGAATAATACATCTTTCACCCAGCTTTGTTCCATGATATAGCGTTACGTTGGGATGCAGTAGTGTATCTGAGCCTACTGTCACATTATCACCAACATAACATCCTGCCAATATGGTTACATTGTCTCCAAGTGTGACATTTTTTCCAAAATGTACATGTTTGTCTATGTCGCAG
>CAJXJN010000027.1 GCA_913055205.1 uncultured Sulfurovum sp. | reverse complement strand
ATTGTCTCCAAGTGTGACATTTTTTCCAAAATGTACATGTTTGTCTATGTCGCAGCCTTCACCCATATGAGGGTGTTCGCCTTTACTCTCTAATTTATGTGCAAAGAATTTAGTAGCCAATGCTAATTTCAAGTAGGGCTCATCTGTGATAAGTGCCATAGTCGTTGAGGGTAATAACGCTGCATGTTTTTTCTCTATAAGTACGGCTGCTGCTTTTGTATGAGCTAATTGTGATGCATATTTACTGTCATTAAAAAAACTAAGCTGTGTAGGTGTTGCTTCACTTAAAGTATGAATACCATCTATATCGATGTCATTTCCATTAATATCTATGTTAAGTTCTTGAGTAATTTTGGAGAGTTTGTAAGTCATAAAGAGAATCCTTTTATTAAAATAACCCTCGTTCCCACTCTCCTGAGTGGGAATGCATACTTCAATAAAATTAAAGAAATAAGCTTATACTTCTATAGCAAAACTCTTATATGCATTTCCACAAAGCATGGGAACAAGTTCAGTAGTTAAATTATCTTTCAATAGCCACAACACCACCACGTACAACTTCACTAGGATTATAACGCTGTGTAGCTTCTATAAAATGTTTAATACGGGTAGGCTCATCTGCCACCATTGCTATGATCATCTCTTTTCCCACATTGACAATACCGCCATTATAGGCAGCACAGAGTACAGAAATATCACTAAGATTTTCAGCAATAGGGAATTTCACAAGTACCATCTCCTTTTCAACCATCTCTTCATGCTCGATCACCTTATAGACAGGGATAAGTTTATGAAGCTGTTTTGTGATCTGCTCCATCACTTTTGTAGAACCATTGGTTGCAATGGTGATATGTGACATATTGCTGTTAGGGATAGGTGCTACAGTCAATGACTCGATGTTATACCCGCGACCGGCAAAAAGTGCTGTGACACGGGCAAGTACAGAACTCTCATTCATTACAATAACAGAAATAACCCGTCTTTCATTTTTAGAATTGGCCATTACTTCTCCTCCCCGTTATTTTCTGTTTTTTGGGGCAACATCATGTTGAACAATGCCCCGCCTGACGGAACCATCGGAAGTACATTTTCAAAACGATTTACTGCAACATTCATAAAGCAGACTTTATCTTGCTTAATAGCATCTTTAAGTGCTGCATCAAACTCCTCTTTGGTCGTAACATCATACCCTATGCCCCCACATGCTTCAGCCAATGCTTTAAAATTTGGCTGGAAAGTCAGATCCGTCTCAGAATAACGTTTCTCATAAAAGAAGGTTTGCCACTGTCTTACCATCCCTAAAAAATGATTATTCAAAATAACATTAATAACCGGAATCTTATACTCAGCAGCTGTAACCAACTCTTGCATATTCATCAAGATGGATCCGTCCCCGGTAATATTGATAACTGTCTTCTCCGGGAATGCTTTTTTTGCACCGATAGCTGCCGGGAAACCAAAGCCCATTGTTCCTAAACCACCAGAGTTTATCCATTGGCGTGGTCTGTCGAACGGATAATGTTGCGCAGCCCACATCTGATGCTGTCCGACATCTGAAGTGATAATAGCATCTTCCCCTAAAAGCTCACCAATGCGCTCAATAGCCCATTGCGGTTTGATCACCTCATCAGAATCCACATAAGACTGAGGATGAAGTTCATCATAACGCTTGAGTATCTCTCTCCATGCCTGATATCTGTCAGTATCGACATCATCAAGTAAAGGTATCATCTTCTCAAGTACCTGTGTTACATCACCTACAATAGGATAATCCACATCTACCAACTTCGCAATATTGGCAGGGTCAATATCGACATGTATCACATCTGCATATTTTGCGAACTCAGAAAGTTTGCCTGTCACCCTGTCATCAAATCTTGCACCAAGAGAGATGACCAGATCTGTTTCAGACATCGCCATGTTTGATGCGTAATTTCCATGCATACCGAGCATACCGAGAAGAAGTGGATTTTTTGCACCAAGCACCCCTCTTGCCATGAGTGTTTCAACTACCGGTATCTGTGTTTTGTCTGCCAGTTCACGTACAAGGTCAGAGGCATTTGAAAGTACAACCCCACCACCTACATAAAGTAATGGTTTTTTTGCTTTTTTAATTGCTTCAACCGCTTTATCTATCTGTCTTTTGTTCCCTTTGTAGGTTGGTTTATAACTGGGGATATCTACAGAGTCAGGATAAACAAATTCGCCAATATCCACTGTGATATCTTTAGGGATATCCACAAGTACCGGTCCAGGTCTTCCGCTTCGAGCAAGATAGAATGCTTCTTTAAGTATGCGAGGAAGCTCCTCAAGAGTACGTACTAAAAAATTATGCTTTGTACATGGTCTTGAAATACCCACGGCATCTATCTCTTGAAAGCCATCTGTCCCTATAAGCGATAAAGGTACCTGCCCGGAGATAACGACTAGTGGAATAGAATCCATGTAAGCTGTTGCAAGTCCAGTGACCGCATTAGTAAACCCCGGTCCACTGGTTACCATAGCAACCCCTACTTCACCTGTAGCTCTTGCATATCCATCTGCTGCATGAACTGACGCCTGTTCGTGACGGTTGAGTATATGTTCAAACCCACTTTGCTTGTAAATTTCATCATAAACGTGCATGATAGCACCGCCGGGATAACCAAATACGGTTTTAACACCCTCAGCAATGATCGCTTCACACACCATTTGTGCACCACTCATCTGCATGGTTTACACTCCATTAAATTAGAATTTTTTTGATTATAGCTAAAAAATATTAGATGTGCCTACCTAACTGTGCTTTTCTTGATGAAAATCATGAAAATATCTATCTTTTTTTACTATACTTATCAAATGGATTTTACACAAGCAATAGAAATAGCCAAAGATATTTACTGGGTTGGCATGTATCTTAAGAATGACCCTTTTCAATGTCACCCTTATTTTATAAAAAATGGTAATGAATCTGTTCTCGTTGATCCGGGTTCTATGCTGGAATTTGATGCAGTGGTAAAAAAGATCAATTCTATAAGTTCTATGCGTAATGTAAAATATATCATTTTACATCATCAAGACCCCGACCTGGCAGCCTCTGTTCCAGAGATGGAAAAACTCATTAACCGTGATGACCTGCGTATCATCACCCATAGTCGGATGGTACCTTTGGTCAAACATTATTTGATCAAATCAAACTATTATGAGATAGACAAACACCAACACCAACTACAATGCGGTAACTTAAGTTTAACATTTTTAACCACACCGTATTGCCACTCACCCGGTGCTTTTGTCACCTATGAACAAAGAACAAAAACACTCTTTTCCGGTGACATTTTCGGTGGACTGGAAGAGTCCTGGGATTTTTTTGCGGGAGATGACTATTTTGAAAAAGCCAAACAGTTCCATGCAGAATATATGCCAAGCCGGGATATCTTTAACTATGCCCTCTCAAAAATAGAAACGTTGGATATGGACCTCATAGCACCTCAGCACGGATCTATCATTCAAAAAGAGAGAATTGCTCCACTGATCACACAGATGAAAGCGCTGGAATGCGGACTTTATATTGAAGAGAGCTACAAGGATGAACTCATCTATACGATCGAGGCACTGAAACAAAAAGACCTTGCACTTGTAGCATCACTCAAACAACTCAAGGAAAAAGAAGAATTTCTTTTTCAGAAAGCCAAAATGGCAGACATGGGAGAGATGATAGAGAACATCGCACACCAATGGCGTCAACCGCTTGCCATTAACAACACTATTATCTCTATCCTCAAGGAAAAAAGTCAAAGAGAGATCCTGGAAGACAGTGAACTCATGAGCAAACTCAAAGAGATGGAAAACAACATCCAGTATATGTCAAAAACCATCGATGACTTTATGCGTTTCTACCATCCGGAAAAAACAAAGACGAATTTTTCTGTTTCTGATGTTGTTGAACATGCTTTGACGATCATGCGTCCTATGCTGAACAAAGCAGGAATAGAGATTCTTTTTCAGAACCACAGTTCCTCCTGTGTAAGCGGCTATATGAATGAATACACCCAGGTTGTTGTCTCTATTTTAACCAATGCCAAAGATGTACTTATGCATAGGAGAATCAAGGATGCTTATATTCATATGGTTTTATCTAAAAACGATGACAGTGTTATACTTACCATAAGTGACAATGCCGGAGGTATCAAAAAGGAGAATATACATCGTGTCTTTGACCCCTATTTTACTACCAAACATAAATCTATGGGAACAGGATTGGGGCTATATATCTCTAAAATGATCATCGAAAAAAATATGGGTGGAACATTAAGTGTAGAGAACATAAAAGAGGGTGCAGCATTTAGCATAAAAATGGAGATAAGCAATGGATGACAGTATAAAAATCAGTGATATTTCCATACTCATTGCTGAAGATGAGAAAAAATTACTACATTCTATGGTAGAGTATCTGCAACTCTTTTTTGAACATGTATATACTGCAGAAGATGGATTAAGTGCCTATAAAACATATAAAAAAGAAAAACCTGATATCATCATAGCAGATATTCATATGCCTCATCTTGATGGTCTTTCCATGATAGAAAAAATCCGTAAACAAGATAAAGAAACCAAGATCATCATCACCTCTGCACATTCTGATAAAGAAAAACTTTTACAGGCAATTGAGCTGCATCTTGTGAAATATTTAGTAAAGCCTGTGCAGAGTGACAAGCTTAAAGAACTTCTTCTCTCTCTTGTAGATGATCTGCGAAAAAACAATCATTGCATCTACCTTCAAGAGGGATTTTATTGGGATACAAACAGAAAAAAATTATTTCAAAATGAAAATGAAATTAATTTAAAACCAAAAGAACAAAAAGTACTTGAACTTCTTTTTAGTTGTATGAATCAAACCATTTCATCCATAGATATCTATAATCATCTCTATGAAGATCAACCTGAAAGAGACTTCTCTTCAAATGCTATAACTTCTCTCATAAAACGTATTCGCCAAAAACTTCCAAAAGAGACAATAAAAAGTAACTATGGTATAGGTTATGTATTACATAGTAAATAAAACTATACAAAATTTAATAAAAATTTTCATTTTGACAAACTTTGACAAACTCTTCTACTATAATTCTAACCAAGAGGTGAAATAGTATACTCCCCCCCCTTTGTAATATACTAAAAAAACACCTCTAAATAACTACACTAACTTATAGGTTTCTTCCAACCTGTTGAATAATAGACTATATTTTCTATGTCTTTCTTCTTTTTTAAGTTAGGTTAGTGTAGGATTTACATTCTTCCAAAGCTACACCCTCACGTAAGCCATCATCTATAACGATACAACTATCAAACTCTACAATAGTGAAAAGTTGTTTAAATATGAGTATCCCTGCAGCGATCAGATCACTTCTCCCTGTACCTACTGTGACTTCCCTCTCTTCAAAAGGCATAGCAAGCAACTTTTCCAAATAAAAGTCCAACTCTGATACCTTTAGTGAAGTACCATTGATCTTTTTTGCATCATACGTTTCATACGTCTGCCCCAGTTTCATTGCTGCAACTGTTGTAGGTGTACCCGCTGTAGTAACAAAAGAGTTTACTTTTCCTTTGGTCGCATAAATTTCTGCACAAAACATTTGCATATCCAACATCTCTTTGGGGAGTGCTGTTTCTATATTTTCCAATTTTTGATAGCTTTGTGCGATAGTGACGATGCCTATGGGGAAACTTTTGGAGATAGTCTCACCAGGATAATGGAAAATGAGTTCCGTTGACCCTCCACCTATGTCAACAAGCACAAAAGAATCTGAAGCAAATTGTAATTTGGCGAGTCTATGTTTGACTGCCAGAAGTGTGAGTCTTGCTTCTTCCTCTCCGGAGATGATCTCAAAAGCAACACCTGTCTCTTTTTTAATCTGACTTAACACTTCATCTGAATTTGAAGCCCGACGTATCGCCTCAGTTGTCACTGCTTTTACTTCATAAGCAGAAAAGTCTATATCTTCTTGTGCTTCTTTAAGAGCAGAGATAACCCTAACCATAGCATCGTTGTTGATATAGCCATATTCAGCTAATCCATCAGCAGTTTTAACTATCTTTTCGAATACTGCTACAAATTTACCATTTTTGCAATCCATCTGGATAACACGTAAAGTATTTGAACCCAAATCTATAGCTATTATATTTTCATTGCCCACTGCTACTTTCTACCTGTTTACTTTTTAATGTTCTTCCTTAAAAGCAAAACCACCCTCTTTTAACTTTTGGCGTATCTGCTCTTGATGCTCTTCTCCTTTTGTCTCTAAGGCTACTGAGACATGCGCATCTCCAAACTCTAGATCTATCGAGGTTCTGTCATACCCTATCTGAACGATATTTGCACCTACCTCTGTAAGTATCTGTGTAAATGACTGCAATGCACCTGGTTTATCTACCAGTGTCACCATCAGCTTCATCTTTCTTGCCGATTTCATCAGTCCTTTTTCTATGATCAGTGAAAGCATCGTTACATCAATGTTCCCTCCGCTGAGTACCACTCCTACCTTGATGCCTTTTGGCAAGTTCAACTTTCCATGTAACAATGCTGCAACACCTACAGCACCTGCACCCTCTACAAGTACCTTTTGTTTTTCCAGTAAAAAGAGTATGGCAGAAGCTATCTCATCTTCACAGACACTTTCAAAGCTATCCACATTCTTTAAAATATATTCTAAAGTAATAGGTGACGTATCACGTACCGCTATCCCGTCGGCAATGGTCCTTACAGATGTGGTATCAAGCGGTTGTTTTGCATCATAAGAGTTCTTCATCGCAGGAGCACCCTGTGCTGAAACACCGATCACTTTTACCTCAGGCTTGATCGCTTTTGCCGCGACGGACATACCTGAGATCAGTCCTCCTCCGCCTACCGGAACAACAATAGCATCAATATCTTTAACCTCATCAAACATTTCCAACGCAACCGTACCTTGCCCTGCCATCACTTCATCATCTGTAAAAGGGTGAACAAAATTATAGTTATTCTCTTTCGCGAAGGCTACAGCATATGCATAGGCTTCATCATAGTTAGCACCATGAAGAATGACCGTAGCACCAAACTCTTTTACCCCCTGTACTTTTGTTAACGGCGTTGACTCAGGCATGACAATAGTGGCATCTATCCCAAAGTGTTTGGCAGAAAATGCTACACCCTGAGCATGGTTACCTGCAGAGGCAGCCACAACACCACCTTTCTCTCCACTCTCAATTAACGAGGCTATTTTATTAAAAGCACCTCTGAGTTTAAAGGCTCCTGTACGTTGAAGGTTCTCTTTTTTAAGATAGACCTCATATCCACTTATCTCACTTAAAATTGGGGCATATGAAAAAGGGGTACGATGTACTACACCCTGTACTCTCTCATAAGCTTTTTTTATACTGTTTAAGTCTAACATTATCTTTCCTAGATATTATAATGGAAGAATTATATCGAAATTAAGGATAAAGCATGGAATGTGAAATGCCGCGTGTAAACAGTAATAATGAAGAGATCATCAACTATTTTAAAGGGACCAGGACCATAGCTGTTTTAGGTGCTTCTCCCAAACCAGAAAAAGATAGCCACAGAGTAGCAAAATATCTACGTGATGCAGGATATAAAATGATTCCTGTTTATCCAAAAGAAGAAACTATCTTAGATCAAAAAGTTTATAGAAGTCTTAAAGAGATCGATAAACCTGTGGATATGGTAGTCGTATTTAGAAAACCTGAAGTAGTTGATGCCGTGGCAGATGCCTGCATCGAACGCGGAGATGTCAAAGTCTTATGGACACAGATCGGTATCGTTAACAATGAAGCGGCACAGAAAGCCAAAGATGCCGGTATCAATGTAGTACAAAACCTCTGTGCCATGGTAGAACATAGAGAGCTAATGAATTGATCTAGCTCTTTTTTTGTAAAAACACACCACTCTCCACATGTTCCGTATGCGGGAACTGGTCATACATTGCTGCTTCTACTACATTATGTGTATCGGTAAGTGTTTCCAGATCACGTGCCAGTGTTTCGGGGTTGCAAGAGATATAGATGATATTTTCTATATCTGAGATGAGTTCTATGGTTCCTTCATCCAGACCTGCACGCGGAGGGTCGACCAGTACGGTACTGAAATCATAGGATCCAAGGTCTATATCTTTGAGCCTGTTAAACTCTCTTGTTCCCTTTAATGCTTCGGTCATCTCTTCGGAAGCCAGTCTTGCAAAAGTGATATTCTCTATACCGTTAAGTTGGCAATTTTCAAGAGCAGCATGGATGGAGCGTTTACTTATCTCTGTAGCTAAAACCTTATCAAAATAATGTGAAAGCGGCAGTGTAAAGTTACCTAATCCGCAGTAACTCTCCAAAAAGTCTCCATGCCCTACTTTTTTAGCCTGTTCAATGGCCCATTCTATCATTTTTACATTGACTGTCGGGTTTGGCTGGGTAAAGCCGCTCTCATACTGCACATAGGTAAAAGTTTTACCGTCAATATCAAGCTTTTCAGTCACAAACTCATCTGAAAGAATGACCTTTTGTTTACGACTTCGTCCCATGATCTTACAATTCAATGATGCCTCTAAAACTTTTGCTTCTTCACTCCAGGCTTCATCTAATTTTCTGTGATACAGCATGGTAATAAGACACTCATCAGTAGTGGTTGCCAAAAACTCAACAGCAAAAAGACGCTGTTTTAGCACTTCAGTGGAAGCATTGATCTTTTCCAATAGTTTCCACATACGTTTTTCAATGGGTTCTATGACCTTAGGGCACTCTTTTATGTTGATGGCACCCTTTTTTTCTATATTCCCCATAGCATAATCACACTTGTCACCCTCATGCCAGATACGGAACTCTGCTCTGGCTCTATAGTGTGATCCGGGAGAGTCGAATACTTCCAATGCTTCTTGATAAAAGGGTGCCAAAAGCCCGCTTACTCTCTCCTCTTTACGCTTTAACTGTTCTGCATAACTCAACTCATAAAGCCCGCAAGAACCACAAGATCCAAAATGTTTACATGTCATTTACCACTCACTTAATTTCAATTAGATATAATCACGTTAATATAATAATTATGTATTTTATCTAAAAGGTGCAAAAAATGTCTATAAGCGTTGTGATACTCGCAGCAGGTCAAGGTACAAGAATGAAGTCAAGCACACCTAAGGTACTTCATGAAATCTCTGGAAAGTCTATGTTATTTCATACTATAGATGCTGCAAAAAATGTTTCTGATGATATTACAGTCGTCCTATACCACCAAGCTGAGCGTATCCAAAAAGAGATAGAAGAATCTTATGAGGGTATCCATTTCCATATGCAGGATGCCCAGCAGTTTCCCGGTACCGGTGGTGCTATGAAAGGGGTCAAGGTTAACCATTCCAAAGTACTGATCCTTAATGGAGACATGCCTCTGATTACAACCGGTTCTCTGCATGCGCTTATGGAAGGGGATGCAGATATCAATATGTCAGTCATACAACTTGATAACCCCAATGGCTATGGACGTGTCGTGATTTTAGATGGCAATGTACATGAAATAATAGAAGAGAAAGACTGCATCCCTGCCCAAAGAGAGATCCAAACAGTCAATGCAGGTGTTTACTGTGTGAGAAAAGAACTTCTTGACAGATACATCCCTGCACTGAGCAATGAAAATGCCCAAGCAGAATATTACCTCACAGACATTATCAAGATGGCTGTGGATGGAAACAAAACAGTACATCCGGTCATGGTACAGGAAGAAGAGTTTAAAGGGGTGAATTCCAAACTTGATCTGGCTCACGCTGAAGAGATCATGCAGGAACGCATAAGAGCGGAGTGGATGAAAGCCGGTGTGACAATGCATCTGCCTCAAACCATTTACATAGACAGCAGAGCTACTTTTGAAGGTGAATGTATTCTGGAGAGTGGTGTAAGTATACAAGGAAAAAGTAAGATCATCGATTCCCATATTAAAGCAAACTCTGTGATTGAAGATTCCCTTATTGAGAACTCAGATGTCGGACCTATGGGAAGAGTAAGGCCGGGGTCAACACTCATAGATACACATATCGGTAACTTTGTTGAAGTGAAAAAGTCTATACTGACCGGTGTAAAAGCAGGTCATCTGGCTTACATCGGTGATGCAAGCATAGACAAAGGTTCTAATATCGGTGCAGGTGTGATCACCTGTAACTATGACGGGAAGAACAAATATAAAACCACCATCGGTAAAAACGTCTTTATAGGAAGCGATACACAACTTGTAGCACCTATAATCATTGAGGATGATGTGATAATAGCAGCTGGAACCACTGTTAATAAAAATATAGCCAAAGGTGAACTTGCTATCTCAAGAGCACCGATGAAAACCATTAAAAACTTTTTCTATAAATTTTTTCTCACAGAGAGTGACAAGCACAAGGGAGACAAATAATATGCAAATAAACTTAAACGGAAAGTCTGTTCTTCTAGGTGTGACAGGAAGTATCTCTGCTTATAAAGCCTGTGACCTGGCACGTCTTTTTGTCAAAGCCGGAGCAGATGTACACGTAGTCATGACACCAAGTGCTGAACGTTTTGTCTCTGCTTTGAGTTTTGAAGCATTGACAAGAAATCCTGTACTTACAGAAAAGAGCGAAAGCTGGAGTTCCGATCTTAACCATATTGAGATCGGTAAAAAATGTGATGCTTTTGTCATTGCTCCAGCAACGGCGAATACACTTAACAAACTGAGCAAGGGTATCGCTGATAATATCTTGACCCAGACAGCCCTTGCATATGCAGGACCAATGCTTGTTGCACCTGCTGCCAATACGCAAATGCTTCAAAACCATTACACTGTAGGATCACTTAAGATGTTAGGAGTGAATGATTATACGATCATTGAACCACAAGAAAAACTGTTAGCCTGCGGTGATGTCGGAAGTGGTGCATTGGCAGAACCTGCAGAGATCTTTTTTGAAACAGCAAAAGTACTTTTAGAAGAGGATTTCTGGAAAGACAGACGTGTTGTTGTTACGGGTGGAGGAACACGTGAAAAGATAGATGAAGTCAGGTACCTTAGCAACTTCTCTTCAGGGAAAATGGCAAAATCACTCTGCCTCTCACTCTACCTTAAAGGGGCTGATGTCTGCTACATCACTACTATGGGGAATGAAGGGTTACCGGAAAGTATTTACACGATAGAGGTAGAAGATGCCCAGGAACTTTTAGACTACACGCAAGATGCTATCAGGGTAGCTAAAAAAGGAAAGATGAGCAAAGCTTCCATGAACAGTGATGCATCTGTTCACCTTATACAAAAAGAGCCTTATCTCTTTATGGTGGCTGCAGTATCCGACTTTACACCTAAATATCCGCAAAAGGGTAAACTCAAAAAAAGCATGATCGGTGAAACATGGAATCTGGAATTGAAACAGACACCGGATATACTCACTTCTTTGAACAAAATGGATATCAAAACAGTTGCTTTTAAAGCGGAGATGGATAGTGAACATGGTTTAGAAAATGCCAAAGCACTCCTTGAAAAAAAGCATGTAGATGCAGTGTGTTATAATCTTTTGAACGATAGTGAAAGTTTTGGTACTGCCGAGAATGAGATCACCTTTATTACAAAAGAGAAGCAAATACCATTTGGAAAAACCGATAAACTCACACTCTCAGACAAAATACTCACTGAATCTAAGGCCCTTCTTAATGAGTAATACCCCTCTTAAACATCTCGCTATTATCATGGATGGCAATGGCAGATGGGCAAAACAACGTGGACTAAAACGTACCAAAGGTCATGAAAAAGGTGCTGAAATCATTCGTGAAATCACCACCTATTGTGCAGTGCATTCTAACATTGAGACGATTACTTTCTATGCATTTAGTACAGAAAACTGGAAACGTCCCAAGCTTGAAGTTGATTTTTTAATGAAAACATTGGATAAATATCTTAAAAATGAACTTCAAACTTACCAGGAACATAACATTCGTTTTCAAGCTATTGGAGATTTGACTTCATTTTCAAAATCTTTACAAAAACGTATTTTAGAGACAGAAGATCTTACCAAAACAAATACTAAACTCACACAAATTCTTGCACTGAATTATGGTGGACGTGCTGAGATAACATCGGCAGTCAACAGACTTATCGCTGAAGGGAAAAAGCATGTTACAGAGGAAGAGATCTCTACTGCACTCCAAACCCCCTATACTGATATAGATTTACTCATTCGCACCAGCGGAGAAGAACGTATCTCTAATTTTCTTCTATGGCAACTAAGCTACTCTGAGTTTTATTTCACTCCAACCCTTTGGCCGGACTTCACAGCTAAAGAGTTGGAGGAAATTATAAAAAATTATAAGAACCGTATCAGACGCTTTGGAGGTATCTAATGATAGGAATATCTGTAATCGTATTTATCTTTGGAGCTATAATAGGCTCATTTTTAAATGTAGTCATCTACCGCATACCAAAAGGTGAAAGTATTGTCTTTCCTGCATCCAAATGTCAAAGCTGTCAAAACAATCTTAAATGGTGGCATAATATTCCTATTTTTTCATGGTTATTCCTTAAAGGAAAGTGCTACTTTTGTAAAAATAAAATATCCATACAATATCCTATCGTTGAAATTCTTACAGGTATTATCTTTGTAGCACTCTATTTTAAACTGGGTCTAGTCTGGTATCTACCATTTGTTGCAGTCTCTTTTGCTGCATTGCTTACTTTGGTTATGATAGATTTTAAATATATGGCTGTACCGGACAATGTAAATTTTACTGCACTTATTTTTGCTCTTATTCAGCCAGAGTTTTTACAAGCACTCATGTATGCAGCTATTGCAGCAGGTGGACTTTATCTCATAGGTCAGCTCTCCTCTTTGATTGCCAGAAAACAGGCTATGGGAGGCGCAGATGTTATCGTGGCTGGGACCATGGGTGCTTTACTTGGTTTTCCAAACTTTTTTGTTGCACTTTTTCTCTCTGCTGTCTTAGCAATCATTCCGTCACTTATCAACCGTGAAAAAGGTGTACCTTTTGTACCTTTTTTAGCTTTAGCTACATTCGTTGTCTATCTCTATGATACCCAAGCAACACAACTCCTGGAGACTATTATTTATGGTTAACGTAAGAGGATATATTTCGTCAAATTTCACCAAAGCATTTTTGACTATATTTCTACCCTTTTTTCTGATCATTTCTCTTGTATACCTTGTTAAGATATCTTCACTGACCGCACAGATACAAATTACATTTATGGAACTGCTCACACTGTACAGTTATTCTGTTCCGGATATCATTTTTTACACTTTGCCACTCTCTTTTATTGCAGCTCTGGCTAATGTTCTCATGAAACTTTCAGAGGATAATGAGCTTATTGCACTCTATGCCTTAGGACTAAAAGCCAACAAAGTACTGAGAAGTCTGCTACTACTTGGTATACTCTTCTCAATCTTGTTAGCCTCTATCTCTTTTTTAGCCATGCCACTAAGTAAACAGTACTATAAATCATTTAAAGAACATAAAAAAAATGAAGCAACACTAAATATTGTACCAGGGAAAATTGGTCAAAAATTTGGGAACTACTATATTTATGTAAAAGAGAAAAAAAATAATATATTTCATGATATTGTTATCTATAATCGCACCCATAAAAATGAAGAACAGTTTTTCTCATCTCAACAGGGAAAACTAAATAAAAAGAATGGTATTACATCTCTTTTACTCAAAGATGGTTATGGCTATACATACTCAAAGGATAAGCTCCAACAAGCCGAATACAAGACTCTTGAAGTGTATGATACCAGTGAAAAGAAAGATTTTCATTTTAAAAATATTATCACATACTGGAGTAAAGCAAAAGATGATAAAAAAATGATGCGTAGAGTTCTCTTTTTTATTTTTGTAAGTCTTATACCTTTGCTTTCAGTCTATCTTGTAGCATCCTTTACGATGATCAATCCTCGTTATCAGACGAACCATTCATTTATCGTTATCTTTACTACAACATTTCTATTTTATATGTTAGCCTCCTCTTTACAAAAATGGGGGAATTATACTATTTTGCTTTTTCTTATTGTTGCAGTTTTTCTCTTAGGCAGATGGCTCTTTACACAACGGGTAGCAAGATACTTTTAATGGAGTGTGTTTATCTATGCGTGTAAAAGCAGTCATTGTCTACGATGGAAGTGTTTATCAAGGTTTTCAAAAACAAACCACTACAAATAAAACCATAACGGGTAGTATAGAAAAAGCTTTACGCTCTTTGAAAATAACGTCATCTATCGTAGGCAGTGGACGTACAGACGCAGGTGTCCATGCAACAGGACAAGTAATACATTTCGATCTACCAAAATTTTGGTCTGATCTTGATAAACTCAAACTAAATCTCAATAAAAAACTGACAGAAATACAGTTTAAACATATTACTAGCGTTCCACAGGATTTTCATGCACGTTTCTCTGCAAAAAAAAGAGTGTATCGCTATGTATTTAAAACACAAAAACCTTCCGTCTTTGAACAGAAGTACATCTCATACTATCCAAAGTTTGATACTGCTTTACTTAGGCAGGCTTTAACACTTTTTGTAGGAGAACATGACTTTAACTGTTTTCACAAGACCGGCAGTGTTACCCATACTACAGTAAGAAAGATTTATAAAACAAACTACATGCAACGAGACAATTATCATTATATCTATTTTGAAGCTAATGGTTTTTTACGCTCACAGGTAAGAATGATGGTTGAAGCTGTAATGCAGTGTGCTAGAGAAGAAATGACTTTAACACAACTCTTGGAACAGATAGAGTGTCAGAAGAAGCATACTACAAAACTTGCTCCTCCTGATGGACTTTATTTGGCCAGAATTTTATATTAATCTATTTCTAACTTCTTTTTAATATCCTCAATATCTGCTTTTTCATTTACGATATCACAACAGAAATCATCATCTTTTGATGCGTTATGTATCAATACAAAAAGTTTGGCTCCACAACTATCTCGAATAATATCTGAAATCATACATTTCATATTTATAAAAGGTTTTATATCATATAGAATAAACTTATATTCTGTGTCGTCAATCCTATCTAAAAACTTTTGTTCATCCGTAGTGATATCCACATCATATTCTAAATTTTTCAATATACTTTCATAAAGATTTACAATTAATGGTATAGAGTGGTAAACCAGAACATCAGCTTTTCTTTTTACCTCTAAAGCTTTTTTAATCGTATTTTTCACTTCTGTGTTATTCTTTTGATTTCCAACAGTATTATCACTTCTCTGGGTATCTATATTTACATTTTCTTCTTGTATGTTTTCTAATAATTCTATAGTATCATTATCAATTTCAACATTACTATTTTCAGTTTCAAAAACTGTATCATTCTCTTCTTCTATCTCTTTTTCAAGTGTGTTCTTCTCTACCTCTGCTTTACTCTCTAGGTTTTCTACAACGTTATCACTATTTTTGACATCTTCTGTTTTAAGAACACTCTCTCTTTTCTCTTCTTCTGTGTTCTTTTCTACTGCCTCTTCTTTATCTCCAGCAATTTTATGAGGAAAATATTCTTGCATTAATAAATTCAACTTCTCAAGCTCTATAGGTTTCGAAAGATAATTATCCATACCTGCATTGATATATTTATCTCTGTCTCCTGCCAAAGCATTTGCTGTTAAAGCAACAATAGGAACATGATGTTTACGGTTTTTTTCTTCAAAATCCAAGATTTTCTCTGTTGCTTCAATACCCCCCCCATAACAGGCATTTGGATATCCATAAATATCATATCATATTCATTTTGCTGACGAAGATTCAAAGCTTCCTCACCATTGTTTGCAAGTGTAACATTCACACCAAAGCTATTCAAAACATTTTTAATTAGCTTTTGATTAATACTGTTATCTTCTGCCACTAATACATGTATCTTTTCAAAAGATATATCATGCTTATTCTCTTTGGTTTTAGATAAATTTTCAATATCTTTTTCTTCATAGACTACTTCAAGAGATTTAAGGGTTTTGGTAAGATTAACTGGTTTATACAATATTCTATCTATCTTATCAAAAAGATCTTGTCTAATGTCTTTTTTCCTTTCTGCCGTTGTCATAAGAATAATTTTTGTATCAAGATTTAAATATTTTTCAAGTTCATCTTTTCTTTGATAATATCTGTGATCAATAAATACTACATCCGGTAAAAGTGATTCTTCCTTTTCAAGCAACTCATCACCATAATAGACTTTAAACTTAGCACCAGTGTAATTGATATACGTTTCAAGATTTTTATTCATTTCTCTTTCAACATCTATATCAGGGACTACAAAACCGACTTTAAAGCCACGCATATTTATTACTGTTCTTTTTTCAGCCTGCTCTGATTTTTCAAGTTTTAATGTAAAGTAGAAAGTAGAACCCTCATCTTCAACACTTTCTATCTCCAGTTCTCCTCCCATAAATGAAACCAATTTACCTGAAATAGCCAAACCTAAACCTGTACCGCCAAATTTTCTGCTTGTACTGACATCTGCCTGAGAGAAGGCATCAAATATTTTATTTTTCTGTTCCTCTGTAATACCAATACCTGAATCTGTAACAGAAAACTTCACTGTAGTATCTTTATTGCTTTCAGAAAGTTTTTCTATACAGACATCGACTGTTCCATTCGATGGAGTGAATTTAATTGCATTACTGATAAGATTGACAAGTATCTGAGAAATTTTTGTAGGATCACCTATAACTTCAGAAGGTAATTCCGGGTCCACATAGATACCAAATTCAATATCCTTTTCTGCAGCCCTCGCAGCATAAGATTCTATAGATGATTCAAATTTCTCAACAGGATCAAAGGAAATACTTTCCAATTCTATCTTGTCTGCTTTAATTTTAGAAAGATCAAGTATATCATTTACAATAGTTAACAAATTATCTGAGCTATGTTCTATCACTTTAATAAACTCTTCCTGCTCTTCCGAAAGAGATGTGGATTTTAGCAATTGTGTAAAACCGACAATACCGTTCAAAGGTGTACGAATCTCATGAGACATATTTGCGAGAAAGAGATCTTTTGCCTGATTCGCTTCCCTGATCGTATTGGTTAGAAATTTGTATATCTGATTTATTTCCCTGTTATCTATCAGAGCCTTCAACTCTTTTTGCTGTTCAAGATTAAGTACTGTCTCTATATCCCTTAACGTATCTTCAAAGAGTTGTTTATCTTTGTTAATATTATAATAGACAACAAACAATACAAGAAGGAGAAGTAAAGTAAAGAGTGCACCAATTGCGTATTGTGTCATTACATCTTTACTTTCAGCTACATTATTTTCTGTGTGTTTTTGGATAGTTGAGGAAAGTATACTTTGTGCCAACGCAATATATTTCATTTTTTTCTCAACTTGATCAAACCACTCATTTGCTGTAACCGGATACTCTCCTTTGTATGCTCCATACAAGATCAAAACACGCTCTTTGGATCCTATTTTACTAAACTGTTCCGGTGTAACCAAAGCATTAAGCCTGGAAACAATAGCCTTGTTTTGTAAAGCATCAAACTCCGGCAATCTATCATTTACCAGAAGAGAATCCCATAACATCAAATCTTTATCATTCATTTTTCTGGATCCACTTAAAACAAAAACGCCCATTCAAATCATAAGTGCAATTTCACCTCAATCAAGCAGCTAATTCCTT
>CAJXJN010000026.1 GCA_913055205.1 uncultured Sulfurovum sp. | reverse complement strand
CTAAGGAATTAGCTGCTTGATTGAGGTGAAATTGCACTTATGATTTGAATGGGCGCAACAGTAAGTAAAACCTTATAAAACCTAACTTTTAAAACTTGACAAATTTTAATAACAATCGGTTTAAAAATAATAGATGTATTCTAAAAAGAATAACAAAAAGTAACACACGAAAAAAGCATAAAAATAGCCATTTTAGAAATACTTGTGTAACCCTTTGTGTAACCAAACAGTAATAAAAAGTGATTAAATGCCGTGTAAACGGGCTTTGTAGATGGTGCGGATGAGAGGACTCGAACCTCCACGCCGTAAAGCACCAGATCCTAAGTCTGGCGTGTATACCAATTTCACCACATCCGCATGTGATTGTTTTACAAAACAATAAAAAGTAGGTGGTACACCCGTCAGGATTCGAACCTGAGACCGCTCGCTTAGAAGGCGAGTGCTCTATCCAGCTGAGCTACGAGTGCAAATAGTCATATAATAATGTTGGTACGCCAGAGAGGACTCGAACCCCTAACCCTCAGATCCGAAGTCTGATGCTCTATCCAGTTGAGCCACTAGCGCTTCTTCATTTGGGAGGTTCCCAATCTAATTACCAATGGGGTGGACGACGGGGCTCGAACCCGCGACAACCTGTGCCACAAACAGGTGCTCTACCAACTGAACTACGTCCACCATCAATTGTTTTTCATTATTATATAAAAATTTAAATATCTATATGGTCGGAGTGAAAGGACTCGAACCTTCGACCCCCTGGTCCCAAACCAGGTGCGCTACCAGACTGCGCTACACTCCGTTACCTTGAAAAAGGAATGCAATTATAGTCAAAAGGTTTCCATTTGTCAATAGATTTTAGAAAAAAAATAAAAAAAGTCTATTTATCCCCTACTTTAGAGGTGCTTTAGGCGTTAATGTGTATAATAAATACACTAGAACCCCTCCCCTGAATAACCCTAGGCAATCAAACGGTTCTATACTTTGAGGAGTATTTATGGACGGCTTATTTGAACAAATCAATAGTATATTGGCTTCTGTTTTCTTTTTTGATATCTTTTTTGGCACAATGGAAGGAACCAATATGCCTTTCATTGTTGCATGGCTTATTGCAGGAGGTGTTTTCCTTACCTTTCGTTTTGGCTTTATTAATGTACGTATGTTTACGCATGCCTATAAGATCATCACAGGAAAATACAGAACTGCTGATGATGTTGGAGAAATCACCCCGTTCCAGTCTTTAACTACTGCACTCTCTGCTACTGTTGGGTTGGGGAACATCGCTGGTGTAGCTATTGCGATTGCCATTGGCGGTCCGGGCGCTACGTTTTGGATGATATTGGCTGGTTTTTTTGGAATGACACTGAAGTTCACCGAAGTCACACTTGCTCAGATCTACCGTGAAAAAAGACCCGATGGACGTATTATGGGTGGAGCAATGCAGTATCTCTCTAAAGGATTGGCCTCTAAAGGCCATTCGCAGTCAGGGAAGGTCCTTGCGGTCATATTTGCTGTCTTAGCCATAGGAGGCTCTTTGGGTGCGGGAAATGCCTTCCAAACCTCTCAAGCCATGGGTGTACTTTCCGATCGTATCCCATTTTTTCATACCTACCCTATTGTCTTTGGTTTAATTATGGCAACCATTGTTGGTTTTGTGATTATAGGAGGGATTAAACGTATTGCCAGTACAGCTGAGAAGATCGTCCCTGCGATGGTTTTCATCTACCTTTTTGCATCACTGTGGATACTCATCAGCAATGCTTCAGAGGTCCCTCATGCTATCTCTGTTATCTTCCATGAAGCTTTTGCTCCTACGGCTGCAGCAGGTGGACTTATTGGTGTACTTGTACAGGGATTCAAACGTGCCGCATTTTCAAGTGAAGCAGGGATAGGATCCGCAGCTATCGTACACTCTACAGCAGCAGTAAAGTATCCGGTAAGACAGGGAATGGTAGCATTGTATGAACCCTTTATCGATACTATTGTTATTTGTACTATGACAGCACTTGTCATTGTTACTACAGGTGTCTATGAGCCTGCCGGGGAGTTTGCCAACCTTGTAGCTTCCAAGCAAGGTGCCGCACTTACCGCAGCAGCGTATGGAACCGTGATCTCCTGGTTCCCTATTATCTTGTCGTTCTCTATCGTACTTTTTGCCTTTTCTACCATGATCTCATGGTCTTACTACGGTGAGCGTTCTTGGACTTACCTGTTTGGTGAGAAATATACACTTGTCTATAAACTTATCTTCATCTCATTTACTGTGATGGCATCCGTAACAAGTGCTTCAGCGATGTTAGATTTCTCAGACCTGCTTATCTTGGCAATGGCCTTACCTAACCTCATAGGGCTCTATATTTTACAAGGGGATGTGAAAGAAAATCTTAATGCTTATTTAGCGAAATGGAAAAATGGGGAATTGGATGAAGAAGCGATACGGAAGTAATATTTGTATATGTGAATAAAATTTGCCGGTATGCAAATTCAAGGGGGCCCCTTATGGGTACCCTTAGAATTAGAAAAGAAGATAAGATGGTTTTAAACCATCTCTACACCCTTTTCACCTTTAGCTAAAGCACCGATAACATAACCGTCTGTGTTTGCAAGTACTGCATCTACATCTTCAGGTTCAACTACCCATACCATACCTACACCCATGTTAAAGGCTCTGTACATCTCTTCTTCTTCAACATATTGGCTCATAAATTCAAAAATAGGAAGCACTTTAATACTCTCTTTGTTTACGATAGCTCTTATACCCTCTGGAAGGACTCTGGGAAGGTTTTCTATGATTCCCCCACCTGTGATATGGGCTAAGGCTTTTACGTACTCTCTGTTGGCTTTAAACTCTTTCACATAGATACGTGTTGGCTCTAAAAGTGTATCTACAAGAGGCTTACCTTCAAACTCCGTCTCAAGGCTCATACCAAGTTTGTCAAAGAAAAGTTTTCTTACAAGAGAATATCCGTTTGAATGTACCCCTGAGCTTGGCATTGCTATAAGGATTTGTCCCTCTTTTACATTTGCTACCGTATCCATTTCAGATTTCTCTGCAATACCTACTGCGAACCCTGCAAGATCAAAATCATCATCAGAGTACATCCCTGGCATTTCAGCTGTTTCACCACCTACAAGTGCACATTCAGAACGGCGGCAACCCTCTGCGATACCGGCAACAACATCTTTTGCATTTTTTGGAAGCAATTTACCTGTTGCATAATAATCAAGAAAGAACATCGGTGTACCCATATTACAGATAAGATCATTGACACACATTGCTACAAGATCGATACCCACTGTATCAAGTTTACCACTCTCTATAGCGATACGAAGCTTCGTTCCTACACCATCCGTAGCAGAGAGGATCACTGGCTCTTTATAGCCTGTTGGAAGTGCATAAGCACCTGCAAAAGAACCGATGCCTCCTATAACATTTTTGTCAAAAGTTGATTTTACATCACTTTTAATGGCTTCTACAAACTCATTACCTGCATCGATATCTACACCGGCATCTTTATATGAAATATTTGACATTAACTGTTGTCCTTTAAACTGTTTTCTTTAGATTCACAAGAGGGAAAAATCTTTTTTAAGATGATAAGCCCTGGACAAAACCCTGTTGTCCCAGCGATAACCAACATCACCATCATAGCAAACTGCAAAAGAAATGCCAGCTTCAGCATCCCCATTCCAGCTGCCAACATGACAAAACCAAGTATACTTGCTTGAACTAAACGTTGTATCTTTTCAGCACACATCTATAAATCCTTGTAAAAAATTGCTGTCATTATAACAAATTTTAGCTGTTTAACTTGCGTCCCAACTTTGCTTCCACTGAGCCAACCTTTTTATTGAGACGACCTACCGGACCTTTACGATAATCTATCTTGATGGAGCTATATACACGATCGCAATCTACTTGTAATTCCTCATACGCTTTGTTGATCACTGCTAATACTTCCTCAACTGTCTCCCCCTCGATAATAGTTCCCATAGGGGTAAGCTGATATTCCAGTCCACTTTTATCGACTATGTCTAATACTCTGGCAACAAATGCACTTTTACTTTGGGTCTGCTCTGTGGGGAACATACTGAATTCTACTAATGCTGACATGGTTGATCCTTTATTCGTAAGTTTTGTGTAATCCTACCTAAAATTTCTCTTTCTTTTTTTAAATTTCCTTTTACTTGAATTGAGGCGTTGTTTCTCTCATCATTTTTTTTCTCAAAGAGAGTGATGACTTCGTCACCGTTTCACTTCACAAGAGAAAAAAACGAAGCAAAAAAAGCGTCATTCCTCTCAAATCGCTTCGCTTTCAAGGATGTTCGGAATGACAAGGCACGCTTTGCGTGATTTTAAGTATAATTACTTTATGAAAAATAAAGAGTGGATAATTATCGGAGCAGGGGCTTCCGGGCTTTGTGGAGCTATTGTATTGGCTAGGGCAGGTCAGAGGGTTGTTTTGTTGGAGCAAAACAGCAAAGTAGGGAAGAAGATACTTGTCTCTGGTAATGGAAAATGTAACATAGACAATAAGTACATCGCCTCAAACCGTTTTCATTCACAAAACCCTGATTTTATAGAAGATGTTTTAGACGGATATGATTTTGAAGTCGTAGAGAAGTTTTTCACATCCATCGGACTTGAACTGGTGGAGGGCAAAGAGGGGAAGATGTTTCCTATGTCTTTACAGGCAAGTTCAGTAGTTGAGTTGCTGGAGTATGAAGCAAAGAGAGTAGGGGTGAACATCATTTGTAACTGTACTGTAACTTCCATAACTAAAGAGAGTGATACCTTTACGCTAAAGACCACACAAGGTACAAAAGAGTGTAATAAACTTCTTTTAGCTTCTGGTTCACCTGCTGCACCACAACTGGGTGGTAATGACTCTGGTTATGCCTTTGCTGCTACTATAGGACACACCCTTATACCAAGCTATCCCTCACTGGTACAACTATGCTCTGAGGAGAGTTGGGTTAAAGGATGTGCAGGGGTAAAAGTAGCTGGCTTAGCCAAACTTTATGCCAACAGCAAATACATTACAGAAAAAAAAGGCGACCTACTCTTCACCAACTACGGTATTAGCGGACTAGCCATCTTAGACCTTAGCCGTGAAGTGAGTACAAGGTTAGCTGAATACACCTATTGTGAACTGAACTTAGACCTAATGCCTGGACTAAGCAAAGAAAAACTTACCAATCTTTTACTCAACCGTATCAACCAAAAAAGTGAAAAACCTATAGGACTATGGCTCCAAGGGGTCATAAACAAAAAACTTATTCACATCATCTTGGAACAGTCCAAATGTAAAGCAAAAGTAGAGAATGACTTAAACCGAAAAGAGATAGGAAAACTCGTCTACACCATAAAAAACCTGAAACTGAGCATCAATGACACCAAAGGTTTCAAAGGTGCAGAAGTAGCCACAGGCGGCATAAACACTACAGAAGTAAACCCAAAAACCATGGAGTCAAAACTTGTACCTAACCTTTTCTTTGCAGGAGAGATACTCGATGTCGATGGAGACAGAGGAGGGTTTAATTTTCACTTTGCATGGGTTAGCGGGATGAGAGTAGGAGGGATAAAAATAGAAAATGTTTAATCAATAGTCTTTGTAGTTTACTGTAGATTTGCTCTGATGAGGACACCCCGACCTACGAAAAATAAAATCGTCTTAGTTTGCTGTAAATTTGAAGGTTGTTGAGAGGGAGCATACGGTCGAGTATGTGACCGAACAAACTCCCTCAAAGATGCAGTGAAATAAGACTATTTTGCTGCGTTCTTTTTATCTCTTGCTATTCTCTTTCTCACTACCGGATCCAACGATTTCTTACGAATCCTAATACTCTCAGGTGTGATCTCGATAAGTTCATCATCTTCTATCCATTCCATTGCAGATTCTAACGTGATCTGTCTTGGCGGAACAAGTTTGATGGCATCATCTGCACCCGAAGTTCTCATGTTTGTAAGTTGTTTCCCTTTAAGTGGGTTCACATCCAAGTCACCCGGTCTTGCAGACTCACCGATGACCATACCTGAATAGACTTTATCTTGAGGTTTGATGAAAAGCGTTCCTCTTGCCTGAAGGTTGAAGATAGAAAACGCAACAGCTTCACCATTATCCATAGAAACAAGTGCACCCGGTGTACGGCTTACCACTACACCAGAATAAGGTCTGTACTCAATAAATGAGTGGTTCATGATACCTTCACCTTTAGTGTCTGTCAAGAATTCAGATCTGAATCCGATAAGTCCACGTGCAGGGATCTCAAACTCGATTCTTACTGTACCGTCCGGCATTGGTGTAAGTGAAGTCATTTCTGCTTTTCTTTTACCAAGTTTTTCTATCGCAACCCCTTGGAACTCTTCAGGTACATCAACTACAAGGTGTTCAAACGGTTCCATTTTAACACCGTTCTCTTCTTTTACCACAACTTCCGGTCGAGCAAGAAGGAACTCAAATCCTTCTCTTCTCATATTTTCTGCAAGAATACCGATCTGAAGTTCACCACGGCCTGAGACTTTAAATGATGCATCACCAAGAGGCTCCATACGCATTGCTATGTTCGTTTCCATCTCTTTTTCAAGTCTCTCTTGAATTTTGTTAGAAGTAACGTGTTTACCTTCTGTACCGGCCAAAGGACCATCATTTACCGACATGATAACTGAAAGTGTAGGCTCTTCAACATGCATAGGATCAAGTGCTACCGGGTTTTTTGGATCACAGATAGAGTCACCTACATCAATATCATTAAATCCTGCGATCGCTACGATATCACCAGCTTCTGCTTCCTGGATCTCCATACGCTCAAGACCTTTAAATCCGATAAGCTTGGAGATACGGCTTTTAGACTTTTCACCTGAAGCTTTTACAAGTACATACTCATCACCTTTTTTCACTTTACCGTTAAAGATACGTGTAATACCGATACGACCAACAAAGTTGTCAGAATCAAGTGTAAATACCTGTGCTTGTGTATCAGCATCTGGTGAACCAACTGGATATGGTACTTTTTCGATGATCGCTTCAAAAAGTGGTGTCATGTCTTTGTTTTCATCTTCCATTTCCCATTTTGCATAACCGTCTCTTGCAGCTGCGTAAAGTACCGGGAATTCAAGTTGCTCTTCGTTTGCTTCAAGTGCAACAAGAAGGTCGAACATTTCATCAAGAACTCTGTCCGGCTCTGCACCATCTTTGTCAATTTTATTGATAACAACTACCGGAATAAGTCCAAGTGCAATTGCTTTTTTAAGTACGAATTTAGTCTGTGGCATAACACCTTCTTGTGCATCAACAAGCATAAGTACACCGTCTACCATTTTAAGTACACGCTCTACCTCTCCACCAAAGTCGGCGTGGCCCGGAGTGTCTATAATGTTGATCTTGTGGTCACCATAGGTAATAGCTGTATTTTTAGAAAGGATCGTGATCCCTCTCTCTTTTTCGATAGCATCAGAGTCCATCGCTCTCTCTTGTACCTCTTGGTGTGCTTCATATGTTCCGCTTTGTTGAAGCAGTTGATCAACAAGTGTTGTTTTACCGTGGTCAACGTGTGCAATAACAGCAATGTTTTTAATTTTTTGCATAAAATGTCCTAAAGTTAAGGTCTGAACCTCAATAATTTTCGCGAATTATACCCAAATTTTCTTCTATAATGAAAACCCGTACATTTCATGATAGGTTTTCATGGCATATCTGTCTGTCATATCTGCAATATAATCTGCAATGACCCGCTCTTTGTTGCGTACCTCAAAAAGCTCTTTTTGGTGCGGAGGTAAAAGATCTATATCTTCAGTAAATGCCGTATATAGTCCTTTGATACACTGTTTCCCCGCATACATTTTACGTACTATTTTCTCATGTCTGTAGAGTTTGAAAAAAAGCAATTTCTTAAGCTTTTTAAGTTCTGTTTGGGTCTGTTTTGAAAAACCTGCCGGCACGGGTGATTTTGCGTCCAAAGTCGCCACAATAGGCAAATCTTTACGATGTTTTTTAACACCCTCTTTTGAGTTTTCTATAAAATCTTCTACCAGCAACTTAATAAGTCCTGCAACAAAGCGATGGCGGTAAAGTTTTTCACCTCTTTTAATACCTTCTTTTTGTACCATCTCATCTACTCTAAGACAAAGTGCATCTTCCAACAAATCATCAAAAGTAATGAGTCCGTATTTAATGCCGTCATCAATGTCATGTGAAGTATAGGCTATCTCATCTGCATGGTCCACCACCATTGCTTCAAGTGAAGGATGTTTATCTAAGTCAAAACGTACATCCAGATCCTCCAAAAAAGATTTTTTATAGGGATAGGAGTGTTTCAGAACACCCTCCAGTGTGGCAAAAGTAAGATTCAGTCCATCAAAATCTTTATAGCGTTTTTCCAGTTTTGTCAACACCCTGAAAGACTGAAAATTATGTTCAAATCCTAACTGATGCCCATCGGCTTTAAGCAATGTATCGAGCTCATCCCCTCCTACATGACCAAAAGGTGTATGCCCCAGGTCATGTGAAAGTGCAATGACTTCTGCGAGTGTTTCATTGAGTTCAAGCATACGGGAAAGTGTTCGTGCGATCTGACTTACTTCAAGCGAATGGGTTAAACGTGTACGAAAGTAATCTCCTTCATGATTTAAAAAAACTTGCGTTTTATATTCCAAACGTCTGAATGAGCTACAGTGGAGTACTCTATCCCGGTCTCTTGCATAAGGATCTCTAAAATCCTCTTCAAAACTAAAAAATCTTTCATTTGCCTGCATTACTATAGTATCCTGACTAACAATTTATTATATAAAAATATTTGCTATAATTGTATCTAAATTATAATGGAGTCTCCTATGCAAATGTATCACATTGAGTATGAAAAACCTACTGTAACACTGCTACAAGAGAGTGGTCTTGGGGTTGCCGAGATCGCAGCAAGAACCTGTTATGACAGTTTTGAAAACTCTGAGAATGAGTGTGTGAAGCATGCCATGACAAATATGGATACAAATGCTATTAACAGCATTGAAAATTCTGATCTGCTTTCCAACCTTGCATGGGTACATCATCATCATTCCATTATAGAACATGCTACATTAAGTTTTTTGATACAAGGAACTTCAAGAGGTGTACTGCAAGAACATGCCAGACACAGACTCCAGGCTATTTCTGTACGAAGCACACGCTATACAATGTCAAATGTCATCAACGCATTCGTTGCTTCTTTTGAAGCAAAAGACAGCTTTACATTCTTTTTAGAAAAATTACTTGGATTCAATCTTTTTGTGATCTCCGATCAAGCGTATCTTACCATAGAGATCCGTGCGATTTATGACAAATTGTTGTTTCAGTATCATAAAGACAATACATTTATCAACAATGCTGTAGCAAAATCTTCTCTTCCTTTCCTCGAAGAACATAGAGGTAATGCTGAAGCTCTTTTTGAAGCATTACAATGTGGTAAGAAAAAAAGAAATGTGGGTGATGGGTTTAAACACATCGTCTCTGATAACTGGAAGGTCGATATGGTAGTCACTTTTAACATACGGAGTCTCAAAAATTATTTTGATCTGAGAGATTCCGGGGCAGCATGGTTTCAAATACAATGGTTGGCCCAAGCAATGAAAGAGGTAACCCCTAAGAAATATCTCAAACTTATTGATAAAAAATATAAAGATGTTTAAGGAAATGCTTTTTTGAAAAACTTAAAATTATTTTTATTCTTTGTTATTATTCAACTTTCTGCTTATGCTCAAACACTAAGTATAGAAAATATCAGTAATAATATTCAAAACACACTGCACACACATCTTAAAGGTCAAAACAAGACTATTGTAGAAAACCTTTATGCACAAACAGGCAACAGACCTCTATGGATAGGAACTCAAAATGAAAAAAAGTTGAGTCAGCTTATTCAGGCTCTTAAAGATCCTCTTTTTAACTATAAAAATAAACCTTTTGACCAAAAAGCGATCAAACGCCTTTTTTTCCTTCTTGACAATGGAGAGATATCCCAAAATAAAAAAGCGGCTGTTTATGCAAGACTTGATCTGATGCTTACAAACTCTATGGTGCGTCTGGTACGTTTCATCGTACAGGGTGATGTGGATTGGGACTTGGTACAAAAAAAATTCAAAGCACTTAAAGCAAGTGACGATATTGAAGTAAATTGGGAAATGTCTCCTAAAGCATTTCCCGACCAGGACCAACTTGTTTCTGCTATCGTTGAGGGAAATATCTATACATATCTGACTTCACTCATCCCTATGGAAAAACGGTACAGGAAATTAGTAACTCTTTTGAAGAACTATCGTGTCATGGATAAATTTCCAAAGATCAAATACAGCAATACCCCTTTAAAATTAGGAGACCGGTCTGACCGTATCCTGCAAATCAAAAAACGCCTGCAGATTTCCGGTGACTACCCGAAAACCGCTCCATTGGATAAAAAATTCGATACTGCTCTTCGAAATGCCGTGATCACGTATCAAAAACGTTATCTGCTTAAAGTGGACGGTATGGTCGATAAAGTAATGACCTACTATCTCAATCAGCCTGCAAAGAAGAATATACAAGCCATTATCACGAATTTGGATAAAACCAAACTCTATCCGAAACACTTTGAAGATGAGTATATCGAAGTAAATATTCCTGACTTTAATTTACGTTATTACAAAAATGATGAAATGATAATAAAAATGGGAATAGTAGTGGGACGTATAGACAGACCTACACCACTTTTCGATGACAAGATAGAATACATGGTGATCAACCCTACCTGGACCATTCCGGATAATCTCATTAAACGAGATCTGATCCATGTACTCAGAGAAAATCCTATGTATCTGAAAGAGCATAATATTCATGTCTTCTCCGGAAAAAAAGAGATAGAAATTACCCAGGAAATGCTTGATCCTTATGAAAAAAGTGAAAAACGTGTACCCTACCGTTTTGTACAGTTTCCAGGAGACAACAATGCTTTAGGCCGTATCAAATTCATGTTTCCCAATAAATATGCTGTATATCTCCATGATACCGATAACAAAACACTGCTTACAAGACGTTACAAGATCTACAGTTCAGGGTGTATGAGGGTTGAGAAACCTTTTGAGTTAATGGATGTATTGCTTGAACATGCTAAAGGGAATTATTCACGTAGTGATATAGAAGAGATCATTGCTACAAATAAACCCACTACTATAGGATTACGTAAATCCATCCCTGTACATATACTCTATTTTACAGTCTATGAAGAAGATGGACTGGCCTATTTTAAAAATGATATCTATCTGTATGATAAGATCATAGAGGAATCTGTTGCCGGTCATAAAAAATCTACATTTTCTATACCTGAAAAACGTATGATCTCAGTAAAGAAAAATGGTCAAATTAAAAAAGGTGAGCAAATAAAACCATAGTAATCTGTTTTGCCGTCGTGGATTCACTTCGTTTCATACCCAAGGCATTTTCTCCCGCTTGTCAGGATAACACTCTGACTTCATCCTTATAAACGACAAACTATTGTCGTTTCTCTATAGTCTCCGTCAGTGGTCGCAAGCGACATCACTTTTGGTTTCGACCCTATAAACGACAAACTATTGTCGTTTCTCTATAGTCTCCGTCAGTGGTCGCAAGCGACATCACTTTTGGTTTCGACCCTATAAACGACAAACTATTGTCGTTTATTTAACGGGTCTCATCTTTACTCTTTGCAGATGTGTCAATGCAATAGCCATTGCATCTGTAATATCAAGTGGTTTTATCTCTTTTTTAATACCCAGTAATCTTTTTACCATAAATGCCACTTGCTCTTTGGCTGCTTTACCATTTCCTGTGACTGCTTTTTTCACTTGTAAAGGAGTATATTCATAAAAATATCCAATCTCTTGGAGTATCTTTAGCGAGAGTGCTCCTCTAAATTGTGCGAGCTTTAAAACAGACTTTGGATTATAGGCAAAAAAGATATCTTCTATGGCTACTTCATCTACTTTATGAGCCTTCAAAATGATGTCAATGCCCTCTACAAGCTCAACTATCTGCTCTTGCAGCTCTTTGGTCTTGATTTTAAGTAAACCTGCCTCAACAAGTGAAAACTTTTTCCCATCCCAATATAGTATACAATAGCCTAAATTACGGCTTCCGGGGTCTATTCCTAAAATATTCATTCACACCTTTGTTCACATAGTGAATAAAATTATTCAACTCTGTTTAATACCCTTATTTTAGCTTATATTAGCTAAAATACCGGAAGTTATTCACATTAAGAATTTGAATACTTTCAAAATGTGAAAATCTGTTCACACAGAAAAAATATCAAGGGTGAAAACAAAATGAATATTGGACAAAAAGTACTTTTTGAACTTAAAAAAGAGATAAGTGAAACAGAGTATGAACGCTATATTAAAAAACTGATCTATGATACCAAACGTTCCAGAAGTAATATTGTTTATTTTAATGCACCCAATATGCTTATAGCAAAATGGGTAAAAACAAAATATACCGATAAACTGATGCATCTTTTTGAACTTCAAAATGAGGTCAAGCCTGAAATAGAAATTACCGTAGGAAAACAGACAAAACAAACCTCTGTAGCAACAACCAAACAAAGCAGTGAAAAAAGCAGTTCCAAAAGTACCTACCTGAACCCCTCTCTTACCTTTGACAGTTTTATTGTAGGTGACTCTAACCAATTTGCATATACTACAGCAAAGTCCGTCGCAGAAAGACCCGGAAAACAATATAATCCACTCTTTATCTATGGTGGTGTAGGATTGGGTAAAACCCATTTACTTCAAGCTATTGGTAATTATCATATAGACTTAGGGAAAACTGTTATTTATACCACTCTTGAACAATTCATGAATTCATTTACTTCCCATCTGCGTTCCCAAACCATGGATAGATTTAGAGATAAATTTAGAGAATGCGATCTGCTGCTTATTGATGATATACAATTTTTAAGTAGAAAAGAACAAACTCAGGAAGAATTCTTTCATACCTTTAATGAACTCTATAATGCCAATAAACAAATCGTTATCACTTCAGATAGACAACCTAATAAAATCGCCGGACTTGTAGATAGACTTAAAAGCCGCTTTGAGTGGGGACTTATGGCAGATATTCAACCACCTGGACTTGAAACAAAAATTGCTATTATCCAGAAAAAATGTGAATTAGATGGTATAAGACTGGAGAATGAAATTGTTAATTATATTGCTACACATATGGGAGATAATATACGGGAAATAGAAGGAACCATCATCAAACTGAATGCACTCTCCTCTATGCTTAACCAAGAGATCACTTTAGATTTCGCACAAAATGCCATTAAAGATCAACTTAAAGAAAAAAAAGAAAATGTTACCATTGACGATATTGTTAAAATCGTCTCTAAAGAACTCAATATAAAACCTTCGGACATCAAATCAAAAAAACGTACAAAAGCTGTAGTCAATGCTAGAAGAACAGCTATTTATTTGGCTCGTAATCTTACACCGAATTCTATGCCTCAGATTGCTATGTATTTCGGTATGAAAGACCATACAGCTATCTCCCATGCTATGAAAAAGATCAACGAAATTATAGATAATGATGAGAACTTTAAAGTATTATTGGAAGAACTCTCAAATAAAATTCATACCGATACACAAAATCTTGAGAATTGACTTATAAAACTTGAATAAAAAAAAGATATAATTTTAAAAGTGAATAAATGTGAATGTTTAAAAAAAGTTAAACACACATAAAATAACGGCAAGACAGGCAATAGAATAGTTTTTCACATTTTCATGTTGAACTACTACTACGTACTAAATTATTAAAAATAAGGGGAGTCTATGAAGATAAGAGCAGAAAAACAAATTATAGAATCAATACTCATCAATCTACAACCTTTTTTAGAAAAAAAAGATGCGAGTCAAATCACCTCGCATATACTGTTTAATTCACAAAATGATAAATGTATTATTAAGGCAACAGATAGTGAAATTGGTTTAAAAATTGTTACAGATCATATTGCCATTGAATCAGAAGGTTCATTTACTGCTAATGGTAAAAAATTACTTGATATTATCCGTATTCTAAAAGATGATGAAATTACTTTAGAATTATTGGATAATACACTTATTATCAAACAAAAACATTCTAAATTCAAATTACCGACATTTGATCCAAAATCTTATCCAAATTTCCCAAGTACTGAAGATAAACCTCAAATCACCTTGGATTCTTTAAGTCTTATCCAAAATCTTAAAAAAATCTCTCCTGCCATAGATACCAACAATCCGAAATTTGAACTTAACGGTGCTCTTATCAATATTAAAAATGATTCTACTGATTTAGTGGGAACAGATACAAGAAGATTGGCTATTGCAACAATTCAAAGTTCAAATAATGAAGAACTCTCTTTAATTGTTCCTAAAAAAGCTATTTTGGAAATACAAAAACTATTTTTAGACCAAATTGATATTTACTTTGATGAAACAAATCTTATTATTACAAATGAAAATTATTTTTTCTATACCAGACTTATCAATGGTAAATTTCCGGATTATCAAAGAATTATACCTTCAACGGTTAAACATTCAATTGCACTTCCCAAAAAAGAGATGATAGATGCCATTAAAATGATCACTACTATATCTCAGGAAATTAAAATGACATTGCTTTCAGATGTCATTATATTTAATTCTTTAAGTGCAGATAATGTTGAAGCAAAAACAGAATTAGAAATTAATACAGGTCTAAATGATAAATTTGAACTTTCTTTTAATAGTAAATATATTTTAGATTTTATTTCACAAATCGATAAAAGTGAATTTACAATAGAATTTAATGAACCAAATTTACCATTTATTGTGAAAGACGATAATTTTATTACAATTATTATGCCAATTGTTGCATAAATTAAAGGAAAATGTTAGATGAGTGAAAATAAAACAAAATATATTTTTGTTACAGGTGGTGTTCTTAGTTCATTAGGAAAAGGAATTACAGCAGCAAGTATAGGTACACTTCTTAAACATACAGGACAAAGAGTGGGTGTACTTAAACTTGATCCCTATATCAACGTAGATCCGGGAACCATGTCACCATTAGAACATGGTGAAGTTTTCGTAACTAAGGATGGTGCAGAAACAGATCTTGACTTAGGACACTATGAAAGATTTTTAGATACATCACTGACTCAAAACAATAACTTTACAACAGGATTAGTCTATAAAACGGTTATTGAAAATGAGCGTAAAGGTAAATATCTTGGTAAAACGATCCAAGTTGTTCCTCATATAGTCAATGAAATCAAAGAACGTATTGTTCGTGCAGGTGAGGGTAAAGATATACTTATTGTAGAACTTGGTGGAACTACAGGTGATATAGAAGGTTTACCATTTTTAGAAACAATTAGACAGATGAAACATGAATTCGGTAAAACACAAGTGATGAATATACATGTAACACTTCTTCCTTATATCAAAGCAGCAGGTGAACTTAAAACAAAACCAACGCAACACTCAGTGCAAGAGCTTAGACGTATTGGTATTGCTCCTCACATGCTTGTACTAAGAGCAGAAGTACCTGTATCTAATGAAATTAAACGAAAAATCGCCTATAGTTGTGATGTAGATGAGGATTCTGTGATTGTTGCTGAAGATGCTTCAACGATTTATCAAGTACCACTTAACTTTTTACGACAAGATATTCTTACACCTATTTGTAAACAACTAGGACTTGAAAACTGTCAACCAAAAATGGATGAGTGGACCGATTTGGTACATAAAATCATTATGCCTAGTCAAGAAGTGAAAATAGCATTTGTAGGAAAATATTTAGACTTGAAAGAGTCTTATAAATCATTGACTGAAGCACTTATACATGCCGGTGCACATCTTGACAGCAGAGTAAATATCAAATGGGTAGACAGTGAAAAAGTAGAAGAAGAGGGAGCACAAAAATTCCTTAATGACTGTGATGGTATCTTGGTTGCAGGCGGATTTGGTGAACGTGGTGTAGAAGGTAAAATCAAAGCGATTCAGTATGCCAGAGAAGAGAAAATCCCTTTCCTTGGTATCTGTCTTGGGATGCAACTTTCAATGATTGAATTTGGAAGAAATGTTCTTGGACTTGAAGATGCAAATTCAGTTGAGTTTGATGAGAATACTTCAAATCCTATGATCTATCTTATCGATGAGTTTATCGATGCCGGTGGAGCAAAACAGATAAGAACAACTACTTCTCCTATGGGTGGGACACTTAGACTTGGAGAATATGAGTGTGAAACTAAAGAGGGTTCAAATCTCAGAAATGCATATGACTCAAGTCTGATCTATGAGAGACACAGACACCGCTATGAAGCCAATCCAAAATATAGAGAAGCTTTAGAAGCAAAAGGTATGGATATTACAGGTGAATCTCATGGACTTATTGAGGCAGTTGAAGTAGTAGATCATCCATGGTTCTTAGCGGTACAATTTCACCCTGAGTTTACTTCAAGACTTCAAAATCCAAATCCGGCTATTTTAGCATTTGTAGATGCAGCATTTAAACATAAAAAAATAGATGTATAATTTATTAACGCTTTCTGCGTTAGAAACACTTTTAAAATCACGTTTTAAAGAGGGTTTTCTCTCTTTAAAAGATCTTCCACAACCTTCTACTTTTAAAGATATGGACAAAGCTACGGCACGCATTGTAAATGCTGTGAAAAACAAAGAAAAGATTACTATCATTGGTGATTATGATGTGGATGGTGTAACTTCCACCGCACTGATGAAACTCTTTTTTGATGAGATCGAGTATCCTGTAGAGTGGATCATCCCCAATCGTTTTAAAGATGGATATGGACTCTCTGCAAATATTATTCCTCGTATACAAGGAACGGATCTGGCAATTACAGTGGATAATGGTATTTCAGCAGTTTATGCGGCAAGGCTTTGTAAGGAGCAGGGGATAGAGCTCATTATTACAGATCATCATCTTTTGCCACCAGAAGTACCAGAGGCCTATGCTATTATAAATCAAAAGCAAGAGGAGTGTACTTTTCCTTTTTCTGATGTATGTGGTGCACAAATTGCCTGGTATCTTATAGCTTCATTGAAAAATGCTTTGGGTGTAAAGATCAATATGATGGAGTACCTGGAGTTGGTTTCTATTGCTATTATTGCAGATATGATGCCACTGAAACATATTAACAGAGCGATGGTTTTAGCTGGGATAAAAGCCCTTGGCAAAAGTACAAAGCCAGCCATAAAAGCTTATTTGGAACATAGTCAGAAGTCAGTGTTGAGTTCAGAAGATATTGCTTTCTTTTTAGCACCTATACTTAATAGTGCCGGACGTATGGAAGATGCTTCATTTGCAGTAGACTTTTTGAGTTCTACAAATATTTATGATGCTAGAGTAAGGCTGGAACGCCTTATTGATTTCAATACACTTAGAAAAACAACAGAACAAGAGATAACCCAAAAAGCAATGATGCAGGTAAAAGAGGAAGATGATATCATTGTAGTAGTAGGTGAAGAGTGGCATGAGGGCGTTGTCGGCATTGTTGCTGCCAGAGTAGCACGGGCATGTGAAAAACCTTGTATTGTACTGACACAAAGTAATGAGGGTTTACTCAAAGGAAGCGGTAGAAGCTTTGGTGCATGCGATCTTTTTGCAATTGTAGATAGTTGTAGAGAAGATCTGGAGAAGTTTGGCGGCCATCAGGCGGCCATAGGTTTGAGTATGCATAAAAATCAGTTAAAAGGGTTTAAAAAGAAATTACAAGAAAGTTATCTCAATGGTAATTATCTTAAAGAAGAGCTTGATCCTGAGATAGTAGGTGAATTGCAATTTTCTAATATTAGTTTTGATCTGACTAGGCTGGTTAAAAAATTTGAACCTTATGGACAAGGAAATCCTACACCAAAATTTATTTCAAAAAATGTAGAAATACTTCAAATAGATACTATGGGTAAAGAGGGTGAACATATACGTTTCTCTTTTGCACAAGAGGGTCTTGTAATGCAAGGTGTGAAGTTCAAAACTAAAGAAGTGTTTGAAGTAGGAGCTAAAGTGGATATTGTTTATACGGTGAATGAAAATCATTTCAGAGGCAATGTTACATTACAGATTATAGTAGATAAGATAATAGTACGATAATCAAAATAGTATTTTTAAAATTAATTGTTTTCCCCTGCCCATCAGTCAACCGTCCATCATCTAATATTTGAAGAAGTAAATTAAAAACATCAGAATGAGCTTTTTCAATCTCATCAAGCAGAATCACTGAGAAAGGGTT
>CAJXJN010000025.1 GCA_913055205.1 uncultured Sulfurovum sp. | reverse complement strand
CCTGCTACCTGCTACCTGCTACCTGCTACCTGCTACCTGCTACCTGCTACCTGCTTATATCCCCAACTCTTTATTCTTTGGTATCTTCTCTTTATCTTCTATAATAATAGCAAATGGAATAGGCTTCTCTAACGCTTTTATTTTCTCTTTTGCAAGATACAGGGGTTTATCTGAAATAATGGTCAGTGTTTTATTATGGTAGCTGAACTTAATATGGGCACTGTTAGAGGATTCATGTAAAAATACTGTAAGGGTATAAATGAAACTTAGCCAAAGCAATGTTTGCTTTTCTGGTAACAGAGGTTCAAAATTCTGATAGAGAGGTTTATGGAGAAGCTCTTTCCCATGCATACGAAGCAAAAGAGAGATGAGTAGTATCTGTCTATGGGTAAAACCGTAATTTAATTCCTGCATTGCAATATAGAATGCATGTTGATGTGATTTGTATATAGTAAGTGTTTTACCAATCGTAGAGAGTTTAAGTGCCCAAAGTAGCTCAGCCTTATACTGAAGTTGATCATTAATCTCTATTTGAAGTTCACGATAAAGAGCAGAGGCTATTTTAAGTTTGTTTTTCTTCTTTACTTCTATGTTGATAAAGGGTTTAAATCTATCTAAAATAGAGGTAATACTTGGATTGAGACTATTTGGAAATTTTACATTTTCTTGTTTTAGCGACTGCTCAAGGAAGACCCCTTCTCTTACCCCGACAGAACTGGTAATAACTGAATTTGCTCCAATATGAGAGAGTATCTCATTCCAGATAAGTGTTCCTTCCCGTATAGTATCATATCGGCTTTTTTTCAGTCCGAATTTTTTGAGATTTTTTGCAGAAGAGAGTGGTATAGCTTGCAGATACTCTGTAAATTTATCAATCTCATAGGTAAAAGCATGAAGTTTATCTAAAGGATGTCTGCACTGCTTCATAACTCCTTTACTAAGGGTTCTTGCTGTACCGCCTATCCCTATGGCCAAGGTATCTTTAAAATGCTTAGGAAGCTTCTCCAGTTCGACTTGTATATAGGCTTTCGCTTTTTGGTTTATCTCTTTAAGAGACATCTCTTTATCAAAGAAAAGTTCTTTCAGCCTAACTGTACCCAAATTAAGAGAATAGGTATCAATAATATCTCCGTCTTTGATGAGTGCCATGTCAGATGAGCCCCCACCTATATCTATGGTGATGCCTTTAGTGATGGGAAGTAGATTATTGGCAGCAATGGCTCCATACTCTGCTTCTTTGTTTCCATTGATGATCTTAATGGAAAGCCCTAGTTCTTTTTTTATCCATCTAACAAAAAGTTTTCCGTTTGGTGCATCTCTCAATGCGGAAGTAGCGACACAAAGTGTTTTATGTGCTTGGTATTTTTCTATAGTATGAAGAAAGGATTGGAGGGTGAAGAAAGCTCTTTTTATACCGATAGGTTGGAGATAACCGTCTTTTTCATAAGCACCTTCTCCTATGCGAACTTTAGATTTCTGTTCACAAATAAGGTGAAAGCCATAACGGCTTGTTTTTTCAAAGATAACAAGTCTGGCTGAATTTGAACCGATATCAATGATTGCGGTTCGTTTAGCCATGACTTATTATTACTCTTCTTCTTGAAGTTGTTTGAATTTAAATTTAAGCTCTTCAATATTTTCAACATTGTCAGGATCTGGAATTATACAATCAACAGGACACACAGCAATACATTGAGGTTCATCAAAGTGACCTACACACTCAGTACATCTATCTGCATCTATAATGTAAACCGGATCATTCTCTTCAATTGCCTCATTGGGACACTCTTCTCTACATGCATCACATGCAATACATTCATCATTTATTAAAAGGGCCATTTTATCCTCTGTTTGAGCTATATTTATCGTTGTAAGATATGCTCTATTAAGTTATTTATACGAGTTATAACTCAACAAAGCTTATGCTTTATTTAAAATAGAATAAAAATCTTTTTTCTCTGTTATTTTTGACGGAAAGAGAAGCATTTTGTACTTCTCCAAAGAGGCAGTTTGAATTAATTGTACTTAAGATATCTTTTTAGGAAAACAAAATCTATAACCACGTCTTCTTACAGTTTCTATGGTTGTAATATCCAGTGGTTTATCCATTTTCTGACGAATTTGGTTAATAGCTACTTCAATTACATTAGGTGTAACAAGCTCAGGTTCTTCCCAGATCGCATCAAGAAGCTGTTCCTTGGAGACGATTTGGTCTTTATGCATTGCTAAATGAGTAAGTACTTCAAAAGGTTTACCTTTGAGCTCAATTTCATTCCCCTGGTAAATGATTTTTTCTTCTTCAGGATTGATAATGAGGTCTTCGATTTCGATAATATTAGAAGCACCAAAACGAAGTTTTGCCTCAATGCGTACAAGTAGAATCTCATAATCAAGAGGCTTTCTTATGAAGTCATCCGCACCGGAACGCAGTGCTTCTATCTCACTCTCTTTATCTTCACGTTCAGAGAGGACGATCACAGATGTTTTGTGTGCACTGTTTTTTATATCAGCAATGATATTGATACTATTATCACCACTTCGTGTCCAGCCAAGCAGCACAAGATCATAGTTTCTGATATCAAGGTAGTATTTTGCATCACCAAGATTTTCTGCTATATCTGCCTGGTAGCCACTCTCTATAAGTTTATCAGAAAGTGTTTTGCTTAATGTTACATCATCATCAACGATTAATACTCTCATAAGTGAACCTTTGTCTTTTAAGATTTATTTAATATTATAGCATAAATAATAGGGTTTCTGAAAGTTTTTTTAAATTTTAGAATTTCCATCTGTTACTTAATGCAACACTGCAATCAGGGAGAATGTTAGGTTTAGAAATTTTAAGTGTAAGTGTTTTAAGTTGTGGGTAAGTAGCATAAAGTATGTTTTTTACTCCCAAAAGGGCCTCTTCAAGAAGCTTATAGCGTTTCTCTTTGAGTTCATTTTGTATTAAAAATACCATATCTGCATAGTCAATAAAGTTTTCATCAGTATAGTCATAAGATGCTTCCAGATCAATGATGACACGTTGTGGTCTATCTCGTTCAAAGTCAAGCAGACCGACGATCACATCAAATGCTAGAGCCTCTATATGAATAGTCATCCTAGAGCCTACCTTCTTCTTTATTGAAGAGTCTTATGATATTTGGGATGTGTTTATAAAAGATGATAAAGGCAATGATCCAGATAGGCGCATGTGAACCAATGCCAGGTACTTCAGGATAGATCACATAAGAAGCGATGATAAAGGCTATTAGTCCGATAAGTGAAGAGAGTGATGAGATCTTCAACCCTTTACTCGCACCTAACCATACGGCAATAGCGATAAGAGCGGGAATAGGCATCATTACAAGAAAGACACCAAAGCCTGTGGCAACACCTTTTCCCCCTTCGAAAAATAGAAATGCTGAGAAACAATGTCCTACAACAGCAAGTACAGCTATTGTCCAAAGTACACTTTCCGGAGCACCTAACATTTTGGCAACCAAGATAACAACGATACCTTTAACGGCATCCAAAAAGAGTGTTGCTGCACCCAGTTTTTTAGCAAGAGAGGGGTTCTGTTCTTTTACGACACGCAGTACATTGGTGGCTCCGATGTTGCCACTGCCTTCATTTTTAATGTCTACGCCTGCAAATTTTTTAGCCAAAAGATACCCAAAAGGAATTCCTGCTATAAGGTATGCTGCAAGATAAAGAATGATATTTTGATTAAGTAGTTCCATGATTATTCCACAATTTTAATTTATTCTGCAATTTTAACCGAATTTTGATAAAATAGCTATATTATATAGCCTCTTGTCATTTTCAATTTGATTGGAAATCTGCAATTTCATAGAATATTTGATTGTGGATCCCCGTGTTAAGTGTGAGGATGACATACTTGTATTTAAGGATAAGAATGAGTATAGATTATAAAGCTGAGATAGAAAGACTTAAGAAAAAACTTGATGTAACAGTGGTTGCGCACTACTATCAGCGTGATGAAGTGTTTGAAATGGCAGATATTACGGGTGACAGTCTTGAACTTGCACGTAAATGTAAAGCAGATAAAAATCCATGGGTGGTTTTTTGTGGCGTAGGGTTTATGGGGCAGAGTGTAAAAGTGATCGCACCTGAGAAACGTGTATTGATGCCTAAAATGGCCTGTTGTGCCATGGCTCGCATGATAGATGGAAGTTATTTTGATGATTCCGTGAACTATATGGTAGAGCGTGGTATCCCTAAAGAGAATATTTTGCCTATTACCTATATCAACTCTGATGCAACAGTGAAAGCAAAAGTGGGAGAGATGGGTGGTTTGGTCTGTACCTCTTCGAATGCCTTTAAGATCATTGAAAAAGGGTTAGAGAGTGGTAAAAAAATCCTTTTTGTTCCGGATAGATGTCTCGGACAGAATTTTGCTATTCAGATGGGACTCAAATCGTGTGTTATCGGTGTAGGAGAATGTGACCCAAAAGAGGCAGATGTTATCTGTTTCAACGGTTTTTGTTCAGTACATCAGCTTTTCACTCTGGATGATATAGAGTTCTACCGTAACAAATACCCCGGTATCAAGATAGCCGTACATCCGGAGTGTGACCCAAAGATCGTTGCTGCAGCAGATTTCTCCGGTTCCACTTCACAGCTTATCAAATATGTGAATGATCTCGATCCTGAGCAGAAAGTAGCTATAGGCACGGAGTATAACCTGGTAAACAGAATGAGACAGGGAAATACGTATGTACTTTCATCTACCAAGCCTGAGTGTCCGACCATGAATGAGACAACTCTGGAAGATTTGTATCTTACACTAAAATCGATAGAAGATAACAAGCCTATCAATGAAATCGTGGTTGACCCGCACACTGTTAAGTATGCAAACTTGGCACTAGAACGTATGTTGGCGATAAAATAATGTTAAAAGAATCATTTCTAAAAGCGTTAGTTGCTGAAGATGTAGGCAGAGGAGATCTTTTTTCCCGTATCAGTACAGGTAAACAGATACGAGCCTATATCATTGCTAAAAGTGATGGTGTATTTGCAGGGCAGGAGTATGTGAATACTTTTGCAAAAATGTATGATCTGACTTTAGAATGGAAAGTAGAGGATGGAAATCGTTTTAATAAAGGTGAAAAATTACTTTTTATTAGCGGAGATTCTAAAACTATTCTTTCATTAGAACGTTCCATTTTAGATATGGTACTTCATGCATCTTCCATCGCAACACTGACAGCACAGTATGTAGAGGCCATTAAAGATACAGGGGTAAAACTGCTTGATACAAGAAAAACCAGACCACTGCTCCGTGAGTTTGAAAAGTATGCAGTACGTTGCGGAGGGGGTATCAACCACCGTATGGGTCTTGATGACTGTTTGATGCTGAAAGATACACATTTACAAACTATTGATGATCTGGATCTCTTTATGAAAGAGGTACGTCTGAAAATTCCTTTTACGTCAAAAGTAGAGATAGAGTGCGAAAGTCTGGAGATGGTCAAACGTGCGATGAAAGCAGGTGCTGATATTGTGATGTGTGACAATATGTCTGTGGAAGAGACAAAAGAAGTAGTAGCCTATAGAAATAAAAACTATCCACACATTTTACTTGAATCCAGCGGTAATGTCACGCTTGATACAATTAAAATGATAGCGATGACAGGAGTAGATGCGATTAGCTCCGGGAGTATTATTCATCAGGCGAACTGGATAGATCTATCGATGAAAGTAGAGTAACATTTAGGTAACATATTTTTGCTATAATATAGTATTAAAGAACTTCAACTTATTTAAAATCCCCATAAGAAAGTGAATATATGACAGAGTATAGATTTCCTGTTTTGGAAGTAAAAGAGCAATTGGGACGTTTTAAAAATATTACTATACTTACCCATTTAAATCCAGATGCAGATACCATTGGTACAGGTTTGGGTATTTTTAATATACTTAGCAAGGATAAAACAAAAAGGGTAGAAATAGTCAATGCATCCAATATGTTGCCTCAGTATTTAGATTTTCTTCCTTTGTTTGAAAAAATAAAACATAAAATGGATTTTGAGGAAAGTCTTATTATCGCATGTGATTGTGGTAGTGTGGATAGATTAGGTTTTAATCTTGAAGGTAGAGAGATATTAAATATAGATCATCATGAGAGTAATCAGTATTACGGAACAGTAAATGTTGTTATACCGGCATATGCTTCAGCTTCTCAAGTGGCATACAAACTTTTTAAAGTACTTTATCCCGTAGAAGCAGATGCTGCTACTTGTTTCTACGCAGCACTTTTGTCAGATACCAGATATTTTACGACAAGCAGTGTCAATCAAGAGGTATTTGAAGTGGCGAAAGAATTAGTAGGTATAGGAGCAGAACCAACCAAGATAGCTTTTCACTTTACACAGAGAGGATCGTTGAGCTCTTTACGTATTTTAGAAAAAGCTTTGGGAAATTTAAACCTTTGTTGTGAGGGGAAAGTGGCAACACTGATGGTTACGCAAGATGATATCGCTGCATCCGGTGCCCGTATGCCAGATATGGAAGGTATTGTAGATCATGCCCGTTCTTTAGCTATAGTAGAGATAGCACTTTTTGCTGTGGAGTTAGAAAATGGTATACGCATATCATTGCGCAGCAAAACAGTGGATGTGTCAAAGATTGCTATATCATTTGGTGGTGGCGGACATAAAGTTGCTGCAGGTTTTACGATAAAAGAAAGTGAATTACAAGAAAGTATAGATACAATTTTAAAAAAGATAATAGAATTAGGATTATTGGATGAGAAGAAGAAAGCATAAAAAAGGTGCAGGCAAGATAATAACCGGATTGTTGTTGTTAGGTTTGCTTTCCGGCGCAGGGTATGTCTATACCGCACCTGAGTTTGAGAGAGTGTCTCCTGTTGTACACAGTAGTGAAAGTGTATTCTGGAACCGTAAAGATCCTCTTAAAATAAAATTGACAGATAATAGAGGGTTGAAAAACTTTGAACTTGTTTTGAGTGATGGGCAGAAGAGTCTTATTGTAGGAAAAGGGAATTTTAAAAAAAACATAAAAGAACAAATACTGTTGGTTAAATATCCGAAGAGTAAAATACTTGATCCAAAAGCGAAACGTTTAACGTTGAAAGTATTGGTGCGTGACAGCAGTATGTGGAACTTCTTTGAAGGTAATAAAGCTGAAAAGATCATCAACATCAATGTTGATTATAAACGTCCAAATGTAAATGTACTTTCAAATTCATACAGCATTACACAGGGTGGTAGTGCATTGGTTGTCTTTCAGGCTGAAGATGAAAATTTAGATACGCTTTATGTTCAGGCTGCAGGAAAAAAATTTCAAGTAGAACCGTATAAAAAAGAGGGCTATTATGCAGCACTTATTGCTTGGCCATTTACAAAAACAAGTTTTTCAGCAAAAATTATTGCTACGGACCTGGCAAAAAACAGACGCGTAACAGATATTCCTTTTTATCTTAAAAATCATAAGTATAAGGTTTCATGGATCAGAGCAACAGATAAATTCATTGATGGAAAAATTACAGACCTTGCTTCCAGTGATCCAAAATATGCAGGCATAGAGAATAGACTGGAGAAACTTAGAGCGATTAATGAAACTATGAGATTAAAGAATGAGGAGCTTATTCATACTTTAAGTACTAATGTTTCAAACGAAATGATAGATTCATGGAAAATGAAGAAATTCTATCCTCTTAGAAATGGTGCAAAGGTCGCAAGTTATGGTGATGAAAGACATTATTATTATGGGACTAAAGAGAATGAAGTATCCCACTCCTATCATGTAGGGTATGATCTTGCCAGTACAAAGATGGCGGCGATCAAAGCATCAAATCCCGGTACCGTGGTGTATGCCAATGAAAACGGTATTTATGGGAATATGCCGATGATCGATCACGGGATGGGACTCTACACACTGTATGGCCACTGTTCACAGATGCTTGTAAAAGAGGGTGATAAAGTACGTGCCGGACAGACCATAGCAAAAACCGGTATGTCCGGCCTGGCACTGGGGGACCATTTGCACTTTGGTATTTTGATCCAGGGGATAGAAGTAAGGCCTGTCGAATGGTTCGATGCGGGCTGGATCAAGACAAATATAGATGATGTATTCAAGGCGGCAGATAAGATCATTGTTGGGAAATAATACATAAATAATTCATATTGGAAGGTTATACTTTGCAATCATAGCGATATTACACTATAATATCGGCAATAAAAAATTAGAAAAGGGAGAGTAATGCAACAACGGACGATTAAAAAATCTGTTGAAGTCATCGGTATCGGTTTGCATAAGGGTGAGCCTATCAAGCTTAGGCTTGAACCTCTGGGTGCAGATGCGGGTATCGTGTTTTATCGTGAAGACCTGGCTCTGAATATCCCACTCTCTCCTTCTTCGGTTATCGATACCCGTATGGCTACAGTGATCGGGAGTGAGAAAGGTTTTATCTCAACTATTGAACATTTCCTCTCTGCAGTGTATGCCTACGGTATTGACAATATGCGGGTCATCGTTGACGGGAATGAAATGCCTATCATGGACGGTTCTTCTATTTCGTTCTGTCTTTTACTTGATGAAGCGGGTATCGAAGAGTTGGATGCACCTAAGAAAATTATCTGTGTAAAAGAACCCGTTGAGATAAAAGATGGTGATAAGTTTGTACGGCTTTTACCAAGTGACAGTGCAACATTTGATTTTAGAATCAAATTCGATCACCCTGTTATAGGTGAGCAGAGTGAAAAGTTTGAGTTTAGTACGCACAACTTTGTTGAAGAGATCGCAAGAGCTAGAACATTTGGGTTTGCTAAAGATATTCAGTACTTACAGAGTCAAAATCTTGCACTTGGAGCAACGCTCCAAAATGCCATAGGATTGGATGATCATAAAGTACTTAATCCTGAAGGATTACGTTTTGACAATGAGTTTGCAAGACATAAGATCTTGGATGCCATGGGTGATATGATGGTTTCAGGATATAATATATTGGCAAAGTATGAGTCTTTTGCCGGGAGCCATAATCTTAACTATCAACTGACAAGTAAACTGCTCTCAGAGAGTAAGAATTATGAACTTGTTGCAGTAGAAGAGTTGCAAAGTAGAGCATTTGCAAAATCTTTCGCATAAATATACACTTCTTATCATCTCCATTTCTTCACCGCTTCTTGTAGGAGTATATGAAGATGATAGACTTATCAAAACGATTTCGAGTGATAAAAAAACTTCTGAAGTCCTTTTACCTTTGATCAATGAATGTATCAATGAATATGAAATTTCAATGATGATCTATACAAGAGGCCCCGGCTCCTATATGGCTATAAAACTTACCTATATTATGCTTAAAACCATAGAAATTGTACGGGGTATCAAATGTATGGGGTGTAGTGGTTTTGCATTAAATGGAGGAGAACCTATCAAAGCAGTAGGCAATCTCTATTTTATCAAGGAAAAAGAGACTATAATTACAAAAAAATTTGAACACCCAGTCAATGCAAATTTTACATTGCCTCAAAGTATTCAAGATCTTGTGATAGATGAAGAATCAACACCTGAGTACATACTGCCGGCTGTTTAATGAAAATTAATAGCTTTTACATAAGCCAACGGTTGAATTTAACGCAGTGTAGTATACAGTAAGGTGTGAGATAGCGTCAGTACAGTTTTTGGGATTTTATTCCCAAAGCGTTTTAAATAAAGGAAAAAAGTAATATATGTTTGTAAGCGTACCAGCCACATCTGCAAACTTGGGACCAGGATTTGACACCTTGGGTCTTGCTGTAGATTTAAGAAATGAAATCATCATTAAGCCTTCAAAATTTTTAAGCATTTCTACACATGGTGAGGGTGCGGATAATCCCAAGATTAAAAAAAATTCTCTATTTTTAAGCATTTTTAACGAAAACTATAAACGACTTGCCGGCAGAAGCAATAATTTCAGATTTGAATTTCATAATCGTATACCTATCTCAAGAGGCTTAGGAAGTTCTTCCGCAGTAATCGTAGCAGCATTGAGTGGTGCATATACGGCAGCGGGTGTAAGATATAACAAAAGAGAGATCCTTAACCAGGCACTTCGCTATGAACACCATCCAGATAATATTACACCAGCGGTCATGGGTGGATTTAATGTCGCATGTGTTGAAGGGGACCGTGTTTATAGTAAAAAGAGACGTATGCCTGACTACCTCAGAGCCGTAGTGGTGGTGCCTAATCGTACTATCTCTACAGCCAAATCACGTACAGTCCTGCCTAAAATGTATAGAAAAGAAGAGACAGTCTATTCACTTTCACGGGCAGCATACATGACAGCACTTTTCATGAGTGAGTCCTGGGACCTGCTGCGTATTGCATCTAAAGATAAACTGCATCAGGCAAGACGTATGAAAATGATGCCGGAACTTTTTGATGTACAAAAACTTGCATTAAAGCATGGTGCTCTGATGAGTACACTTTCAGGTTCAGGCTCTACTTTTTTCAATCTTGTTTATGATAAAGATGCAGATAAAATCGCACAGGCACTACAGGCACGTTTCCCGCAGTTTAGAGTTTTTACACTCTCTTTAGATAATAATGGTGTCACAACCAAAAATTAAGCTGTACGCTTAATCTCTTTTTAGGTATAATACGCATGAAAAAATCACAGCCTATACGAATGTGCATCGCCTGCCGCAGCAGACATCCTCAAAACAGTTTGATCCGATTAAAACATGAGGGTAAAGATGTGGTAGCATTTGATGGTAAAGGAAGAAGTTTTTACCTTTGTGATATTTGCAGTACAGATGAAAAAAAAATCAAAGGCTTAATCAAACGTTTTAAACAAGATGAAGAACGATTTGCAGCCATTATCAAACAGTTGACCCAGTAGTCAGCTCATGCAAGCAGTTGCATTATATTAAAGGAGTTAATCAAGAATGGATAAAGTTAAAATCCAAGAAATAGCAGATGAAGCTGGATTGTCAAACGCGGATTTGCTAGACAAAGCCAAAGAATTAGGTTTTGATGTAAAAGCAGCCAACAGTACAATCAGTATGGAAAATGCTGGTATTCTCGTAGATTATGCGATTAGCGGAACATTACCAAAAGACTTTAAGAAGCCAGGCAGTAAAACAAAAATCACAGTGGTGAAAAAGAAAGTTCCTGAAACAGTAGCAGAGAGTAAAGTTGCAGAGACTTCAGCAAAAGAGAATGAAAAAGTTACTGCTAGAGAAGAGCTTCCTGAAACAGAAGAAACTGAAGTAGTTACAGAAAAAGTAATGGAAACAGTTGAAAAACCTGTTGAAAAAACTGTTGAAAAACCTGTAGTTAAAGAGGTGAAGAAACGTAAAGGGATCTCTGTTGTCAGTAAAAAAACAGAGCCGGAAAAGACACCTGCAGCAGCAGAAGGCCAGGAGAAGCCAAAGAGAAGAACATTATCTCGCGGCGGTATTAAAATTGTCAGAAAAGCAAAGCCTGCACCAGTAAGAGCAGGGACCAAGATCTCTATGGGTGACCAAACGCCGTATGTGGCTAAAAAGAAACCAAAGAAAGTAGCTGAAGCTAGAGATTCCGGTACAAAAATAGATATTTTCAATCATGAGAGTATGGGTGGTGAAATAAGTTCCGGTTTTGGTGAAGAAGAAGTTGTACTTTTGGATTTCTCTGATAAAAATATTTATGAAGAGATGATGAGACAAGAACAAAAACGTAAAGAAGAGATGAAAAAAAGAGAAGCGGCAAGTGGTGGGCCAACAAAAGGCAGACAACCGTTCCGTCCTCAACAGAAACGTTCTCTTAAACGTGGCGGTAAACGTAAAAAGTATGTGAAAGAAGAGAGTACTGAAGTTGTTACTTCCATTGAAATCCCTGAAAATGTCAGGGTATATGAGTTTGCTGAAAAAGTAAACAAAAGTGTTGGTGAAGTAGTCAAAGTACTTTTTGCACTGGGTATGATGGTAACGAAAAATGACTTTTTGAGTAAAGATGAGATAGAAATTCTTGCAGAAGAGTTTGAAGTAGAAGTCACTACCATGAACCCTCTTGATGAGCTTGATTATGTCCAAGCGTATGATGCTGGAGAAGATACAAATCTTGAAGAGAGACCACCGGTTATTACTATTATGGGACACGTTGACCATGGTAAGACTTCTCTTCTTGACAAGATCCGTTCAGCAAGAGTTGCAGATAAAGAAGCAGGTGGAATTACACAACATGTGGGTGCTTACCAGGTAGAAAAAAATGGTAAGAAGATCACTTTTGTAGATACACCAGGGCACGAAGCGTTTACTGAGATGCGTGCACGTGGTGCACAGGCAACGGATATCGTTATTATCGTTGTAGCAGCAGATGATGGTGTGATGCCTCAAACGAAAGAGGCGATTGCCCACACGAAAGCAGCGGGTGTACCACTCATCGTTGCGATCAACAAAATGGATAAAGCAAGTGCAAATCCTGATAATGTAAAGTCTCAACTTGCTGAGATAGATGTAATGGCAACAGACTGGGGTGGAGAGTATGAGTTTGTCCCTGTATCTGCACACACAGGGTTGGGTATAGATGATTTGCTTGAAACAATTTTGCTTCAAGCTGAAGTAATGGAACTTGAAGCTGATGCCACAAGAAAGGCAAAAGCAGTTGTTGTTGAGAGTTCACTTGAAAAAGGCTTTGGCCCTGTAGCAAATGTAATCATTAAGAACGGTACGCTTCATGTGGGGGACAATGTTATTGTAGGAAAAACATATGGACGTATCAAAGCGATCAAACTTGATGATGGATCTTCGGTCAAAGAGATAGGCCCAAGTACACCGGCAGCAATTGTTGGACTTAATGAAGTACCTGGTGCAGGTGAAATACTTGTTGCGATGGATACAGACAAAGAAGTACGTGAACTCGCAGAGAAAAGAGCCGAGTATGATAGAGCAAAACAACTCTCTAAAAGTACAAAAGCATCACTTGATGATCTTTCGGCACTTATTGCTGAGGGGCAACTCAAGTCACTTCCTGTCATTATTAAAGCAGATGTACAAGGGTCACTTGAAGCCATTAAAGGTAGCTTGGAGAAACTTCGAAATGAAGAGGTGAAAGTCAACATTATTCATGAAGGTGTGGGTGGGGTCACTGAAAGTGATCTTACACTTGCGGATGCGAGTGAGCATGCCGTAGTTCTCGGATTTAATGTACGTCCTACCGGTGCAGTGAAGAAAAAATCTAAAGAGTTGGGTATAGAGATACGTTCCTACTCTATCATCTATGACCTTCTTGATGATGTCAAAGCACTTCTTGGCGGTATGATGAGTCCGGTGATCTCGGAAGAAGTCACAGGTCAGGCTGAAGTACGTGAAACATTCGTAGTCGGTAAAGTCGGAACGATCGCAGGTTGTAAAGTATCGGACGGAGTGATCACAAGAAATTCCAAAGCAAGACTTATCCGTGACGGTGTTGTTGTTTATGAAAGTTCTATCTCATCACTCAAGCGTTTCAATGAAGATGTAAGAGAAGTGAAAAATGGTTATGAGTGCGGTATCATGCTTGAAAACTTCAATGACATTAAAGAGGGTGATGTTATCGAGACCTTTAAAAATGTTGAAGAACAGGTGACACTATAAGATGACCCACGAAGAGATCAAGCGGCACAGAGTTGAATCTGTACTGAAAGAGATTATTCCGGAAGCTCTTGCTACACTCGATGATGAACGTATCAACGGGCTTTCTGTAACGGATGTTGTTTGTTCAAAGGGCAGATCCGATGCAAAAGTCTATCTTGATACCTCTTTTTTAAGTGAAAAAGAGCAAAATGAAGCGTTAAAACAGTTACGTATAGTGTCAGGATATATACAGAACCATTGCAAACAGAGTGAAGGCTGGTTCAAAGCACCGCGTTTTACATTTGAATTCGACCATCAGTTGGAAAAGGTAAGCCGTATAGAAGATCTTTTTAAGCAGATAGGGGAAAGAAAATCCAAAAACGATAATATTGAAGAGAATGAGGAGTCCGGGGATGAATCTTGAAACAGAAATAGCCAAAATAGTTGAAGCCAACGGCGCAGCGTTGTATGATACCGAGATAGTAACAGAGTTCGATGAAACTATTTTTCGTGTCTTGGTGACTAAAGTAGGCGGTGTCTCTCTTGATCTTTGTGCTGAGATTTCTCATGAACTCTCTCCTTTTTTAGATGTACATCCTCCAATGAGCCAAAGGTACCGTTTGGAGATCAGTTCTCCCGGTATCGAGAGAAAACTGACAAAGCCGGTACATTTCAAAAATGCTATAGGTGAAAAAGTAAAGATCAAAATAATGGGTGGTGATAAACTCAAAGGTGTACTTAAAAGTGCAGATGATGAAGGTATCACTATAGAAACAAAACATGGTGAAGAATCATTTTCTTATGGCCAACTGGGTACTGTAAAAACATATTTTGACTGGAATTAAATTAAAGTCTTGAAAGGGTAAGTATGCATTTTGATGAAACGTATATGCAACTTGCCCTTGACAAGGCCTGGGAATACCAGGGATTGACCTACCCGAACCCTGCTGTAGGTGCAGTAGTGACTTTAAACGGCAGGATATTAGCTATAGAAGCACATCAGAAAGCAGGTACTTCACATGCTGAAGTACTGGCGCTTTTATCTGCATATGAAAAGATATCTAAAAATAAAATTGATTTTAACAGGTTTGATGCAAATAGGGCACATGAATTTCTTTTAGATCTTCATAGGGATTTTTTTTCTGAGTGTAGTATTTACGTAACACTTGAACCATGTTCCCATACAGGTAAAACACCTTCTTGTGCATTGCTCCTTGAGAAACTTCATTTAAAAAGAGTGATCATCGGTATTTATGATCCGATCAGTGGACATGATGGTGGTGTAAAATTTCTCTCCAATGTCACTATGGGTGTATTAAATAAAGAGTGTGAAGCACTTATAGAACCATTCTTGATATGGCAAAAGAGAGCCTTTGTACTCTTCAAACTGGCACAAACGACCAACGGACGCATTGCAACAACCAAGAACGAGGGCTATCTGAGTTCTCAAGCTTCACTGCTTCATGTCCATCAATTAAGAGAAGTATGTGATATATTACTCATAGGCGGCAATACAGTACGAGTGGACAGACCTACTTTGGATTGCAGATTCATACAGGGCAAAGCACCGGATGTAGTCATATATTCAACACAGGATGATTTCGACAGAGAGATACCTCTATTCAATATACCGGACAGAGAAGTGCGGGTAAGTAACAGCCTGGATTTTCTGGAGAATCCTTCATTGATCATGGTCGAAGGCGGAGAAGGTATGTTAAATGCATTGAAAGATAAGATAGATTGGCTGCTTATTTACCAAACACCTAAGCTGTCTGCCAACAATTTAACCTATAATACTACAATGAATTTACAGTTTCTGCACAGTGAAAAAAAAGATGTAGATCTGATGATATGGAGCAAAAAAATTGACTGAAAAACAAGCAAAACAGGAAAAAATTGTAACGATGTTTGATGATATTGCATCAACATATGACCTTGCCAACAGGGTACTTAGCTTCGGAATAGATATCCAGTGGCGTAAAAAAGGATGTGATAAGGTATTTGAGATCTTGGGAAAAAAGCAGTTAGACCAAATAACAGATGTAGCAACAGGAACAGGTGATCTGCTCATTTACTGGAAAGAACAAGCAGAAAAAAATGCTGTAAGCATAGACAGATATGTAGGTGTTGATCCATCTGTGGGTATGCTTGAAGTGGCTAAAAACAAGGTGGATTTTGCTCAGTTTATAGAGGGTAAAGCACAAGAATTACCGATCGAAGCAGAGAGTACAGATGTTATATCTATTAGTTATGGTATTAGAAATGTTGTCGATAGAGTAGAGGCACTTCAAGAATTTTATCGTGCACTAAAGCCAAATGGCATAGTAGTGATACTCGAATTTACAAAGCAAGACAGAAGTGGATTGATAGATAAAGTAGTAGATTTTGGTATGAAAAATGTACTACCAAGGGTCGGAGGACTTATCTCTAAGAACTATGAGGCCTACAAGTATCTGCCAGACTCTATTGAAGAGTTCTTAACGACAGAAATGTTAGCACAAGAGTTGGAAGAAGCAGGATTTGAGATGAAGTACACTAAATCTTTCTCGATGGGGATCTCAACGTTACTTGTAGCACAAAAGAAATAATGTAGGTCGGGTTGCCCTCATCCCGACAATCAATTTTTGATGTCATAAACTTTTTTTATGCAAATTAATGCCGGGATGAGGGCACCCGGCCTACAAGGATAAATATGTCACAAACTATGATGTCCATCTCCTCACTCAACACAAAAATAAAATCTCTTCTAGAAGCCACTTTCATGCACATCCTTGTAGAGGGTGAAGTGGCTTCTGTAACCTACCATACCTCAGGACATGTCTATTTTTCTATGAAAGATAAAGAGAGTTCTATTAAATGCGTGATGTGGCGTTCAGCAGTTTCTAAATTAAAATTTCGCATCGAAAAAGGCATGCATATTGTAGTAGAGGGTTCCGTAGGGGTTTATACGCCTAGAGGAGAGTATCAGTTTTATGCTGTACATGTTGAACCCTATGGCAAAGGTGCTTTGGCTTTAGCCTATGAACAATTGAAAGAACGACTCAAAGCCAAGGGATATTTTGATACACAGAGAAAAAAAACCATCCCAAAATATATTAAAAAAATAGCATTGGTGACAGCAAAAGAGAGTGCTGCACTGCATGATATGCTTAAAATCATAGAGAAGCGTTGGGCATTGGTTGAAGTCATCATTGTTGATACTTTGGTACAGGGAGAAGAGGCAGCTTCACAGATAGTAAGAGGATTGAAGTATGCGGATACTTTAGGTGCAGATGTGATTGTGGTAGGCCGTGGTGGAGGCTCTGCTGAAGATTTATGGTGTTTTAATGAAGAGAAGGTAGCCGATGCACTTTTTTCTTTAAGAACACCGGTGGTAAGTGCAGTAGGCCATGAAGTAGATATAATGATAAGTGATTTTGTAGCAGATTTACGTGCTCCGACACCAAGTGCAGCGATGGAAATGATACTTCCGGACAGTCATGAGGTCCTTTATACATTAGAAGAGTATGCAGAACGTTTGAAGCATAGCATAGAACAAAAGATTCATCATGCTCAACGTGAGTTAAAACATATAGAGGAGATACTTTTAAGGTCTTCTCCTTTACGTCAACTTCAAGAGGCAGAAGTAGAATTTAAACGTCTTGAGGAAGAGTTTGGACGGATCATACAGTACAAAATAGAATGTTTCTCTGCACAGTTACCTGAAGAGAAAAAGCGTTTTATACATAATATATATTTTATATTACAGCAAAAAGAGCAACATTTAGAATATCTCTTGAAAAAAATAAAGATGAGTGATCCAAAACTGCAGTACAGAAAAGGTTGGGCCCAAGTATCACGTAATAATGTACCTATAGATCTTGATATGCTTGAAGTAAATGAGACATTTATACTAGAAGATGCTTCTGCGAAAATAGAAGCTTTATGTTCGCACGTGCTTAAGCATAAAGTAGATACCATATAATCTAAAGTTTAATTGCCAAACTATTTGTGAAAATAGGACGGAAAGCTGCGGGTCTTATTTAAGATAGCCGGGTTGCCTTCAATTAATTATGATAAGGTGTCTTAATGGATTTTTCATTAGATATAAACAACTTGCGGACATTTGAAAATATCATTATACTTTTAGTCCTTTTTCTCCTTCTTTTACGTATCTATTTGCTCATAAAAGAAAAAAAGAAACTTCAGAAACTTATAGAGAAAAAGGTTAAAATATTCCAGAAAGCATTTGATATTTCAGAAGATGCCATCCTCATCCTTTCAGATAAAAATAAAGTTATTTATGCCAATAAATCAATGATTAAATTGCTTGATCTAGATGAGGGATATATGCTTGAACCTTTGAAATATATGCCTAAAGTGAAGGTGAAAAAAGATTGGTTGGAGTTAGATAAGTTTATTAAAAAGATGCATAAAGCAACAGATGATAAAATGCAATCATTTCCGCAGTCAAGTTTGTTGCCCAATAACAAGAATAGTAAAAATATTCCTATCAATCTCTATATAGATAGCACTTCAATGGGAAGTGAATATGATTTATGGTGTAATATTATTTCCATGCATGATTTGAGTAAAGAAAAGGAGAGACTCACTGCACTACATAGACATAAACTTACTCATTTGCCAAATCAGCTGCAAGCACTTCAAGATTTAAATAAATTTTATTCCCAAATACATTTAGATGATAAAAAGCTTGCACTGGTATTGGTGAATATAGATAATTTTTCACAATTAAGAGCTATTATCGGTTATGAACAAGCAAATATCATACTTATAAAGTTTGCAAAATATTTGGAACAACTTTCAAAAAGATCATCTTTTTATGTCTATCACACATTTCATAACAATTTTTTGTTAATTATCCCTAGTGTAGAGTCATCTGATGAAATCATAATGTTAAGTAAGGAAATTCAAAAACAGCTAGTGTCATTTTATAAAATGGGAGGAGTTGCTTTACATTTGACAGCATCCATAGGTATAAGTATCTATCCGGAAAGTGGATCTACGTTAAATCTTTTCGATAATGCATATAAAGCTTTAGCAGAAGCAGAAAAGAATGGACATGGACGCATTAATATATATAAAACTGATACATTGGAACATGACTATGATGAACTTGCTCTTTATAACGGGATACATGAAGCAATAGATAAAAATGAATTTGAAGTGTATTATCAACCGATTATTGAAGTTGGAACAGAAGATATTGTTGCAGCAGAAGCACTCATACGATGGAGGCATCCGCAATATGGATTTATACCGCCAGATGTATTTGTTCCTATCATGGAGAAAACAGGTTTTATTGTTGAATTGGGACGCTATGTTCTTGAAGAAGTACTTAAGCAACAAAAACGTTGGGAACTTTTTAAATTTAAACAGATTGAAATATCCATCAATATGTCATTATTGGAGATTGAGACAGAAGGTTTTGTTGAAAATGTGGCCAAACAGTTAGCATACCATCAAATTAATCCGGAACTTATTAAATTTGAGATTACAGAAGGTTCTGCCATGAGTAGTGAAGAACAGGTAGATACACAATTGTTGGCATTGAAAAAATTAGGTGTGGCTATTTCCCTTGATGATTTCGGGACAGGATATACCTCTTTTTCTTATTTGAAAAAATTTCCAGCTGATATTTTAAAGATAGATAAAACATTAGTGGATTATATTTTAGTAAATCAAGAAGATCAGCGAATTGTAAAAGCAATGATAGAATTGGGACATAATTTAGGGATGAAAATTGTTGTTGAGGGTATTGAAAATAAAAGAATGGTTCAAATAGTTTCTTCATATGGATGTGATTATATGCAAGGATATTATTTTTCAAAACCGCTTCCTGTATTTGAGTTTCAAAAATTATTAAGAAGATAAAACATCAAAATACTTGAATTCTGATGTTTAAGGAAATTAGATGAGATAGTTCGCAAAACCTCGTGCTATACGAAGTTTGCGAAGATGTTGTTTGAGGTAATTACATCATGCCCGGCATACCCATACCACCCATATCCGGCATAGCAGGAGCAGCAGTTGGAGCCTCTTTTATATCTGAAACAGTAGCTTCTGTAGTAAGGAGCAGACTGGCAACAGATGTAGCATTTTGTAATGCGACTCTTTCAACTTTAAGCGGATCGATGATACCTGCTTCAAGCATATCTACATACTCACCTGTCGCTGCATTGAATCCAAGATTCTTATCGTCAGTATTTGCGATTTTGTCAGCCACAACGCCTGCATCAAATCCTGCATTCTGAGCAATCTGTTTCATAGGTGCAAATACAGCTCTCAGGATGATCTGTGCACCTACTTCTTCATCTCCTGTAAGGTTAAGAGAGACAGCTTGACTCGCTTTGATGAGTGCTGCACCACCACCGATAACAATACCTTCATCCACTGCAGCTTTAGTGGCAGAGAGGGCATCATCAACTCTATCTTTCTTCTCTTTCATTTCTGTCTCAGTTGCTGCACCTACTTTGATAACAGCTACACCGCCAGAGAGTTTTGCAAGTCTCTCCTGAAGTTTCTCTTTATCATATTCACTCGTTGTTGATTCGATTTGTGTTTTGATCTCAGAAACTCTTGCTTTAACCGCTTCTCCATCACCTTTACCGTCTACGATGACAGTATTGTCCTTGTCTATTACTACTCTGCCTGCCTGACCAAGGTCTACAAGTGTTGCTTTTTCAAGTGAAAGCCCGAGCTCTTCGGTTATGAGTGTTGCACCTGTCAAGATAGAGATATCTTTTAGCATCTCTTTCTTTCTGTCTCCAAAACCTGGTGCTTTGACTGCTGCGATGTTAAGTACACCTTTAAGTCTGTTCAGTACCAGTGTTGCCAATGCTTCACCCTCTAAGTCATCAGAGATGATAAGCAGTGGTCTTCCGCTTTGTTGTATCTGCTCAAGTACAGGTACCAAATCTTTTAGAGAAGTGATCTTTGAATCAGTGATAAGAAGTAGTGGGTTTTCCATCTCACAAGTCATTTTTTCTGTATTGGTTACAAAGTATGGAGAGAGGTATCCTCTGTCAAACTGCATACCCTCTACTACTTCGAGGTCGTCATTGATCCCTTTTGCCTCTTCCACTGTGATCACACCATCTTTTCCAACTCTTTCCATTGCTTCTGCAATAAGATTTCCGATGGTTTCATCAGAGTTTGCAGAGATAGTAGCTACTTGAGCGATCTCTTTTTTATCTTTGACCTCTTTAGAGATTTTTTTAAGCTCTTCAATGATAGCTGCAGATGCTTTATCCATCCCCCTTTTTACTTCTATAGGGTTAGCTCCAGCTGTAATGTTTCTAAGCCCTTCTTTAAAAATGGAGTGTGCTAATACGGTTGCAGTAGTTGTACCGTCTCCTGCTTCGTCAGCAGTGTTACTTGCGACTTCTTTTACAAGTTGGGCACCCATATTTTCCAAACTGTCAGTAAGTTCTATCTCTCTGGCAACACTAACACCATCTTTAGTGATGTGTGGTGCACCAAAACTTTTTTGGATGAGTACATTACGGCCTCTAGGCCCCATAGTGACTTTGACTGCATCAGCGAGTTTGCTTACACCTTCGTAAAGTCCATTTCTTGCTTTGTCTGAAAAAAATATTTCTTTTGCCATAATAATTCTCCTTAATGATTATTTAATAAGACCTAAAATCTCTTTACTTAATAATATAAGGTACTCAGACCCTTCTATTGTAATTTCCATACCTGAAAAATCAGCAAATACTACAGTATCACCTTCACTGATCCCATCTTCTTTTGCTTCTGGACCTACTGCGATCACTTTTCCTTGTAAAGGTTTCTTTTTTGCTGTATCAGGAATGATAATACCTGATGCTGTTGTATTTGATTGTTCTTCTCGTTCTACAAGAACTCTGTTTGCTAATGGTATAAATGCCATCTCAGCTCCTTTAGTATGTTATTTTTATGGAGGTATTTTAGTCATTTTTTTTAAAAATGTCAATAGGTTATTGTTAATTATTTAATAAATATGAGTCATAATGACTAAAGAATAGTAGTTTTCTGTGCTAAAATATTTTTTTTAAAACTTTTTTTGAAAAACTATTGACAATAAAGGTAACTTTAGATAAAATTCCGACTCTTCAACAGTGGCAAGGTAGCTCAGTCGGTTAGAGCGCTGGTCTCATAAGCCGGAGGTCGGGGATTCGAGTTCCCCTCTTGCTACCACTTATTTTCAATTCTTCACCCAATTTTAATATCTTCCGCCCATTCAAATCATAAGTGCAATTCCACCTCAATCACGCAGCTAATTCCCTAG
>CAJXJN010000024.1 GCA_913055205.1 uncultured Sulfurovum sp. | reverse complement strand
ATTGTCAGTCCTTGATAGTATTTTATCAGACTGACACGAAATTTCTAACACTCCCCAAGCACCGAATACTTTAACTCCGTCCATCGTCACATTGACATTGTCTTTCTTCTGTCCTCTTACGATCACATCATTGGCAATACCGCTTCTTCTAACCATTGAGATACTTGGTGACTGCTTAAAAAGTGCCTCTGCCAGGTCTGCTGACTTGATATCTTCCCCATGCACATCTTTGATGACCTCTGTATCAATTTTTGCTTCCACATCTATGGTCCCTAACTCTACTTGTGCTGCCTGCAGTGATAACGAGCATACCAAAGAGAGATAGATTGCTTTTTTCATCCTTGTCATTGTAACTCCTCCAAATTATTTTGGCTATTGTTACATGCTTATGTTAATTATGTGTTAAACTTATCGAAGTTTGTAATGAAGTGTGATATTTATACTTTGAGGGAGTGCAATAGGTACATTTCTTGTACTCACAGGAAAAGCGCTTTTAACTGCATGTCGTGCTGAATTATGAAACACTTTTGGTCCACTTACAGAAATATGTCCCACATTGCCATTGGCAAGTATGGTAAATTTTACCTTGACAATCCCCTGCATCCCTCTTCTTTTTGCTATTTTAGGATAATTTTTATGTCGGTTGATTTTTTGTCTCACTTTTGTAAGGAATTGATTTTTTTTAGCTGTATTGTTTTTTGATGCCCCTGTTCTTTTAAGACCTTTTGTTGTTTTTACTGACGCTTTTTTTCTTACTCTCTTTTTAAGCTTTTTTTTCTTAGATATTTTCTTTTTCACCAACGGTTTTTTCTGAATTTTTTTAACCACAGGTTTAGAGATGATCTCCGGCTTTATGGATTCAGGTATGATCTCTTCCGGAACTGCTTTTTCTTCAACTACAGGTTCCGGCTCCGGTTCTACGATAGCCTTTTCTTCAATGACAGGTTCTTCTTGCTCTATCTCTTCAGGCTTTTCTGCAGGAGGTACAACTTCCGGAACAAAAGAAGCAAGGGAGAGGTGTATGATTGTGTCTTGTGGTTTTTGGTCTGCGATAAGATACCGGGTTTGTACATAAAAATAAGCCACAGCCAACGAAAGATAAAAAAGTGTTGTAGTGAAGAAGGATACCAGATACCGATGTTTTACCAAAATATCCCTTTAATAGTTGATTTTACAAGGATATTGAAGTGTAGCAAAGATATGTTAAACAAATATTAATTTAAATCAAAACTTATCTCTTTTTACTCTTCATCCTCTCCAAAGAATGTATTTTCTAAACCTATTTTATTAAAAAATACGTTAAAACGGTTTGGTAACATTTTTTTAACAAAATTACTATACAATCATAAAAGTCAGGAGTTGTCATGCATAAATTTATTATTTTAATATTATCTTTTTTTTTACTTATTGTACAAATTGATGCCAAAGAAAAAACAGATCAAACACAATCTATACAAACATTAATTGAACAAATTAAAAATAGTTCTTCAAATGACAGAAGAGTTGCTATGAATAAGCTGAAAATAGAACTTAGAAAGATGAATAAAAAGACGAGAAAACAGATTATGCTGGATTTACAAAAATCGTTTACTGCCAATAGCTCGTCATTACAAGGATCTGATAATAAATCCAACATGCAAAATGATTCTCAAACTCATATCCTAAACCAACAACCTTTTGGACCCATAAATAATACTCCTGTCAGAAATGGGCAACATGGAGGACACAAGTGAATTTTATAAAAACAATTCTATCTGTGTTATTGCTCTCATCAACCCTTTTGGCATATGAAGATCATGATATTGATGGTGTAGACGACAGTAAAGACCTCTGCCCAAATACTCCTTTCGATATTATTGTAGATGAAAGAGGATGTTCCTATGATAAAATATTTTTAGGAAAACTCACACTGCAAATAGGGAGTACTATTAGATTCAATAGACTATCAGACAGATCAGATACATTAGATCTCTATATAAATTATCGTTATCTTCATTGGGATTTTTCACTTTCAAGTTCAAACTATAATACAACAAACCTCAACACGATAGCAGACCAAGAAGATGATCTTTATCTTACCATGGGGCAGCTCTTTCAATACAACTCTTTAAATACTAAGATATCAGTTGGAACAAAATTTGCTTTGATGGATAAGGAAGCCGCCAGCAGAGACAATGACTATTTCGCTTCCGTTAACTTTGACTATTTTATCAATAAAAAACAAAATATTTTTCTTTATTACAATTATACACTCAGTGGTGACAGTGATACAACTGACTATAATGACTTTTATACCTATTCCGTAGGAAGCGGTTATGCCTTGAGTGATAAATGGTATAGTGCGATCTCCTACAACTATGCTGGTTCTATTCATCCGGAGGATGAAGCATATAAGGCTATCTCATGGTTCAACTCTTATACTCTATCTAAAGATTTTTTTATTTCATGCAATTATGCCTATGCCTTGGCTGATCTCTCTTATGATCATACGATATCTTTTAACATAGGGGTACATTTTGAATAAGCTACTCCTTCTTGAAGATGACCCTGCTCTTTCCAAAACACTTATAAAGTATCTTGCACATCATGGATATGAAGTCGATTGGGCCAAGAATGGTGAAGAGGCAATGGATCTCAGCTATAAGAATAACTATAACCTTTATCTTTTTGATATCAATGTACCTTTAATGAATGGTATTGACCTACTCGCAGCACTTAGAGAAGCGGAAGATTTTACTCCAACCATTATTATTAGTGCCCTTATAGATATTGGTTCGGTGACACAAGGATTCATTGCCGGAGCAGATGATTATATGAAAAAACCTTTTGACCCGGATGAACTTATTATAAGGATCAAAGCTAAAACCAGCACACTGAAAGAACTATTGAAATTTAAAGGTTTTGAAATTGACATCAAAAAAGAAGAGGTTTTTCATCAGGGAAAACCTATACACTTAGGAGAGGTACAAAAAAATATTTTTATCACATTGGTCAGAAACCATCCCAATCCGGTTACGAAAGATGAACTTATGCTACTGCTGGAGAAACCTTCTGACCTGGCACTTAGAGTCAATATTGCAAAACTCAAGAAAAATCTTGATATTCAAATTAAAAGTGTAAGAGGAGTCGGTTATAAAATTATCTGAAAAAGAGTCCTTACTCAAAAGTTTTATCCTGTTTTTTCTTGTGATTGAGATCTTCTTGATCTTTATTTTCTATCATTACTATAAAATAGAAGAAGAACATACGAGAGAAAATCTTTTTTTGGAAATGAAAAACTACAGTCTCTTTTTTGATAATGACCGCTTTGATATTGACATCGTTCAACGAGATAAAAAAAGTAAATTTTATGAATTATATTTTGATAAGGATTCACTCTTTATTTTAATACCTTTTCCTACCGATCAAGATGACCTTCTCAAAGTTTTTTATCCCAAAAAAAAGTATAAAGCACTTTTATATACCATTAAACTCTCCATACTTTGGCAATTTCTTTTCCTCTCTTTTATCGCTGTCCTGATTTCACTTCTGTTCTCTTTCTATGTACTCAGCCCTTTACGTCAGTCTTTACAGCTTTTAGAGGTTTTTATCAAAGATATTATTCATGACCTCAATACTCCTCTCACTTCTATTCTCATCAATCTCAAAATGATGGATGCTAAAAATGAAGAGGTAGAAAGTATCACTAACAGTACCAAAACCATCTCTATGTTACATCATAATCTTGATGCGTATCTTAAAGAAATAGCTTTTGAAAAAGAAAAATTTCATCTTAAAAAAATAATAGATGAGCAAGTTGCTTTTTTTGCTCCAATGTATAACTACCTTAATTGGGATGTAGATATACAGGATACTGTAATAAAAAGCGACAAAAATGCACTTGCCCGAGTAATCTATAATCTGCTTAGTAATGCATGTAAATATAATACTTCCAAGGGTTTCATTAAAATAAAAATAGATAAAAATATCATCTCTATTTCCAATAGCAGCTATGGTATCAAAAACCCTTCAAGAATATTTGAACGTTTTTACAAAGAGAGTGACAGAGGTCTGGGTATTGGATTACATATCGTAGAGAAATTATGTACACAACTTGATATTGAAAAAGAACTGGAGATAAAAAACCATATAGTCACAATATACCTTTATCTTGACAAGGTAACAATAAAGTAACAAATATTTTTTATACTTTTGTTTATAATTTGATAGACAAAAGGAAAAAAAGTGATCAGAAAATATCTTATCGGGTCAACACTAACTGCATTGCTTTTAGTGGGATGTGGAGGGGGCAGTAGTGATACTGTTGACTCAACAACAGGTTATTTAGTCGATTCAGCTGTAGAAAATATTGATTATGACTGTATTACAGATGGTGATTACAATAAAACGACAGGTGTTGATGGTGCATTTACATGTAAAAACATGAATCAAGTTCGATTTAGACTTAATCATTTAGTACTTGGAGATATTTCTGCATTGCCGGCAGACGGATATGTTTTTCCTCAAGATATTGTAGGTGTAGCTAGAGATCAGATTGAAAATGAAGAAGTAACAGCCATGGCACAATTACTTCAATCACTGGATGAAGATGACAACCTCACAAATGGTATTCAAATCCCTGCTGATACTATGAGTGACCTTGAAGAAGAAGAGTTTAATGCTTCAAATTTTGATACCTATATTGGTCATGCTTCTATAGACCCTGCACGCATTCGTACTCAAATACAAGCGCAGGAACATCTAATGGACACTCTGCAAGAAATTACAGAAGATTTAAATGCATGTACAGAAAATGGTCTTGATCTTTCACTCTATCCTGAATCCAACTTGACAGATGCACAAAAATACACACTTGCCTTTATGTGGAACGAAGAGAAGTTGGCTAAAGATATCTACCTTGCACTCAATAGCATCTATCCTACCCTACAGCTTGAAAGAATTGCAACACGGTCAGAAACAAAACATCAGGCATTGGTAGAGGAGTTGGTGCAAAGATATGATCTTAATATCACTAATTTGGTAGACTATAAAGAGAACTACTCAGAGGAAGAGTTAAGAGCATTTGAACCGGGTGAATTCGGTATTCAGGCTATACAGGACCTCTATGTTGCCCTATACAGTAAAGGAAGCCAATCCCAACAGGATGCTCTTGAGGTGGGATGTATGGTAGAAGTTACAGATATCAATGATCTCAATGAAAAAATTGCAATTGCCGAGGAGGTGAATGCTTCTGATCTTGTTGCTGTATTCAGCCATCTGCGCGATGGAAATTACAATCACTATTGGGCATTCAACAGAGGGCTTCAAAACATAGGTGTAACTGAAGGATGCTGTGCTTTAGGTACGATTGATGGTGTGGACTATTGTCATACTGAATACCCACAAAACAGTCATATGAACTGGTAAATACTCTTACGGAGAGTCATTTACTTCCATGTATTCCGATTATCCCATCCTGAATTAAATCAGGATGGGATCATTCAAATAACTCTCCACTCTCTCCTGCTCTTGCATATATCTAAATTCTCTATAATAGGATTCACTTTTGGTTCACACTCTAGGATTATAATAAAGATATCCTTTCTTTTAAACAGCGAGGATTTCACCCAAAAGGATAGAAAATGAAAAAAGTTATTATGTTAGCACTATTCGCTTCGGCTACCTGGGCTGTAGATTTCAGTCAAATGAGTACAGAAGAGTTAATGGGCATGAGAGGTACCATTTCAGTCAGTGAACGACCGGCATTTAGAGCAGAGATGCAAAAAAGAATGCAAACGATGACCCCTGCACAGCGTCAACAATTCATGCAAAGTCGTGGCAAGGGACAAGGGATGGGAAAAGGGAGAGGCATGGGTAAAGGTATGCAGGACAGACCTACTTTTGCAACCTTTGATCTTAACAATGACGGGAAGATCACACAAACAGAATTTTATGATGCACAAGCCAAACACATGACACAAAAAGCCAACGAAGGCAAAATGATGAAAAATGCGGGGAATGCACCTACATTTGAGAGTATCGATACCGATAAAGACGGCATCGTTACACCCACTGAGTTCAATACCCATCAAATCAGCCAGATGCAAAAAATGCGTCAGGGTGGAAAAGGTATGGGTAAAGGCATGATGAACTAGACTTAACATTTCAGTAAGAGTTTTGAGTATAAATGACTTAAAACTCTTACGCATCTTCTACGCTATTTCTCTTTTTTTAGTAACATCCAAGTAACAATGCTATTCTATAATTTAACTGTCTAGGAAGTATGACTTCTTAAAAAAGATTCAAAGGACAGACTATGAAAAAATTCATTTTAGCAGCAGGTTTATTGACGGTTGGCCTACTGGCAACAGACTTTTCTCAAATGACAATGGAAGAACTTAATGCTATGAGAGGGACAGTCTCAACAGAAGAGAGAGATGCTTTTAGAGCAGAGATGCAAAGCCGACTCCAGGCAATGACACCTGAAGAGAGACAAGCATACATAACTGAACGAAGAAACAATGCAAACAACGATTCCGGTCAAGGAACAATGCAAAGGCTTAGGGATGGTTCCGGTGGCGGTATGATGCATAGAGGTGGCGGTAAAAGATAACCTGCCTGCCATTATGAGGGATTAGTCTCCCTCTTTCTCCTCGCCAAAAGTGTTTTTCAACCCTTGTATCAAAGTTTCTTTTTCTACATCAGATAATCTTGCTTCAGGATGAGCTAAAAGGTAAGATGTTAAAGGCATTTCACCCTCTTCTACTTCTTCAGCTGCATCTTTACCTTCATTTTTCTTTTGATGTCCCCAGGCAGAAACATTAAAGTGTTCTCTCCCCTCTTTCACATGATGAAACAAAGACCAGGATATCGGCGCTATATTGCTATACCATGGCCATTTTGTTTCATAAGAATGACAATCAGCACATGCCCGATTGAAAAGTTTCTTTGTCTCTTTTGTATCCCATTTAGGCTCTGCAACCACAGGCGGATTGGTATGATCTTTACCATATGGTATAAATTGTATAAGTACAAAAAGGATCATAATGCCAAATAAAAACTTTTTCATCTTTCTCTCCTGCTAATTAATTCTCATATCATATTCACTCACTAAAGCTTCACTCTTGGCGAAAAGGAGTCATTTTGACTCCCAAAGTATATGCTATAGTATACCATACACTATATAGTACGAATTTTCTCCTCTTTCACCGTCCATATAAATACAATAGGGATAAACACTAACGTCATAAATGTCCCCACAATGAGCCCACCTATAGCAACCGCTCCCAGCGGAGCAAGTCTCTCAAGTCCTATGGCTGCTCCTTGGGCGACTGGCAGCATACCGACAGAAACGGCAAAAGCTGTCATAAGTACCGGTCTTGTACGGATCTTGATAGACTCAAGCATCGCTTCACGCTTATTCATCCCTGCCTGTATCTGTTCTATGGCAAAGTGGATAAGCAAGATGGCGTTGTTTACAATGACCCCTGAGAGCAGCATGAATCCCATCATCGCAGGCATAGAGACATGGTAGCCTATAGTGAGCATTGTCCAAGATGCACCTATGATAGTAAGTGGGATTGAGAAGAGTATCATCAGCGAGATCTTTACATTGGCAAACATCACGATAAGTGTAAAGAAGATAAGTACCACTGCAACGATGATCGCTCCTACCATACGCTCTGCTGATGCCTTAAACTGCTTGATATCACCTATCTGCTCCAACTCTACACCTTTAGGTAGTTTGACCGATGCTAACTGTTCTTCAAAGTTTGCCATGATATGAGAGATAGCAGCCTTCTCTCTGTTTCCATAGACTTCAAGTGTATATTGCAGATCCTCTCTTGTAATGAGACTTGGCTCTTTTTTAGAGTCAAGTGTAGCGATTTTATTGAGAGGTATCTTTCCTTTAGATGTATCAATAAGCATATTTAACACTGTGTCGAACTGGTCTATCTGCTTTTGCGGTAACCATACTCTTACTGTATAATCCATACTATTGGCTTTTGGAAAGCTTGCAACCGGTGCTCCACGCAAGGCTAATTGAAGCTGTGTCGTCACATCTGAACGTTTCAGACCATAACGCATCGCTTCAGCCTCGTCTATCTTAAGATTATAAACCACTTTGTCCATATCCCAAGTGGTAGAGGTAGAGACCACACCTTTTGTTTTAGATAAAGCCTTTTCAACCTTGGCTCCTGCCTCTTGCAGCAGGTTGATATCTGAACTACTTAACTTGGCATCTACATTGGCTCTGATGCTTGCTAAGGCAGTTGCCCCATAAGGGGTAATATCCAGATATTTCACATTTGGTATTTTAGAGATCTCTTCTCTCAAGGCTTTTGCAATTTGCCAAATATCCTCTTCTCTTTTGTATCTGTCTACATAGGTTGCAACAATAGCAATATGATCTATACCACTTCCACTACCGATACTTAGCACTCCGGCTTCACTACCGATACTTCCGGATATTCTCAAAAGTTCACCCTGCTCTTTGATGATCTTATTGACCTTTTTCATAATGGCTTCACTCTTTTCTATAGGTAAATTAGCTTCCGTAGTAATATTAATATTCACTCCACCCGTATCCATAGGTGGCATAAGTTCCTGACCTACAACCGGCATAACCAACTTTACTGAAGTCACAAAAAGTGCGATGAGTACTGCAACAGAGACAAACCCTAAAAATTTAGAGTCAGTAATAGCACGAACAATATTTGCAAAGAACCCTTGGATATAGTCATTCGCTCTACCGATCACAGCATGAAACCACCCTTCTATTCTCAGTAAAAGAGGATTTTTAATCGCCAAAATATACAGTGAAAGCAAAGGTACTGCAACAATTGAAATAAAATAAGAAGCAATTAAAGCTAAAAGTAGTGTTCCGACCAGAGGTGCAAAAACAGTTTGAGGATATCCACCCACAAAAAGCATCGGAGCAAGGGCTATCATAGTAGTTACAGTACCACTGAAATCTGCAAACATGATCTCTTTGGTTCCATCGAATACGGCATCATGGATATCCTTACCCAATTCACGGTAGTGCCTCTCGATATTCTCCATCACCACTACTGTGTCATCCAACAACAGCCCCAACGCCAAAATGATCGCAGTCAGTGTCACTACGTTAAAGTCTATGCCCACAAGCCACATAAGAGCAATGGTCGAAGCATACACAAGAGGAATTGTCACAAGTACTACAAGTATCTGACGAAAGCTTGCCAAAAATAGGAAAACTACGATCGTGGACATGACAATAGCATCTCGAAGTGACTCAAACATATTCATAGTACTTTGTTCAATGGTCTCTTTTTGTGTATCACTCACTTCAAAATTAATGTTGGGGTATTTGGCTTTAAACTCCTCCATCATCCCTTCAACTTTATCAATGGTCTTGATCACATCTGCGGTGATTGAACGTTGAACAGAGAGTGCGATTGCCTCTTTTCCATTTCCAAAATAAGCTGCAGAGTTCTCATAATGTCCGAAATAAACCTCAGCTACATCTGAAAGTTTTACATCACTGCTGACAGGAAGAGCTCTTAACCTGTCTACCTTCTCTCTTTTACCTTGGGATTTAAGCAAATATCGATGCTCTTCATTACTGACAAATCCTACAGCATACTCATTATCATTCTTTTGAAGCGTAGCGATCACTTGTCCCAATGAGAGGTGGAAACTATCCAGCTTCTCTTTATCAATGATGATCTGTAACTCTTTTTCATACCCACCGAAAATATCTACATTGGCTACCCCTTTGGTTTTAAGAAGTTTATGTTTGATCTCACCACTTGCAAGGTCACGAATATCCTCCAATGTCAATGAGGTACCCTCTTTAGGTGACATTGCCACCACAAGTACCGGTGCTGTGGCTTCCGTGATCTTAATGATCTGAGGCTCTTTAATATCTTTTGGCAATTTTGCACGTATTTTAGACAGCGCATTGGTTACATCATTGACTGCAGTGTCAATGTTCTTACTGTACTCAAACTCTGCGCGGATCACAGTCACTTCATCAATAGTGTTGGAATAGGCACGACGTATTTCATCGAGGGCATAAAGCTCCTCTTCTACAGGTACGGCAATATTACTCGCCATCGTTTTGGCAGAAGCTCCCGGTTGCACAATAACAAGGGCAACTTCAGGATAGTTTGAGTTAGGAAAAAGGTTGCGGTGTATCTTTCCGTATCCCATGATACCTGCCATCACAAAGAGAGCTAAAAAAGAGATAATGATATGAGGTTTTTTCAGAACCTTCTCTACCCAGGTAGTAGACTCTTTACTCATTTTTTTGCTCCTATGATCTCTACTTTATCATAGGCAGGAAGCTGTGCAAGTTTCACTTCACTTGCTTGTGCTATAGGCATTGAAGGACAAGGAGAAATTAAAATACGATTACCCTCTTGCATCTGCACATCCACTTTCAATGGAGTGAACTTGCCATCTTCATATCCCATGATGAATGTACCCTCTTTTTTATGTAAAAGTGTATTGTCCGGGATCACACATCCTTTAGCTCCTTTTGTTAGAACTTCAATATTAATACTGCTTCCTACCGGTAGATTCACCTCTTTACTAAGTATCACCTCTGCACTTACCAAACCATTTTGGGATGTAGTATAGATGGATTTGACACGACCTATCTTCTCAGCATCCCTAAATACAGGTTGATCTTTTACAATTTTTGTGTTTATTGTCGGAGCATAAGAAAATACCAGTTTTTTTGCACCATTGCTCATGCTGAGAATAGGCTTGCCTGAAGCTGCAAGATCACCTTCATGAAGGAAAAGCATATCTATCTCTCCATCAAACGGTGCTACGATCTGAAGGTAAGAGAGTTGATGCTTGAGTTGTACTATTTTCTGTGTGGTATTTTCAAGAACTGACTCTTTTACTTTGAGTGATACAGCAGAGATATCCAACTTCTCTTTTGCTAAACCGCCTACCTTATAGAGCTTTAGATTTCTGGCATGAATGCTCTTTGCCAGGGCAAGATCATTACGTTGAGCACTCAAAGTCGCTTTAAGTGCCTCAATGTTTGAACGTAACTCAATTGCATCAATACGTACAAGTACATCCCCTTTTTTCACTTTCTGTGACTCTTCCACAAAGACTTTTTCAACATATCCAGCCAATTTGGTTGAGAGTTTGATGCTTTTATCCGAAAGGATCTGTGCCAAGAAAGAGACTTGGTTTTTCAACATTCCTTCTGTTGCTTTTACAACAGGTACGGTAACCGCTTCCACCGTAGGAAGTGCTTCATTGGCAACCTCAGCTTTTCTGCTTTCCAAAAGTCCTTTACCTTTTATTCCCAATGCTACAGCAGCGATCAAAACAACCACTGCAATTATCCCTTTTTTCATCTTCACTGCTTCACTCCTCTTTCCATTAAATAATCCAAATAATAGATACTTTTTTTATAGTTATATTTACTCTCTATCACTTTTGCAAGTGCCAATTGACTCTTCCCTTTTGCAAGAAGCAGGTCATTAAGGGTTGCTGCATCATTCTCATAACGCACCCTTTCGATCTTTTCACTTTTTTTGCTCAGACGTAGTTGTGCAGTATTGCCAAGATACTCTGCGTGACTCTGTTTGATCTTCTCTACTGCCTGTGTTAAAAGTTTTTTCAGATCCAACAAGGTCTGTTCTTTTTGAAATATCGCTTCCATCTTTGCAATTTTTGCTTTTTGTACACCAATGTCTCTTTTTCCAAAATCCACAAGGTTATATTTTACATTCACGCCTACTTGCCAAAGTGTTTCATTATCCCAATCTCTACTCACTAAGTCTTCACCATAGTTTTTCCCCACATAAGAGCTGAGATTTACCTGAGGGAGTTTAGCTGATCGGCTTTTGGCTATCACTTTATCTGCTTTTTTAAGTGCCATATCTTCCATCTCTACTTTTGCAAGAGTTGAAGCTTTTTTGTAGAGTCTAGATACAGAATAGTGCGGTTTTTTAACTTTTATGCGTAAAGGACTTACTCTTTTCACCCTTTTGCCTACAAGTGCACCAAGCGTAGCTTTTGTTATCTCTATGTTCGAACGGATCATCTCTTGCTGTGTTTGAGAAGCACGTAAGTCTGACTGCGCTTTGATCAGATCGATCTGTGCTTTCTTACCTACTTTGACCTCATATCCTATCTGCTTGGTTAATTTTCTTAATGCATTGGTATAACTGCCTTGGGCTTTAAGTATCTCTTTTTGAGCCAAGACAGAGAGGTAGAGTGAACGGATATTATAAACCAACTGCTCTTTGGTCAATTTTGCTTTAGCCTGAGACATCTGCTTGGCAATGCTGTCTATTTCTATCTGTCTGGTTTGTGCAAACCCCGTAAAAAGAGGAACAGCATAACTTAAACCTGCAGAAAAAAGGTCTTTTGTTGTTGTAATAGGTGTGCCGCTTCCAATTGAAGTTGGAGAAAGCGGTGCAAGTGTTCGTTCAGTATTATAATGTGTATAGTCTCCCACAACATTTAACTCTCCGTACTGTTGTACTCTGCTCTCTTTACGTTTGAGTTCGGACAACTCCATCTGTGCCTGACTCTGCTTTACCACTGTACTGTGTTTCGTTGCATATCCAATGAGCTCATTCAAAGTACTACTGAACATAGGCATCGTCAATAAAAGTATATAAAAAATACGTATCATATTCACTCCAGAATTAGAAAACATTAGGATACAATACTAATCTGAACGTAAAGTGAATTCCTTAAGGTTTATTGAGGCAAGACCAACCTTTTCTTTACATCAAATTGATCTACATATTCTTTTATAGCTGTTTTCAAAGCCGTATCATCCAGTTCAAGTGCCTCTTTCATAGGGAATTTAAGAAAAAACTGGGGTGGCATGATGGAATTTTCTTTCTTGGGGTTTTTCAAATATAGAAATATCGCTTCGTTGATACGTTCAGGAGAACTGTACTTCATCAAATACCGTTTATAGATCAGACTGCTGGGGATCTGCTGAGTTTGATGACAAGATACACAGGTATTATCCAATGCCTGCTCCTGGCCATGTATCTGTTCTGCATATAAACACAAACTCAAAATACTGAATATCATGACTATTTTTTCCATTTTATTATCACCTCCGTTCCCTGATCTTTCTGTGAATTGATCTGCAGAACAAATCCATAGCTATGAACAACCTGGTTGACAATATCCAGTCCTATACCAAAACCGCCTTCACTTTTATTTACCCGTTTGAAACGATTTAAGATCGTTTTTATATCCTTCTTTCCAATACCGATCCCTGTATCTGTTACACTGAAGAAATCCTCTGTAAGTCTAACATGCAATGTACCATACGGATTATTATATTTGATCGCATTGGAGATCAGGTTGTCAAGTAATCGGATAGCATCATTCCGGTCCATACGTAAAATAATATCCGGATCAATATCAGCAGTTACTTCCAAGCCTTTTGCTTCAGCCATTGCAGAAAAATAGATCATACGTTCCTGCGCCAATCTGCTCATATCCAATGTTTCTATCTGTCGATGATAATGATGATTAAGATTGAGATAGGTAAGATCATCATAGATCCGGCTAAGGGTTTTGGAAGCAATCTCTATACGTTTCAGTTCAACTCTGTTAGCTTCACATTCTCCAAAGGTTTCTATCATTTCAACATTGGTAAGGATTGTACTGATCGGTGTATTGAGCTCATGTGTGGTATCTTGAATAAAATAGTTCATCTGCTCTATGGAATCACGCATAGGTGCCACAAAAAGTCTTCCGAGAAAGTAACCAAGCAGAGAAAAAAAGATCCCTGCTCCAAGCATGAACAGTATAATATTTTTCTGTAAATTTTTAATAGGTTCTGTATCTACTGTTTTGGCTACCAGCAGATAGGCTGCACCTAAATAGTAGGGTTCTATTTTGGAAACGTAGTAGAGTTTTGTTTTGTCTCTTGGCCCATCCAGCATCTGTTTAGTTTTGAATGTACCGAAGATATACTGTTTGTCTATATCATAAATAGCTGACTCCACGATCTTGCTTTTAGGATATACCAAGGTTCTGTCATCGGATTGATGCAGTGCTCTCAGTTGGGATTTGATATGTTCGGATTCATACTTTATGGTTTCTCTTTGCTGGTCAAGCAAATGATGTTTTGCTGAAACGTAGAATATCCAGGATGCCAAGGAGAAAAGCAGGAAAGTAGAACTTAAATAGATCAATAGAAATCGGGCTAAACTCCTTTTTTCACTATGTAACAAAACGATACCCTATATTTTTTATCGTCTCTATCTTCTCTTTGCCCATAACTGCACGAAGCGTTTTTATATACGTACGCAATGAACCGGCACTGGGTTCTTCATTATATTCCCATAATGTCTCAAATATTTTTTCATATTCAATAAGCTCATTAGGATACTGCAAAAAAAGAGCGAGCAGTTTCAACTCTTTGGTTTTAAGAGAGACCCGTTTATTCTCCTGTGTCAATAACAAAGATTTGATATCAAACAGCAGGCCATGTCCCAGATCTATCTTTTCCTCATGTGTCCCATAGGTACGCTTTAGCAGAGATTCTACTCTGACTAAAAGCTCTTTCAGTGCAAACGGTTTACGAATGTAATCATCACAACCATTGTCAAACCCCTGTGTAACATCTTTGACACTGTTAAGTGAAGTAATGAAAATAGCCGGAGTATCTTTCCCCCCGCTACGCAGAGCTTTCAGGAAATCAAAACCGTTCAAGTGCGGTACTTTTACATCCAGAAGCATAAGATCAATATGTTTCTCATAAGCTATATCCTGTGCCTGCAACCCATCATAAGCACAAAAAACCTTGTATCCCTGCAGTACAAGAAACTGCCTGACAGTATCACTCAGCTGCATATCATCTTCAAGCAGTAGGATAGTTTGAGTCATCGTTTACCTGCCTTGACCTTTTCCAAATCCTTTTCCCTGTCCCATACCCCGAAAGTTTGCAGGTGGAAAATTATCGAACATCCAACTTGTAATTTTGTTCAGTTCACTTACGGTCACATTGTCTTTTTGTGACGGCATCAAACCAAAACGTTGAATTTTTTGCGGCATACAGATCGCTTTCTCTTTTTGAGGGTTCAGTACATAATCTACCATGAACTTCACAGCTGCATCTTTATCAGGATAGGTCATCTTCACATGTCTCATTACCCCCATGATCGCGGGAGCAACTGCTTTGGACATATCCGCAGGCCTTGTTTTACTGTGACATACTGCACATTTGGCATCAAAAAGAGCTTCAGCATTTCCTGCCGCATTTACTGCAGAAGTAAAAGCCGCAATTGTCCCAAGCATTGATACTATGGTTTTTAATTTCATAAAGAGCCTTTTATCTATTTTGGGCACCTTTAAAAGATACCCTGTATCATAGGATGATACTCTATTAAAATAAATTAAACATGAACCTTCTTCAGATCCAAACTCACTTTTGTACCTTTTCCCTTTTGGGATTGTATCTGGATCTCAATTCCCTCATCATCACAGTATGCTTTCACCAAAGCCAATCCTATGCCCTGACCTGCCTGCCTGCTGTCACTCTGATAATAACGTTCATAGACCCTGAGCAGCTGTGTTTCATCCATTCCTATACCCTGATCCATGATCATTAGGATATCCCCCTCAAGGGAAACCTCTATAAGTGATTCTTTTGAAGAGTACTTCATTGCATTCATTAACAGATTATCTATCATCTTTTCAAAACCAATCTTGTCTATCTCAATGACCATCTCACCAACATCCAAAGAAAAGCGGTTTCTTCCAAACGCTTCAAATGTTTCTATCCGTTCTTTCAATAACGGTTCCAGCAAAAGTCTCTCTTTTTCAATAGGATGGATCTTTTTCTTAATACTGTAGACCAACTCTTTATAAAGCCTTTCAAGTCTTACAGAAGAGGTCTCTATCCGATCAAGACGCTGCAGGGATTTCTCATCATCCCCGACACGTTTTCTAAGCATCGTACTGTTTGCCTTGATCGTAGCAAGAGGAATATTGAGTTCATGCAGTATCTCAGTACTGAGATGTGAAAGGTTCGCATCAAGTTCTGCCTTCGGGGCAAGAAGATGGGAAGCAATAATATATCCCCACCCCGCTGCCAATATAAGGACCAGGGCACTCACAATGAGAAAATTCGATTCTGAAAAACCCTCATTTTTCAGGAACCAATACATAAAACTTAAAAGTATGGCAACACTCGACAGATAACTCAATGCTGCAAGCAGGGTCTTTTTTTTCATTTTAATCTATTACCCATCTGTATCCCACACCACGCACATTGGAGATATTTTCGGGAAAATACTTTTTCAACTGTGTGATATAGACTCTCAGTGATCCGTTACTTGCATTCTGTCCTGCTGCCCAAAGTCTGTTTTTGATCTCTTCACTGCTTACGACTTCTCCGTTCGCCTGCACAAGCAACACCAAAAGTTCAATGGCTTTCTGTGTTACTTCAAGTGCTTCATCTCCAAAGTAGAGTATTTTCGCTGTTGTGTCGAGACTGTATTGTCCTATACCCACTCTCTCTTTTCTGATTTGACGACGCAGGACAGCCTGTATACGAAGCAAAAGTTCATCAAGATCAATAGGCTTTTTCATATAATCATCCGCCCCGGTACTAAACCCCCGGGTCAAAGAATCCTTGTCATCTCGTGAAGTTAAAAAGATCGTAGGGGTCATATCATCGTTTTGACGCAACTTTTCCAAAAGATCAAAACCATTTTCATAGGGAAGATTGACATCAAAAAGATACAGATCAAACACATGCTTATAGCTCAGTTCCAGTGCACTGTAAGGATCCAGTGCACACTCGATCACATATCCTTCCTCTTCCAAAAAGTCTTCTAACGTTTCATTAAACAGTTGGTCATCTTCCAATACAAGTATCCGTGCCAACACTTTTCCTTCTTTATCCCAAATTTTCTATTTACGGATTCTAGTTTATATTCTGATGATTATTATACCTCAATATTATTTACTTGATAAGGTAATATCATGTTATAATTCCATTCAATATCATATAAGGCTTACTTTTGAAAACCGGTCATTCATTTTTCAAACATACAGAGGGTAGGATTTTAATTGCAGGTCTTGCTCTATTAGGCTGTTTTTTCCTGTTTATACTGCTCTCTGCTTTCTTTTTCCCGAACTATCTGCAGCAGCTGCTCAGTATAACGGCTACCAATATCATCTTTGGAAGAATGGCAGGACTTTCAATAGGAATCGCTTCACAAATGGATACCCTTCTACTGGTCATATTTAATTTTTTTATCGAATCCATTATGGTGCTGATTTTATACCCGATTTTTGTACTTAGTTGGAATAAGCTCAATCTTATCTCTTACCAGCCGCTCAATCAATTTCTGGAACACTCTAAAAAAAATGCTTATAAATATAAACCTCTCATTCAACGTTATGGTATGATTGGTCTTATTTTGTTTGTATTGACTCCTTTTGCAATGACAGGACCGGTAGCGGGGAGTTTTATAGGCTATTTAATTGGTCTCCAACATCGTGTAACTTTGCTTGTTGTACTTTCCAGTACACTTGTCGCCATCATCCTATGGGTCTATTTTATCAAGAATTTTGAAACCTTATTGATCACTTATAGTGATATGCTCATGCTGGGATTTATTATAGCTGCTATTATTATGTTAGTGTGGCATTTGCTAAAAAAACATTTATAGAAGTAATCTGTAAATGTTTATACTTCGTTACTATTTTTAAAGATACCTTTCTGTCATCATTGTCAGTTTGCACCCAAGGGTATTCCCATTAGGTACGGTGGATTTACGAATTCAATTCAAAAAGAAGCTGTAAATCGATCCCAGAATCAAGCATAAAGATGACAATGGAAATAGATGCAAAAAAGTAAAACTTGTCAATTGTAATTTTGGAAAGACCAAAATTACATATACATCCCACCGTTTACTTTCAATGTTTCTCCGGTAATATAACTTGAGTGATCAGAAAGTAAGAAAGCAACTGCATCAGCTACCTCTTTTGGCTCACCAAATCTCCCTAAAGGGATCTTTGCCGTAAAAGCATCTTTTACCTCATCTTTCAATACATCTGTCATTTCCGTAGCGATAAAACCTGGAGTGATCGTATTGAAACGAATGCTTCTCGGTGCTGCTTCTATAGCAAAACTTTTTGTCATTGCTATCGTTCCGCCTTTACTTGCAGCATAGTTTGTCTGCCCTGCATTGCCGGTTTCACCTACAATAGAAGCAATGTTCACAACGGAACCAAAACGTTTTTTACCCATGACCTTCACTGCTTCACGGCATCCGATAAAAGTTGACTTGAGATTTGCTTCGATCACAGACATGAAGTCCTCTGTCTTCATACGCATCGCAAGTTTATCATTGGTGATCCCTGCATTATTTACAAGGTAAGAGAGTTCTCCGTCTGCCTCAACAATGGATTTGACAGCAGCGACAAATGCCTCTTCATCACTCACATCAAATCCTACTGTTTCAGCCTTTCCTCCCGCTGTTTCTATCTCTGCCTTAACCGCATTTGCTTCTGCTTCACCACTTCTGTAATTTATCCATACTTTCAGTCCCATCTCTGCCAATGTTTTAGCGATCTGTGCACCGATCCCTCTACTTGCACCGGTAACAAGTACATTACTTCCAGAAAATTTCATTTTTATCCTTATTTAGGTTTGTTTTTAGTTAGTGATATTGTAGCATTTAGGTGGTTAGACTTAGTCACAAGAAAAAAGTCTATTTTTAATATTTTCAAAAATTTTATAATCCTCTGGACTGATCTTATCTGAGTAGATCATATGATTAAGCTGCTCCATAAGATGAAATTTCGAAAGTTTATCTTCACATAATGCTTGATTGATAATCTCTATATGTTCATCCAGGTCATACTCTTCATTCACAATTCTATAGAGAAAATCTTTTGCCTCTTCATGGGAACAATCAAAGTTTTGTCCCATAATATCACAAAAAAGTGGTGCTTCTTTCTCTATATCCCTATTATCTACTTTAATAATATGTGCCAATAGTGTACCAACTGATTCTTTTATCTTTTTTTCCATAAGTACAACCTTTTTTTACCCATATTGTAGCATAAAGTGTAGCGTGGGCATTTTTGTTTACACTACGCTTTAAACCAGCGGCTCATCCATCTCTTCAGGTATTTCAAGCCCCATGAGTTTTAACACTGTTGGAGCAATATTATTTAATCCACACCCCTCTTTTAGCTTTTCTACACCATCAGCCAAAATAAAACACCATACTTCACCTACCGTATGGTTCGTAAGCGTATGCCCTTCTCTGTCACACATCTCTTCACAGTTCCCATGATCTGAAGTAAGTACAACAGCATATCCGTCTTCCTTGGCTTTTGCTATGATCTTCCCAAGCTCTGTATCTACAGCATGCACAGCTTCACGGGCTGCCTCATAATTACCGGTATGTCCTACCATATCACCATTGGCAAAATTAACTACAATGAATTCATATGCTTCGTCCATTGCCGTACATACTGCCTCCCCGACCTGGGGTGCCGACATCTCCGGTTTCATATCATACGTTTTTACATCCGGACTGGGAATAAGCACACGGCTTTCACCGATCATCGGTTCTTCTATTCCGCCATTGAAAAAAAATGTCACATGGGCATATTTCTCTGTTTCAGCCGTATGTAACTGCTTCAGCCCGGCATTTGCGATCACCTCAGCCAAAGTATTTTCCGGTGCCTTTTTAGGAAAAAGGACAGGATAAGGAAAACTTGCATCATACTGTGTAATGGTGGCAATATGCAATGGAATATAGATTCTGTCGAACACAGAGAAATTTTCATCCCCCAATGCTGTGGTGATCTCACGGACCCTGTCTGAACGGAAATTCGTCAGTATGACAACATCTCCTTTTTGCATCCCTTCATATTCATTAAATGCTACCGGTTCTATAAACTCATCCGTCTCATTTTTAGCATAGCTTTCATCAATATACTGTTGCGGAGTAAGTGACGTAGAAGGCTTGGCCTCAACAATTGCCCTGTATCCTTTCTCCACTCTTTCCCAGCGGTTATCTCTATCCATCGTAAAGAAACGTCCGCCTATGGTAGCAATAGAGATATCTTCATCACAGATCTCCTGTATTTGCTCTATATAGGTTTTGGCAGAGGTTGGACTTACATCTCTGCCATCAGTGATCAGATGCAAAAAAACTTTTTTTCCTCTGGACTTTGCCAGCTTTGCAAACCCTATTGTATGTTCTATGTGTGAGTGTACCCCGCCGTCACTCAGAAGGCCTATCAAATGGACACGGTCCCCTGTCTCCAGTATTTCATTCAATACCTTATTGTTTTCTATGCTCCTATCTTCAAGTGCCAGAGAGATTTTGACCAGATCCTGATATAAAATACGTCCGGATCCTATGGTCATATGCCCCACCTCTGAATTTCCCATCTGTCCTTCCGGCAATCCGACACTCAGTCCATGTGTAGAGATAAGTGCTCTGGGAGCCGTTTCAAACAATCTGTTATACGTAGGTTTTACCGCATCTTCAAAGGCATTACAAGTACTGTGCGGCTTATATCCTATACCATCTGTTATAATTAAAAGTGTTTTTTGAATACTCATGATCTGCCTTCTTGTTTCCGTCATTCCCAAATTATTTAAGAATGCTATGAAAGTCTTATATTTTATTGAAATAATAGTAAAATAAACTTTCTTAATTCTTTAAATAAAAATTTTTAACCTGAATTATGCGCTATGGATGTATAAAAACAGCCTATAGCGCGTTATATTGGTTTAATGAAAGTCGCCTATGCTATACGAACTCTCTCAACTCCTGAATATCAATCTCTTCGGATATATTTCTGTTCGTGCCGGATTTGCTTTTTTTATTGCTTTTATCATTACACTTTTTATCATGCCGAAATATTTGGCATGGGCTATTTCCAAAAAAGCCAATCAACCCATAAGCAAATATGTCCCTGCACATGAAAACAAAAAACACACACCGACCATGGGAGGAGCCATATTTTTAAGTGCTACTGTATTCGCTGCATTGCTTACTGCCGATCTAAGCAATTTTTATATACTTGGAGGACTTATCACCCTTATAGGTTTCGGACTTGTTGGATTCAAAGATGATATAGGGAAAATTCTTTCAGGAGATAATCTGGAAGGACTGACGCCCAAAGGGAAAATGGGACTTCAGATCCTTGTAGCGGTTTTATCGACAGGGGTACTTCTTTATGCAGGCTTTCCTACAGAATTTTATATACCTTTCCTCAAAACCCCTCTTTTTGATCTGGGCTATTTTTCCATACCTTTTTGGATATTGGTCTTTTTAGCCACTACCAATGCGGTAAACCTTACCGACGGTCTTGATGGTCTGGCTACAGTACCTTCTATTATTGCACTGGTATCACTCGGCCTTATCGTTTATGTTACGGGACATGCTATTTTCAGTCAATACCTTCTTGTCCCGAATATCAAAGGGGTAGGAGAGGTATTGATCCTTGCCTCGGCACTTGCAGGCGGACTTTTGGGCTTCCTCTGGTACAACTGTTACCCTGCCGAGATCTTCATGGGAGACACAGGCAGTCTTGCCATAGGCGGTTTTTTGGCTTATCTTGCCATCCTTGGAAAGAGTGAAGTACTGCTTGTGCTTATAGGGATCATTTTTGTCATAGAAACTGTCTCGGTCATCTTGCAGGTAGGAAGTTATAAACTCCGTGGAGAACGCATCTTCCTTATGGCACCCATCCATCATCACTTTGAACTTAAAAAATGGGCAGAGAACAAGATCATCGTACGTTTCTGGATGATCTCATTTATCGCAAATATCCTTGCGTTGATCTCGTTCAAATTCCGTTAGAAAATGAGTAATGAGTAATGAGTAATGAGCAACCGAAAACATCTGATCCTTTAAGTGAAAAAAGTTTCTCTTTTGCTTTACGCATTGTGAAACTTTGTAAATATCTTCAATCTGACCATAAAGAATATATACTTTCAAAACAGATTCTACGAAGCGGTACAGCCATTGGAGCATTGGTAGCAGAAGCCAAATATGCCCAGTCCAAAGCAGATTTTCTCAATAAACTTATGATTGCACTTAAAGAAGCAAATGAAACCAAATACTGGATCAATCTTCTCTATTATTCAGAATACATTACACAACACATGTACCAAAGTATCTCTCCGGAGATTGACAGCCTGCTAAAGCTCCTTGTAGCAAGTACCAAAACCACTAAAAAGGCAGAACAATAATGTATCACTCTATCGGTTACTCATTACTCATTACTCACTCCTCATTTGAAAAACGGAGTTTTTCATGAAGCCTACCCTTTTCGGATACGGACTCACCACCAAAGCCATTGCCAAAAAACTGGGTGGCGGTTGTACTTTCTTTGATGACAACTGCAAAGAATCCTATACAGATAATATGGGTAACACCATTAACCCTTCCTCTATGTTCGATCCTGAAAAAAGCAAACTGGAAGTCACTACACCAAGCTTACCTCCAAAACACCCACTTATTCAAAAAGCGAAGCATCTTCTGAGCGAATACGACTACTTCTTAAATAATGAACAATTAGTAATGAGTAAAGAGGAACTGAATCAAAGCCATCACACCAAATCGGTTACTCATTCCTCATTCCTCCGTTACTCATTTGCGAAGCAAAAGCCTTTCACAGTTTGGATATCAGGTACCAACGGTAAGACGACCACCACACAAATGCTCACCCATCTTCTGGAGAAAAGAGGTGCACTCAGCGGGGGGAATATTGGCACACCACTGGCAGAACTAGATGCAAATGCACCTATCTGGGTGCTGGAGACAAGTTCATTTACCTTACATCATACACATATAGCTTCACCGGATATCTACCTTCTCCTTCCTATCACCCCGGACCATCTTGACTGGCACGGTACAGCAGAACAGTACGAAGCAGATAA
>CAJXJN010000023.1 GCA_913055205.1 uncultured Sulfurovum sp. | reverse complement strand
TGTGTTGTTGGACGCGTATTATAGCACCGAACTTTATTCTTGTCAAGGATTTTTGTGAAAAATATGAAAATTTGTTGAAAATATTTTTTTACTTACATTAATATAAAATAATAAATCTTTTTATAGCCTTTTAAGACAACTTCATTTACAATAACGACCAACTATACTGAAGGATATTCTATGCGATTACTTTTTATCTCTCTTATCTTACTTATGATTTCTGGTTGCATGGAAACTCCTGAGCTTTCCTCTTCAAAAGAAATGACAGCTCAAGATCAAATAAAGTCTAATAAAACCGAAGCTCAAAAAGCAAAAGATGAGTATATTTCACTTCAAAAGCAGAGGAAGAATGAGTAAACTATTCTATTAACCTTAGATTAATCTGACTGCACTATACTTGCACTAAATTCAATAATTTAAAAGGAATACTATGGCTTTATATGATAGAGACTATACATCAGCAGAAGCTGCTTATGTACAAGAGGGTGCTTCAGTAAGTTTCATGAAGCAAACTTACCAACTTTTAGCTGCAAGCATGATCGCAGCAGCAGCAGGGGCTTATGTTACTATGCCTTATGCAGAAACTGTAATACAATATAAATGGCTCATTTTTGGATTTGAACTCTTTATGCTTTTTATCGGTCTCGGAATGACAAGAAATAAACCAGGACTAAATCTGGCAGCACTTTTTGTCTTTACTTTTGTGACAGGTATCTCTTTGGTGCCACTTCTGGCTTCTCTCATCGGTGCAGGTAATGGTGCAATGATCGGAAATGCTTTCCTCATGACTTCTGTACTTTTCGGATCACTTAGTCTTTTTGCTATTAATAGCAAAACAGATTACTCGAGTTGGGGAAAACCACTTTTTATTATACTTATTGTAGTTATCATTGCTTCACTTGTAAATATCTTTATACTTCAGAGTCCTATGATGCATGTAATAATTACTGCTGGTATTTTACTTTTATTTGGTTTCTTTACTATCTATGATACGCAAAACATTGCGAATGGTGCATATGATTCACCTGTAGATGCGGCTGTGTCGCTTTATATAGACTTCCTCAATATGTTTACAGCATTGCTTCAACTACTTGGAATCTTTGGTAGTGATGACTAAAAAATAACTTCAGTGAAGATTGAGTATCCTACGGATCTCTATCTGAACTGACTTGAAAAGACTGCAACAAACCGGCTTTAATCAAAAGCACTTCAATCTAAATATTTATCTGTTGACTTCAGCACTTTATATACCATTATTCCCGGCTTTATCACTGTTTCAATATAGTTTGGGTATAATCGCCAAAATTATACCCAAATTTAATTTTGGCTACTTAAACAAAGTAAAGAGGAATAGATGACATCAACACTTTTAATCGTACAAATCGTATTGGCACTTGCTATTACAATTGCTGTACTACTGCAAAAAAGTTCAAGTATAGGACTGGGTGCATATAGCGGAAGCAACGAATCTGTATTTGGAGCAAAAGGACCTACTGGCTTTCTTGCAAAACTTACATTTTCACTTGCCTTTCTTTTTATTGTAAATACATTGGCTTTAGGGTATCTTTATACTTCAGAAAGCAGCAGTTCAGTTGCAGATACAATCGTACCTAAAAACAATGCTGCTGTACCTGCTGCACCAACTACAGCAACCGACACAACTCCTGCTGCACCATCTGCACCAACAGCTAACTAATCATTTTTCAAGAGGGGCTATCCTTCTTGATATCTTCATTCTATATATAGAAACTTCTAACCCATTACTGAAAGGTAAAAAAGGGTAAAATTTCCCTAAAATAATACCAAGGAGATGGTTATGGTAAATGAAATTTTTGAACACACAACTGAAAATATGCAAAAAAGTATAGATGCCTTAAAAAGAGACTTCACTACACTACGAACAGGGAAGGTCACAACGGGTATTGTGGACAACATTAAAATAGATTACTATGGTACGATGACAGCACTCAATCAAGTAGGAAATGTTATTGCAACCGATGCTACTACGATCAGTATTACTCCATGGGAAAAAAATCTTCTTGGTGCCATTGAAAAAGCCATTCAGGAAGCAAATATTGGAGTCAACCCAAACAATGACGGAGACTTCATCAAACTCTTTTTCCCTCCTATGACATCTGAACAAAGACAAGAGATAGTAAAGCAGGCAAAAGGAATGGTTGAGCATGCAAAAATTGCTATCAGAAATGTTAGAAAAGATGCTAATGCCAAAATAAAAAAACTTGAAAAAGAAAAAGAGATCAGTGAAGATGAATCTAAAAAAGCCCAGGAGCAGATACAGAAAATCACTGATGAACATATTGCTAAAGTAGAAGAAGTTTTCAAAAGCAAAGAAGCGGACATCCTAAAGGTATAATGATGAATGTAGAACAGGTCTATAAAGATGCCAACGCCTTGCTTGAAGGGCACTTTCTTCTTGCCAGCGGTAATCACTCCAACAGATATCTTCAAAGTGCAAAAGTACTTGAATATCCTAAAAAAGCTTCTCAACTCACTGATGCTCTTGCAAAGATGATCCGTGAGAGCGGCATAGAAGTAGATACAGTATGTGCACCTGCACTGGGTGGTGTACTTGCAGGATATGAACTTGCTCGTTCTCTTGATGTCCGTTCTATTTTTGTTGAGAAAAAAGAGGGTGGAATGGAACTTCGCCGTGGATTTGAAGTCAAAGAAGGTGAAAAGGTTATTATCTGTGAAGATATTATTACCACTGGTGGTTCTGCTGTCAAAGCGGCAAAGGCTATAGAAGCATTAGGTGCAAAAGTGGTTGCCTTTGCTTCATTGGCAAACAGAGGATTTTGTAAACGTTCGGGCAGCACTACTGAAGCAAAGCCTGAATGTAAACTTCCAAATGATATACCTCTTTTTTCACTTGATGACTTTACTTTTGAAATGTTCACCCCTGATGAATGCCCTATGTGTAAGGAAGGTAGTATTGCTATCAAGCCTGGCAGCAAAAATTAGTCTCTAAACATGGATATCATACTCTGATATCTGTTTAGAAGCCACAGGAACCTCTTCCCAAATATACTTCTCCGCAGTATTGACTCTTTTCTCCTGTATTGTTTAATTCTTTTAATTTTTTATATTCTACTATTACATTCAAAAGCTCTGACTTGTCTGGCTTTTTTCTTGTAGCCATGTAGCCTATGATATTTTTATCATTATCAAATTTTGGCTGGATTACTATTTCTGTCCAATAAGAGATACCATCCTTGGAGATATTCCTTACATACCCACTCCATGTTTTCCCCGATGATGTCATTTGACATGCATCTTTAAAAATATCTTCAGGCATATCGGGATGCATATGTATACAATGAGGGAGACCAATCAATTCCTCTTTAGCATAGCCGCTTGCTTCTAAAAATCTTCTGTTTGTATAGGTGACATAGCCTTCCCTGTCTGTTTCCAGTATCATTGTCTTTCCTGTATAAAACACCTCTTTATCCTGAACTGCACTTCTATGCACAGTATCCCCGGTCTTACTGTTTAGATATTCCATCATTTAAAACATCCTATATTTTAAGATAATATTTCATTATATTATAAGTTATTTTAAACTTAACTTTAGGCTCTCCAAACTATAGCACAGATCTTTACATCTATATCGGTCCTTCGTGGTTTTACTTTAAATGTTTCAATTTCACAATTTTCTATATCAAATTTCTCATTTAATGCATCTATTTTATCTTCCAGTTCATATTCTAAAGCTTCAATATCATCTTGGATAGCCATCATACGTTCTTCTGCCCTACTCATATCTCCGCGCTCTTTAAGTATTTTACTTCCTTTACTGACGGCACGGCCTATCTTAGTAGGACTAGTACGTCCGAACAGTGCTCCCAGTACTGCTATTCCTGATTCTATGATGGATCCTGTAGTATCTGATGACTCTTTATCTACACGCTCTTTGGCACGAGAGAGTCTTTCTAAAAGTGTTTTCTCTTTTGAGCCATAACGAGTCTGAAGTTTTTCTATCTCATGCACTTTCTTCTCTTGCAAAATATCTTGCAACCTCACAAGAAAATCTGAACGGGACTCCCCCACTTTAGACTCTAATTTAGGTGAAGTACAACGAAAAAGCTCTAAATTTTCTTGTTGATAGAGGGTATCTTTTAATTTTTTTATGGCTTTTTTCAATCCCTTGTCTTCCAAAACAATATCTGGAAGAATATGAAACTTTGCATTTGCCGGTGCTATATGAGGGAAATTTGTAAAGTCCAGTTCTTCTTCAACGGCATCTTCCCAGGTCAGGCTTTGTTCTTTCCCCTCCAGTACCAAAGAGAGCCAAAGTTCTTTCTCTTCATCTATACCTCTACGTTGCTGAAAAAAGTGGACTTCTGCCTTTGCAGCCAATGTTGGAAAAAAAACATTCTTCTGCGTTGCATCCGGCTCATAATACTGTGGTATAGAGTCATCTATGTGTTGAATACTTTCAAGTTTATCATGGTTTCGTATCAGTGTATCTACTGTTTCTATCTTTATGCTCTGAGCCTCTTTTTGTACTTGCATAAGTGCAGCTATTTCATCTCTTTTTAATGGTCCTTTTAGGTAACTCATCACCCAGCGTGTGCTAAAAAGATGAATATCATCCAAGTGTGCACTTTTGAGGAAGAAGGTTCTCTTTTTCAAGTTTGCCAATAGCTGCTTGATCTCACTTTTGTCAAAGCTGGAACCTACTTTCCCTCCAAGTCCATCTATCACTCTTTCTATATCCTGGGTCGTCTGCAGTCGCCCTATGAACCATGTACCGATATTTGAAAGTCCTTTATAGTCCAGATCTACCGGGTTTTGTGTACTGAGTACAACACCTACACCAAAGGCCCGTGCCTGTTTTAAGAGAAGCAGCATAGGTTCCTTGCTTGGTGGATTTTTTGTAGGAGGGAAGAAGCCAAAGATCTCATCCATATAGAGCAGTGTTTTTAGTGAAGATGTACCACTTTGACGACGCATCCATGCAATATATTTGTTCAGCAGTAGCGTGACAAAGAACATACGCTCCTCATCATTCAGATGGGAAATAGAAAAGATGGCTACTTTAGCCTTACCGTTTTCATCATATAGGAGCTTTTGGATATCCAGGTTTTCCCCTTGCAACCAGAGTGAAAAACTGGGACTTGCAAGCAGGGAATTGAACTTTGTTGCAAGCTTAAAGCGATCAGCTTGCGGATAAAAGTCATCTAAAGTTAGTACGCCTATCTTTTTAAACGAAGGATTAATGATCTTTCCTATGATACTTTCTATACCCAGATTTTCACCTGCCAACCATGATTTTGTAATGATCTGTGCAAGGACTATATACTCTTTTGAATCCAAAGGGTCAGCATCTATACCCACCAAAGAGAGTAAACTTGTTGTTGTACTTTTGAGATAAGAAGTAAAAAGATCACTATCTTCCATGATCTCAGATGGAGGTGCTTCAAGCGAAGACATAATATTGATCGCCACACCTGCAGAGCTCCCCGGTGTATAGATGGTCTTTTTTACTTGATGGAACTTCTTTACCCGTTCAGTCGTTTGTCCTGAACTTTCTATGCCTTCTTTCCACATGCTGGATATCTTTTTCGCATACTCACCTACATCTGCTTCTTTGGCTTTGGCTTCATCATTTACCCATGGTTCAAAAGAGGTCGAAGAAAAACCGGGATCAGTAAGGCAAAGGTCACCCATATCTCCTTTGGGATCTATGACAATTGAGGGAATATTGTCCATCACCGCTTCTTCTATGATACCTACCCCAAGTCCTGTCTTACCAGAACCTGTCATACCTATAATGGCAGCATGTGTCGTGAAATTTTTATTTTTCAGCAATGTAAGTGCTTCGGTCACTTCCATTGTTGTTTTATCTACATCTTTACCCAGATAAAACAGCCCTAATTTTTCATATATCTCTTGCATACTATCATCCTTACTCTTTTTATAAAAGAATTTTTGAAGCCCTCTAGATATTTTCTCAATTATTGTAACAAAATTCGGGAGGAAGAAGGCTTACTGTCTTACAGAGACAGAAACAGAGGGGTTTGTTTCATTCGTTTCATTCGTTGTATTTATTTTATTTGAAGATGCTGGATTTTTCTTTTGTATTTTTTTCTTTTCTGGTCTGGAAACACCTTGTATCATGAAACTGATAGGTTCTTTTGCTTTCTGCTGTAGTAAAACCAAAATCTTGTCTTTTTGATGATAAACATCAAATATCTCGACATCCTTCATAAGAGGGTTTATCTCTACCCTATCTTCCGGACCTAAAGGCAGTGTATATACATTTCCTTCAATCCGTGCCAGGGTATTGTCTTTTTTCAATACGACCCAGCACACTTTTGCTACGGACAATGCGTAGAGAGAATTTTTAGTCTGTTCTATGCACAGTCTGCTAAATTCATCTTTTTTTATACTGATATTGCCATCAGAACTTAAAATATCCAAATAGAGTGTTTGTGTAGTTTTAGTGACTTTTTTAGATTTTTCCAAATACTGAAAAAGATGTTGGTTGGAATCACGCAGCATATCTACACTTTGATAAAGTGCAGGAAGGATGATGCCTAGAAGAGCGATGGAGATAAGTACCTCGATCAAAGTAAATGCTTTACGGTTGTCCATCTCTTTTAGCCATCCATTAATCCGACTCGGATAGCTTCGTCATAACTTGTTTCACCGGCTAAAAGCATCTCTTTAAGCTTATCTGCAATCGTTTTCATACCCTTCTTTTTCATCACTTCACGAACTTGATGGTCATTAAAACCGTCTTTCATCATCTCTTTAACTGTATCATCTATAATAAAAAGTTCACCTATGGCTTGCCTGCCTTTATAGCCGGTAAAGTCACACTCTTTGCAGCCTATTGCTTTAAAATAGTGCTTCTCTGCAGGTACTTCTATCTCTTCTGCAATAGCAGGTGGCAGTAATGCCTCTTCTTTACAGTGTACGCAAAGTTTTCTTGTAAGTCTTTGTGCAAGTACGCCTAAAAGTGTAGAGGAGATCAAAAAATTTTCAATACCCATATCCATCAGACGGCTCAATGAAGAGGTTGAGTCATTTGTGTGCAAGGTAGAAAGTACAAGGTGCCCTGTCAGAGCTGAACGCAAGGCAATATCTGCGGTTTCATTATCACGAATCTCCCCTACCATAATAATATCCGGATCTTGTCTCAAGATGGAACGAAGACCTGTAGCAAAGGTGAGTCCGACTTTTGTATTGACCTGTATCTGACTGATATTGTCTGCATTGTACTCTACCGGATCTTCTACCGTAATGATGTTTTTATCCGGTGTTGAAATATGCTGTAAACAAGCATGCAGCGTGGTAGATTTACCCGACCCTGTAGGTCCTGTAACCAATATCATACCATGTGCATGATTCAGAAGTTTATAGAGATTGTGTGTCACATCATCCTGAAATCCTAATGATTCGAGTGTCGGAATATGCTCACTTTGTGCCAGTATCCTCATAACTACCCGCTCTCCATGATAGGTGGGAAGGACAGAAACCCTTACATCCAGTGTTTTACCTGAGATACTGATCTGTGTACGGCCATCTTGAGGTACTCTCTTCTCTGAAATATCAAGATTGGAGATAACCTTGATACGGTTGATCACCAGGGTTATAATACTTTTTTCCAGATCTATATGCTTTTTAAGGGCACCATCTATACGTAACCTGACTTCACCTTTCTTCTCACCACTTTCTATATGAATATCACTTGCCCCTTTTTGAATGGCTTGAAAAAACAGAGAATTGACCAGTTTGATAATAGGTGCAGACTCTTCACTTGAAAGCAGATCCTGTGAATTTCGGATGAATTCCAGAAGATCGGACTCTACTTCTATGAGTTCGTCCGAAGTGGTTGACATATCTTCAAAGTCAGACCCTGTCTGGATCTCCAAAAATTTATTTTTAAGTCTTGCAAAACTCTCTTCATCAAGCAGTACTATAGGATAATCAAGTGAAAGTTTGGAAAGATGGTTCAGTGCATCTGACAATGTATTTTGCTCCACTATAGTCGTTTTCACACCATTTACATTACTGAATAACAGAGAGTGTTTAAGTGCGAGTTTATGGTTTATCTCTTCTTCCCATAAAGGTTCAAGGTTCACATCCTGTAGGCGCGGGAACTGCATTGTTACTCCTCTTCCTCATCCAGCACAGATAAATTGCTTTTAGGCTTTCTTCGGATTCTCTGGCTTGCAGGACTTACCGTACTTTCATCACTATAGCTTTCACCGCTCTTTTTTTCGAGCCCTTCACGTACAAAAGCATTATATTTGGTCTGTATCTCTTCAAGTTCGGCAAGTGCTGTCCGTAAACGCTGAAGATCATCACTTTTTCTTATGATATAAGGGGTAAGATAGATAACAACATTTACTTTACTCTGTGCACTGTCTCTGGAAGTAAATAGTTCTCCAAGTATAGGGATATCTCCCAAGAACGGCACTTTTGTAACCGTTTTCCCTCCTGAACTTTTGATCAGTCCGCCTAAAATGATCGTCTCACCGTTATTGACAATTGCATTGGTCAGTACTTTACGTTTCGTTGTGGTTGGTCTGTCTGCGGAAGCACTTGAACCAGGCAGGACATCTTCAATCTGTGTTTCCACTTCCAGTGTGACTTTGTTATTGCTGGAGAGTCTCGGTTTTACTTTCAAGGTAATCCCTATATCTTCCCTTGAGTAGTTATTGACAATATTTGCCTGCCCCTGTGTGGACTGCTGAGCCTGGGTTAAAATAGACTGTGTCTGCCCTACATAGATAGAAGCTTCTTTATTGTTAGTACATAGAATAGAGGGTTCACTCAGAATGTGTGCTGCACCGTTTTGTTTAAGAAGGTCAAGTTTTGCACCCAAAGCAAAGATCTGTGAGATATTACTGTCAAAACTGAATGCTTTATCCGTAGAAGTATATGCATTTCCATTAATATCAAATTGTGTAGTCTCATTATTCAGGAATCCCAGCAATGTATCTGATACCATTAAAGAGGATGCTCCCATATTCCCTGCCAGCGAGAAAAGCCCCGTAGAAGTGATCTTCCCTCCTTCAAATCCGTATTTAAGCCCGATCTGTTCAGCAAGTCCGGTATTGATCTCTACGATACGTGCTTTCACATATACCTGCACTTTGGGAATATCTATCTTTTTGACTGTCTCTCTTATGTTCCTGATCTGTTCTCCAGTCGCAAGTACAATCAGTGCATTTCTTTCCACATCTGAAACCACCATTGCTTTACTAGGCGGCTTTCCGCCTTTTTTAGGCTGTTTGAGAGCTACGCTGTTCATCTGGGAAATAAGTTTACTCAAAATCTTTTCCATCTCTTCAACATTTGAATTTTTAAGCCTAATGACATACATTTGCTGCGTAGTGCTCTCACCTTTTACGTCAAGCTGCTTGATATATTTGATCATCCGATGGTTATTATCTAATTTTCCTACCAAGATGATGGAGTTGGTTGCTTCATCTTTGAAAATATCCACTTTTTCACTCTCAATGGTTTGGGGAAAAAGTTTTTTTGCCATATTCTGTGCATTGCTGAACACATCTTTCACACTGGCGTTCTTGAGTTTCACGACCACAGATTTCTTTTCACCCCTTTCTTCTACAGCCTTGATCACTTTGGAGATAGAGCGCAATGTTCTGGGTGTTGCTGTAATGGCTAAAACATTATTCTCTTTAAAAGAGATCACTTTTGCATTTTTATGCAGTAATGGCTTTATTTTTGCACGAATGACAGCGGCATTGGAATTTTTAAGAGGGAACATCACTGTTTTCATGGTTTCACCATCTACACTGCTGCTGACATCAAGCCCTTCTCCTGCTGCATTGGCACCTTTCACCACTTTGTAGTACTCTCCCTGATCAATGATCGTATAGCCTTTACTTCCCAAAATAGAGTTTGCCAATGGTATAAGTGAACTCTTTTTAATAGGCTCTTGGGAAACAAAATTAATTTTACCCTTCAGGTCAACATCAATCAAAATATTTTTATGTGTGATCTTTGAAACCATCTCCACAAAATCTTTTATATTTAAATTACGAAAGTTTATATCTATCTTCTCTTCTTCCTGTGCATGTAACCCTATAGACAATACAAGCAATACACTCAATACTATTTTAATTAATTTCATATTCTAACTCCATTTCTTCTTTTCCTCTTTTGATCGTTAAGCTGAGACTATCTATCGAATCAATATTTTTGTAGAAATCCATTGCTGCTTCATAACTGGTCAGTTCTTGTCCGTTAACAGCCTTGATCACATCACCTCTTTGTAATCCAAGTTTTGCAAAAGGACTGTTCCTTCGAATAAAAGTTACACGGAAACCTTTGAGCTCTTTTCCATTTTTCTCTTCGGTAATTCCAATATTTTTTCCCATATCCTTCATATTCTTCGCATAGTATTCGATCAGGCTTTTATCTACGATCTTATGATCTCCTGCATCCACGATCTCTCCCTCTGCTTTTGCAGGTGATGGTTTTTCTTTTGAAGGAAGGGTATTGGACCTGATGAGGCTCTTATCTCTTTTTCCCTCTCCGCTCTTAACGAGGTCTATCCGAAAGGTTCTGGATTGTTTACTGAACGTGGCAAAATTTCTTCCTGCACCCTCTAGTACATACCCGTTAATCTCATCTCCTCTGGAAAGTACTTTTGTTTTATTTTTATATGACACTGTGATAACAGTTGTATCCGAAGCATTATAAATGGCCAGAAGTATAATATCTTTAATGTTCCTTTGAGATTTAACAGAATGGGTTGGTTTTAATTTTACAGGAACAGGCATTTCATTCGGTGTTAATTTTACTCTGTAATAGAGGGCTTTCCCCCTTTTTTCATCTATATGATCCAAACCGCCTGAAGGAAGCCACAATACCTCAACAGCGAACCAAAGCAATTTGACTATCAGTAAAAGCACCAGAACAGCAATGAGCATTTTAACCGTTTCCGGTTTAAAAAGATTTTTCATAGTACCATCCTCTCTCACCTTTTTTCAATTCGGATCTTATAGTCCCTATCTCTTTGACTTCAGTAAAATCTATATGGAGTTTTCGTTCTTTCAGATCAGCACTTCCTTCAAGTGTACCGAATACACCTTCTGCATGTATCCATACCGTCAAAGGAGAGAGTAAAGAATAGGTCAAAAGCACTTTATCTGTTGTTTGAGGGAGCATTGCTTTTAAAGAGTCATCCAGCACCACGCTGTCTATTTCAATTTTTGTGTAGAAAAGCAGGGTATGACATGTAAACTTTTCAATGCCTGCTATTTTGATCCCTTTTCCATATACGGAAGCATCTCTGATACTTAAGGAGAACCATCCTTCCTCTATACTTTGCTCATTTATCTCTATCTCTTGTTCGGCAAGCGCTTTTTCCAAGGCGTAGTACATCTCCTGTTTAGGCATAAAAGCCAACAGAGCAAACCAGAGAAGGAACAGGGTCAGAAGAATTTTTTTTACCATTTGCATTTAAACTCCACATGATACGATGGACCTGTCTTTTTGATATCCAATTGTCTGATCACTACAGGAAGATTCAATATCCCGGTAATGAGTTTGTTTAATTCTTTTGCACTTAAGCCTTCATACACTGCCGTGACTTTTCTACTTTTCCTGCTCCATTTGACTTTTGAAGCCGGAACAAGTCCTTTTAGTTTTTCTACTTTTTTACCTGTTTTTTTATCTGCCCATACTTTTTTAAGTGTAACAACTTCCTTGAAATCACTTACCGCCTGTGCTGTACGGGCTGCCTCTTCCTGCTGGGAAGAGCGCTGCCCGTTCTTATATAGAAACGCTCCAAGCATAAGCAGGAATGCCAGGAACACTACCAATTCGTTCTGATACCGTTTCAAACTCATAATGTCCCCTCTATCTCTATAGCGCCCGCCACTTTTGAAGTATGCAGCTTCTCCTTTTCAGCCAGCTCTTTCAACCGTTTGGCCACTTTGTCATTACTGCATGAAAATTGCGCTTTGAAATGTTTTTCATTCAATGTAAATGATGTTAATGTAACCCCTTTGAATATCATTTTGGAGAGTACACGTATCATTTCTCTTTTTTTTCTTTCTGTTGTATCGATCATTCTATACTTTGCAGCAATATTTTTTCTCTGGATCTCACTTTGCATAGAGGGGTATGCTTCCAGAAGCCGCTGCATCTCCTCTGTTCCTGCTTCTGATGCGTTACTGTAACGCCAACCCTCTACAAAGAATATTGCTGCAAAAGATATAAAAACCGCCGCTAATACCAGTGCTTGTTTCAAGCTGAATATGGAACCATATGTTCCTTCCAGTGAAACCCCTGTTCTGGGCGTAAAACTACGATCAAAAACCAATGGCCGCGTCTCTTCTCTCAAAACTGCCTGAGGCACAACAGTCACTGTATCGTCTAAAACCACCAGTGCTTCTTTTTTTCCCAAAAGAACCGGTGCGCTAAAAGATACAAGTGCCTGTTGCGCAAAGAAGAGTTTAGATACCTGCTCCGGCTGAATCCCCTTTGAAATGAGAAAATCACTGATCTTCTCCGGATCATATGCGATAAAAACCCAGCTTTCCTCTTCTTTAAATACCAGATATCTGTATGAACTCCCTGCTTCAAGCAGGCCGTCAAAAAGAGAGGGTGCTATTTTTTTTGCCTCATAAAGATATTTGACAGGGAGAGTTTCTTTCTTTAACGTATAAAACTGTGGTGTAAGCATCACATTCACAGTAGATGACAAAGAAACATCTTCCATTGATGCATGGACCAACAGCAGTTCTTTATTGCTTCCCATAAAATTCAAAATCTTTTACCTCTCCTTGAATATCTACAAATTTAAATCTAAATCTTTCCTCTGCATATCCATACTGAACTTCACACTCTGCTTCTTCCAAAAAATCTTTTGCAAAAAGATCTTGCCTGTATGTTCCGCCATGCTCTTTAACAAATGTTTTAAGCTTAGTCTGTCCCTCTACCCACTCTTCTTTTACTGTAACCAGGTCGATATCAAAAAGTAAAGAGAGCAGTTCTGCTGAGATATAATCACCATCTATCACCCTGGATGTAGCGCCAAATACAAAAAGCTTCGACCAGGGGACCCGACCTGCCTTTTGGTCATCCACTTCAAGTTGATATCGACTTACGATACCCTCAAATTGTTTATACGATATAATACCGTTTTTTTGACGAAGTCTGCTTTGTTCTTTTTGTACAAACTTCTCTCCCCCTCCTATCTCTTCAAGTAACATCTCCTGCAGTCTTCCCATATCCTCCAGGTTATATCTCTGTTCAATAGCATCAAATACTTTTTGTACCGCATTATACTGTTCCAACATTTCCTGACTATTACCCATACCTAACCAATTGATATTGACTCCATTTGCCAAAGGACGGCACGTAAGCATTAGGGAAAATCTGCCATCAGGAGAAGAGAGAGGCACCGGTGTCGCATATAGTGTTGTATAGAGGGTTTTTTTCTTTTTAAAGTTTTGAAATATCTTTCTGATATCTGCATAATAAAGGTTGCCCTGTATCAATGCTTTTGTCGTGTTTGCATCTTTTCTGACTTCATCAAAATAACTAAGGAGTACACCCGTCAAGGCGATTATCACAGCCAGTACAGATAAAGTAATAAGGAGAGCAAACCCTCTTCTGTGAGGGACTCTCTTAGCTATGGTATACTCGGGTTTATCCATCTAAAAGCTCTATTAAAGTAAAATCTATAGTTCGAAATATTATTATACCGAAGCAAACTAAGAAACCAAGGATTGATATGAAAAAACAAAAAAACCTAAGAGAAGGATTCTCTCTTATAGAATTACTTATCGTTATCGTAATACTCGGTGGACTTGTAGCTGTTGTTGCACCAGGACTTATGGACTCTGCAGATAAGGCAAAGAGAGATACCGTATGTCTTAAAATGAATGACCTTAAAAAAAGACTTGATATGTTTAAGCTCGATAATGGTGTTTACCCGGAGACTGAAGAGGGGTTTGAAGCACTTTTAAGCAACCCGGATGCAGATAAGTATCCTAACTACCCTGTGAAACCTTACCTTAAGAAACTACCAAAAGATTCATGGAAAACACCTTTTGTTTATTTGAAAAAAGGCTCAGAAGTTGAAATCATCAGCTTTGCTTCAGACAGAAAAGAAGGTGGTGAAGAGAGTGGTAAAGATATATTGTTCAGCCATTGTAATCAATAACATTTTTGATGTGCAAACAGCAAATAGACAAATTGCGTAAGGGGTTCTCTCTCATAGAACTTCTTATTGTTATCCTTATCATTTCTATTGTCTATTTTTTAGGGTTTAGCGGTGTAGAGGAAAGAGGCAGCCGGACGAAAGCACTCACCCCGCTTAACCTCAAATCCGCTATTATGAAATCGGATATTTTTACAGGAGAAGCTACTCTGCTCTGCATAGATGAATGTCGTTCCTGCTATCTTCGAAAAGGGATAGACTCTACCTTTCAAGCCTATAAAAGCAATATAGATCTTAGAAAGATACAAGCCTATACTTTGGACGAAAGAGAGTCTCTTCTTCGTTTGGAGTATGGACGTTATCAAGACAAGAAGATCTGTCTGATACTTGACTTCTACAAAAACGGAAGCAGTACACAGATCATTTTGAAAAATGAAAGTGGTGTCTACTTCTTGCCTGCTTTTTTTGGTACACCCCAAAAAGTAGATTCTCTAAAAAATGCAAAAGATCTTTGGCTTAAAAACAGTGACCTTGTATCAAACAGTGGAGATTTTTATTGAACACTCTACGTCCTGCATTCACCATTATAGAGATTCTCATTTCTGTTATCATCATCTCTGTTTCTATTGTGTATGTCCTTAAGTTACATAGTCAAAACCATGCACAGATCGTTTATATCTCTGAAAGAAACAAACTCTCTTTAGAGGACTCACTTTTTTTGGCAGATGATGTAACACGCTACCATAAAGAGAGAAAAACTGCCTATGAAATCCTGAGAAAACATTTTAAAATCGAAGATTTAAAAAGCAGAGAACTTTTAAAAAAGAATGCCCGGGATCTCTTTATCCCTGAACCTCTTAAGATCTTACCTGTTGAGGGATATGGTCCTACTGCTATCGTAGATGAGATCATGCTTAAAGACAAATACTCTTCTATATACCATCATGTTAAGATAAGTAATTTTTAACCGTTCCTTTTCCCGTTTTTATAAACATCACAAAAAGTCCCATTCCCTCTATGGAACCCTCCCGGCATATCACCTTATATAAGGTGATAATACCTATAGGACCTTATGAATCTTTGGAAGTTGTCTGCTTATTTAATCGAAATATTGCGTGCTTTTCTGGACTCCTCTTTCTCTAATGTAATATAGAGCCGTCCATCTTCAAAATGTGCAGAGATATTTTCTCTATCCACATCTTTTGGCAAGATAAAACTTCTTGAAATCAAACCAAAATTACTCTCATGCAGATAATAGTCATCCTCTTTTACCTCTTTTTTGGTTTGCCTTACAGCATTGACTGTAAGATAATCATCTTCAATTTTAAGTTCAATATCCTCTTTTTTAACACCAGGCAAGTCAATCTCTATATCATAAGTATCACTACTGTGTCTTGCAAAGTTTGCCAATGGCAAATGTCTGGCTACATTACCCAATGCCTCTTTTGCAACCTCTAATCCATGTTCCACTTTTTCCTCAACATTTTGAACTAACTCTTTTCCTTTTTCTGCAATACTCATAATGACCTCCTTATTTAATCTCAATTTTTTTACTGGATGTGTCTATTTTAAGCTTAGGAATGACTATCTCCAAAAGACCATTTTCAGACTCTGCATGGATATTTTCAATATCTACTTTTTCAGGAAGTGTAAAACTTCTTGAAAAGACACCATAGCTACTCTCTACTTTATGGTAATCTTCCTCTTTTACTTCTTTTCTGAGTTTTCTCTCTCCCGAAATAGTTAATACATTACCATCCACTTTTACATCTACATCTTCTTTTTTAATTCCTGGTAACTCAACTTCTATATGGTATGCTTCTTTACCCTCTCGTGTATTTACTTTAGGATTAAAGTCTACTAAAGAGTGCATCTCTTGTTGCTCTCCTACTGACTTCATAATAGCATTTACCAAGTCAAAACTTTTTCTTATATCATTAAATGGTTCATAATGTCTTACTAACATACTTTCTCCTTTTTTAATAATTTATTATAGAGGTATTATAAAAAATAGTTCGGAGAAAAAATGCTACTAAAGTTGCATTTTGTACATTTTAATGTAATAATAATTGCTTGGAGTAGGTTAAAAGTTTTTTGACATCTTTAATAAAGATATTTTTACGGCGCTTCTCTATCGTTTGATTGTTTTCAAGCACTTTCAAGTGTCTTTCAATTACATGTCTGACAGTCCCTAAGAGTTTGGCTATCTCTGTTTTGGAAAGATTTTGTAAAAGCTGAAAATAATGTTTATTGTTGGGATCAATATTTTGCAGTAAAAGTTTAGAGAGTCGTTCAAAAGTATTATATAGAGATAAATCACTTGCCAATTCTTCTGTATGACGCATTTGTGAAGCCAGGTAAGGGAAAAAATGACGATTAAACTGCTCATTGGTACGTAGCCACTCACGTACTTTTTCAATGGGAAATTCCAAAAGTTCAACATCTTCAAGCACTTCATAAAGCACATCATGGGGTTTTCCGTCAAGAAGTATCAGTGTATCAAACATATCTCCCTGACGATAGATAAAAAGTGTCTGTTCTTTACCGTTACTCAAGTTCATCTGATAACTTTTGATTTTCCCTTTCAAAACAATGTAGAAATAAGAAGAGAGTCTATCGTCAGCGAAAGGCATCTCCTTTTTTTTGAAAGGGACTACCTTTCCATATTTGCTAAATTGTTGTTCAAAACTCTGATCTAAGTCTTTAAAAATTTCTATCTCATAGTGCTGCACTATTTTCCTTTTTTAGATTAGATAAAAGTATAATAATTTAAGGTAAATGAATGATGAATACCTCTTCATCCATTTTTTCTTATTTCCTTTTCTTAAAGATACAGCTAAAAAAGTTATAATATCACTAATTCAGTCAAGGACTATAATACAGATGCTTTTTAAATATAAAGGATTTGACAAATCAGGGAAAAAAGTCAAAGGTACTGTTACTGCCAGTTCAGTAGAAGAGGCTGGACAAAAACTGCGTTCCGGCGGCATCTACCATGAAGGGCTCTCCCCTACAAAAGAGTTTTCCCTTGAAGCTTTTTCCAAACGTCAAATGCCTGGTGAACTTCTTGCTACTTTTTCAAAAGAACTCTCTTCCTATCTTAACTCCGGCATGACGATCTTGACAGCCATTAAACTTCTTGAAAATCAGCACGAGGGAGAAAAACGTTATGTCTCTTTTTTAAATTCAATCAAAACTATGATCGATGAAGGTAAATCACTCTACCATGCACTCAATTCCCAAAAAGTTTATGCTATGCCTGAGTTCTTCTTACAGAGCCTGAACATTGCCGGACAAAGCGGGAAAATGGTGGAAGTACTTAGCAATATGGGAAATTTCTTCTCTGCACAGAACAAAGTAAAAAAACAGGTGAAAGGTGCAATGGTCTACCCTGCTATTATCTTTACGGTTGCCATAGCCATGACCAGTTTTCTCATTGCTTTTGTGGTACCTAAAATTACAGCTATTTTTGAAGATACTGACCAGGAACTCCCGCCTATCACACAATTTGTACTGAATATCAGTGATTTTTTAACTGCTTATTATATACATCTGATCATAGGTATCACCCTTTTTATTGTACTCTTTAAACTGTCATATGCAAAAATAGACTCATTTCATAGGCTCATAGACGGATGGTTGCTAAAAATACCTGTTTTGGGCTCACTCATCCAAAATCATGAACTGGGAAGATTTTCTTACATTCTCTCTTTAATGCTTGATTCAGGAGTTGCTTATGCACAGGCTGTTAAGCTCTCTATCGCATCATTTGGCAACTATAAACTCAGGGAACTTTTTGAAAAAGCCTCTACCAAGGTCCTTGAAGGAAATAAGCTTTCCAATGCCTTACAACTTACAAAAGGCGTTAAGTTAAAACGTAACTTTATGCAGTCACTTGCTCTAGGTGAAGAGTCCAGTGAAGTAGCAAGTATCCTAAACAATATTTCAAATCTATATGCCGAAGAGAATGAAGATAAACTCAAATTACTTTTGAGCCTGCTGGAACCTTTTATGATGTTGTTTATCGGTGTAATTGTTGGCGTGATCGTATCTGCCATGCTCCTCCCTATCTTTACTATGACGCAAGGCTTACAATAAAACTATAAAGGAATAATATGACAAAATTACAAAAATTAGGGTACTTAATACTACTTAGCACAACTGCTATCTATGCCGATACCATTGGGGGAGAAGTCTCTTTAGGGTTTTACAGCCATACTCCTAGCGGTTATGCCTCATATGAGAGCACTGTATCTGTAGATCTTGAAGATGATCTGAAATGGAGCCAAGAACAAGATGTGATACTAAAAGCATATATTGAGCATCCTTTTCCTTTTCTCCCGAATCTAAAGGTAGGCTATACAAATCTGTCACATGACGGACAAGGCACCGTTACTGCCTTCTCTTGGGGAGGTATCATTAATGTAGATGGAGATATAGACTCCTCTCTTGATCTTAAAATGTATGATGTCACATCTTACTACGAATTACTGGATAACACCATTGAAATCGATACCGGTATCACATTACGCTATTTGGATGGTAATATCGATGTTACGGTCACACCAGTTCTTTCATTCTTAGAAGAACATGAAGTTGTCAATTTTACTTCTTTGGTCCCTATGTTCTATGGAAAATTCAGAGCAAATATTCCGGCAACCGATATTAGTTTACAAGCCGAAGGAAACTTCATTACCTATGAAGATACTACTTTTTATGACTACGAGATCAGTGCACGCTACACTTTTACAATGGGACTCGGTATTGAAGCAGGATATAAAGCAGTTCATCTTGACAGTGAGGATCTTGAAGAAGGACTTAGCACCGATATAGACTTCAAAGGTCCTTATGCTAGCATCATCTGGGATTTCTAATGGCAAAACAACGATTTCGCAATATAAAGCAAGGTAAAATAAAAGAAGAAAACATAAAAGATGTTTCTTCTCTAAAAAAAAGAGACTACGCTTCCAAGACAAGTAAAGTAAAAGCATTTCTCACTGATGCATTCATGCTTGTAATGCCCATTATGTATATTGTCTTCTATCTTGTAATGGGTGGACGAGAAGGCTTTGCGGAGCATAAAGCACTTGGATGGTTATACATCCTGGTTCCATTGGTTATTATACAGACCATTTTTATGTTTAAAACAGGTCAAACACCAGGGTATCGTGCCTATAACCTAACAGTTATAGATGAGTCGACTGGAGAAAAACCCTCTTTTTTTGTGATACTTTTTAGAAATCTTTGTGCTGTTCTGTCTTTTTTTACCATTTTTGGTTGGGTAATGATGTTCTTTAGAAAAGACAGTAAAACACTTCATGACTTTTTAAGTCATACTGCTGTTATCTACAAAAAATGAAATTAAAGCCCTCTCTACTTTCCCCTCTTTTAGGGGCATACTACTTTTTTTATTTTGCGCTTGTGGGTGTGTATGTTATCTTTATGCCAAAAGTTTTACTTGAACTGGGATACTCTACTGTTGAAGTAGGTATCGTTTATGCTGCGGCACCCTTTATGCGTTTTTTACTCCCTTTCGTGTTTCGTCACTATCTGGCACTTACACTTAAAGTCTATCTGCTCTCTCTTCTGTTGACCTTTGCCGGTACACTTCTTTTTTTAGCTACCGTTGAGAGTTTTTGGGTTTATCTTCTTGCCAATCTTCTTTTTGGTGCAGCAATGGGTATCTCTCTACCCTACGTAGAGACTATTGCTCTTGGCTCTTTGTCTAAAGGTCATTATGGGAAAGTACGTCTTTGGGGTTCTTTAGGATTTATGGGGATTGCTCTTTGGTTAGGAAAAGTACTTGAAGCACCTTACCATGCACTCTACTATCTGAGTACTGTGGCATTTTTAACCCTTTTATTTGGCGCATTTCTTACAAAGTATGATACCACCTCCCATCAATCAGCACAAGATGATGCCAGTTTTTCTCTCTCAAAATATTGGGCATTTTGGATCTCTGTATTTCTTATGCAAGTAGGCTTTGGAGGCTTTTATAACTTTTTTACCATTTATGAAACTTCCCATGGTATCTCTCTTGAAATGATCTCTTGGATGTGGAGTTTTGGTGTCATCTGTGAGATAGTCATGCTTTACTTTCAAGGACCTCTCCTGCAAAGAAATCTACTGAATATCTTACAGTTTGCCACACTTGTGACTGCTCTGCGATGGATGATACTTTATCTTTTCCCTGATTCAGTAATGCTCACCTTTACATCTCAGTCCCTGCATGCTATCAGTTTTGCCCTCTATCATACGGCGGCCATCACCTATGTCTTTTCACTCTATACACAAAAAAAACTTGCTCAACAATTTTTCCTAGGCATTGCCTTTGGATTGGGAGGCTCTGTTGGTGCTATGCTCTCTGGACAGATTTATGGAGAAAATATGTTTTTAATCGAAGCTGTTATCACTTTTATTTCATTTATGGTATTGTGGACACATCAAAGACGTAAAGCAGGACTTGCATATGAAATATGATATACCAGCCGTCATCTTTGCAGGAGGGAAAAGCTCTCGCATGGGTAAAGACAAAGCATTGCTGCCTTTTGGAAAGTATAATACACTGAGTGAATTTCAGTATAAGAAACTTAGTTTGCTGTTTAAAAAAGTCTATCTCTGTGCAAAAGAGGATAAGTTTGATTTTGAAGCTGCTGTCATCACTGATAAATATGAAGAGAGTTCACCGTTGGTAGGCATTATCTCACTTTTTGAGACATTGGAAGCAGATGAAATTTTTATACTTAGTGTAGATGCTCCATTTGTAGATGAAAAAGTCATAAAAAAACTTTTGCGACCTACTGAAGAAAAGTTTGATGCTATTATCGCTAAAAGCCCCAATGGAGTACAACCACTCTGCGGTGTATATAGACGTTCCATATTGCCCTTGGCGCAAAAGCATTTAACTGAGGGGAATCATAGACTAAATGATCTACTCAAGGAAGTGCACACTCGGTTTGTTACTTTTGAGGATGATGCACCTTTTATAAATTTAAACCATCCTCATGAATATGAACTTGCCTTAAAAAAGTTCTTTTGATTTATAAAACTTATTTTGTTTTAAAACTCATTTTTTTTTCACTATCAAGCATTTGCATCATTAACTTTTTAGAGAAAAACAGAAATTTTTCAAACAATGTACTATGATACTTATCTTTGTGGTATATCATCAAAAAGTCTCTTTTGCACTCAAAGTTTTTCACATCTACCTGATATAGTTTCCCCTCTTTTATCTCATTTTCAACAGAGATCTTTGAGATACAGGTTAGACATTCACGGTTCATCAATATACTTTTGATAGACTCCGTATGCCCCAACTCAAAAAAGATATTCAGATTATCTACTTTTTCTTTAATGTAGTTCAAAAAGACTTCTCTTGTACCGGATCCCTCTTCTCTGAGTACCCATCTCTTTTCAGCCAATTCATCAATATAACAGGATTTAGATAGATTTTTATCTGAAGTTACCACTAGAAGCTCGTCTACTCCTATCTTTTCTTTGATAATATCAGAACCAGAAACAAATCCTTCTACAAAGCCGACATCAATGGTTCCTTCCTGGATCATCTGCGTGATCTCTTTGGTATTGCCTTCTTTAAGTGTAATTTTTACATCAGGATAGGAACTCATATAGCTGCAAATAATAGAAGGCATCAGATAATCTACAATCGTAGTGCTTGCACCTACACGGATCATCCCTTTATTTTCTGAATTTTTAAATTCATACTCAATATCTGAAAGTTTTTTAAAAATAGGGTCGATCTCTTTGTAGAATGCTCTACCCACTTCATTAAGGACTAACTTCTTATTGATCCTGTCAAAGACAGGTCGTCCCAAAATATTTTCCAACTCTTTGATGGACATTGAAATGGCTGATTGACTCAGCTTCATCTCTTTGGCTACATTTGTCAAGTGTCCTGATGATACCACATTCAGAAAAATTTGCATTTGTCTAAGGGTTAATTTCATATTCTCTCTTTTTATTCTATCTATCTATCTATAAAATTTATTAACATTCTATATTTTATTGATTTGTCTATTATATCAAAATTATAGTAGAATTTCAAAAACGTTATCAATATTTTTGAACATATTCAATGTAAAAAAGGATGCATATGGCTTTTTCACCCCAAAATCGTGCAGGAACAATGAGCGGTATCCTCTTTGTCGCTATTTTTTCAGCTGCAGCAACCTACATCTCAGGATTAACACCGGTAAAAGCACTTGGCCTTTCTCCTCTTGTTATCGGTATCGTGATGGGTATTTTTTATGCTAACACGCTGCACAACCAAACCCCAGAGGCATGGCAAAGTGGTATCACTTTTTCCGGTAAAAAGATTTTACGTTTTGCTATCGTACTTTATGGATTTAGAATTACTTTCCAGCAGATAGCTGAAGTAGGATTGGATGGTTTCCTCGTTTCACTTATTATGCTTACAAGTACACTTATATTGGGTTCTTGGTTAGGCTATAAAATATTTGGTATGGATAAAGACACCTCTATACTTACTGCATCTGGAGCATCAGTTTGTGGTGCAGCAGCAGTACTTGCAACTGAACCTGTCCTAAAAGCTGAAGAGTACAAAACAGCTATTGCTGTTTCTATGGTAGTACTCTTTGGAACCATCTCTATGTTTTTGTATCCCGTACTTTACACAGCTTTTATCGAAAATGCCTCAGGATTTTTACATATGACTGCTAGAGAGTTTGGTATCTATGTGGGTGGAACAATCCATGAGGTAGCACAAGTGGTTGCCGTACCTGCCTCTGTTCCAGGTTCTCCTGTAGAGATGGCAAATGCTGCAGTTATTGTAAAAATGACACGTGTCATTATGATCGCCCCTATGCTTATTGTATTAGGACTCTATCTGGCATATACAGCAAAAAAAGAGGGTGGTGAAACGAATGGTAAGATGAAACTTGTTATTCCTTGGTTTGCAGTTTATTTCATTATGGTTGCAGGATTTAACTCTTTGCATCTTGTGCCACAAAATATTGTTGATATTATTAATGAAATAGATACCTTCCTGCTTACCATGGCAATGACGGCTTTAGGAATGGGGACTATCTTTGCCAAATTTAAAGGCTTAGGTCTTGCACCTGTCTATACTGCTTTAAGTATGTTTATTTGGCTTGTTGTAGGTGGGTTTGTTGTCACCAAGTTGGTTTGTGCATAAAGAGAGCGTTAAGCGTTAAGCGTTAAGCGTTAAGCGTTAAGCGTTAAGCGTTAAGCGTTAAGCGTT
>CAJXJN010000022.1 GCA_913055205.1 uncultured Sulfurovum sp. | reverse complement strand
CTGTATTTGGTAAAGATGGCTCTATGGATGCTATTTTTTCAGGTATGAAATGGCATAAAAAACACTAAAATATAAAACCAAAGTAAATTTACTTTGGTTTTTATGGAAATACTCCGATATCAGTCACGAGGGAAAAGAAATTTTAATAGTTATCCAAAGCGTCTTTAAAAACCCCCTTTTTTTCCCTCTTGAGTGATATTGCTGTGATGTTAAACAAGGAATATAGTTTGAAAATTATAATATTGGGTATTGGTAACATTATATTTGGGGATGAGGGGATTGGTCCCCATTTGGCAAATCTTATCGATGAAAAGTATAAGTTTATCTCTGATGAGCATAGTGTAGATGTGGTTGATGGGGGTACTTTGGCACAAAGACTAATCTCTATTATTACTGAGTATGATAGAGTGGTACTTATTGATTGTGTAGATGTTGATGATGGAGAAATCGGTGATGTCTATAGCTTTGATTTTGATAAAGTACCAAATTATATTACTTGGCAAGGGAGTGCTCATGAGGTTGAGATGCTCCGAACTTTACAGATGATAGAGATGATGGGTGAGCTCCCCCCTGTTAAAATAGTTGGTGTTATTCCTTATGTTATAGGGGAAAATAGTACTTTTGAGATGACAGAAGAGCTAATAAAAGCTAGTGTAACAATGGAAAAAACAATTATAGATTATATTAAATCATTTGATATAGAGGTAGAAGTGAAAAAAGATTTAAAAATTACGGATGTTTCGGGAACTACATATACAAAAGGTGTTGAGTATGATATTGGAATTTAGTCTTGATTATCGCTCCTCTTCTCTAGTCTATGAAAAGATATTTTTACGGACACTAAAGAGTCTTTCTTTAAATGGAAAAATAGTAAAAAAGCATTTCCTTCTTAAATTCTATGTTGAAGCAGACGCACCTGAAAGCTTAGAGGAGTTTGCAACGCTTTTCTCAAATGAATTGCCTCATTCTATATTCTTGCATAAAAGTGAAGCAAGTATTGTTGATGAGATGCCTCAAGAGAGTTATGCTTTGCCAGAAAGAGAAAAACCATCTCTCTCTTTTTGTCCAAAGTGCCTTAAAGAGGTAATGGATAGTGAACATGAAAACTACTACAATATTTTTACAGAGTGTGAAGTGTGTGGATATGGTGTGGAGGGTATAAACAGAAGCTATAAAAATGAGTTTGAAAAAACAGCTAATACCATAAAAGAGGGGAAAGTTGTAGAACTGAATACTTTTTATGGAAAATATTTTGTAGGTTTACCGGATAAGATTTGTAATAGTATAAAGTTCGATATTATTGTTTATGATCTTGCTACAGTTGAAAAATATGCTAATGTTGAAAAGAATGAGATAGTTGCTTTGGGTGCTCTTGAAAAGCCCTTTGTTAAACTTAAAAAGAGAGTAAAATTTACGATGGATTTTGAAGAGATAGATGCTGATCTTATCCGTTTTAAACTTTCTGATGATTTCGTGTTCCATCTTCTGATGGAGGAGTTACATAAGATCGGTGTGGATGTTATCTTCATAACCAAAGAGGAGATCCAGAGCCAGGATAGTCTACTTTTGGTTAATCCTAAAGAGGAGTTAGAGCCTATTGAAGTGGTTGTGTCTGAAAATGATATTGCTATTGTTGATGGAGAGAAAGGATTACCGGCTTTTCCTGTGAGTGCCAAGAGTGTTAATCCTTATATTGGTTCCTTTTATTCAGTTATTAAAGAACACAAACTTAAAGATGAAAATATTGCTGGAATCAATCTAAGTAAAAAATATAGTAACAATATTTTAGTTCACGGTAAAAAATATGGAACGGTAGAATATCTCTCATTTAATTTTAATTTTGATTCAATGAAAGATATATTCGACCAGATTGCAGGTACAAATGAGACAGGAGAGAAGATAGTTCAAAACTATAAAAAAACTTACCCAGACCATTTTGATAAAATTTCTGAAATTGTTTTTGATGACAGGGAGTTCAATATTTATAAATTATGGGGTGTTATAGCTATTGTGCTTGATTTTGCTAAAACAGATAATCCATTGGATGCTGCTAAGATATTAGAAGAGAGTGCAATGTCATTTTTAGGAACTAAAGGCCCACGGATAGACTATAAGCTTCTCAATCTTAATAGCAAAGTACATTTAGATCCTCTAATGACTATAAGGACAGCAATGAGCTTTAAACTTGCAGGTGTTGACCAGTTAACATTGTGTTATGGAGTAATAGAGAGTTTCCTTGAATTTATTACTAACGAGCTTGATGAGATAAAGCAAAATATGGATATCACTGCAGTTACGGCTACGGGTTCACTTTTAGGCAATAAACACCTCTTTTCCAAAATGAGTAGAGAGATATCAGTCAATCATAATATATATTTTAATAATGAACTTCCTGTTGATGGCAGGAATATGTTTTATGGAGGAGTATCTTTGGATATATAAGGATGTGATAGTCTCTTTTTTTAAGAGATTATCAAAGTTTAGATTAATTATTTAGTATACAGCCAGAGCTAGGAAAAAGGAATTTTTTGTCCAAAACATGTGTGCAACTCCTGTGGGTTGCAGTATTCTAATCCTGATTTCTGCTTGTGTAGTAAATAATACGTCAATGCTAATCAAAACAATATCTATGAGTCATTTGGCGACTATCTCGGCAAGATTGTCCCATAACTTATAAAAAAGTAGATACGAGAACAGTAATGCTTACAGGTGAAACCTTTGCCAATCAGTCACTCTATGATAGAATACAAAGAATATTTGAACCATACAGTCGATTGATGAGCAAAAATTTTCTGATTGGCAAGGAGATGCGGTACATGGAGCTCTATACCTATAACATACACATTGAAGGTACAGTCCAAGGAGTGGGCTTTCGCCCATTCATTTATCAGCTTGCTACGCGATTGAATCTTTGTGGTACAGTTTCAAATGCTACTCAAGGAGTCGAAATAGTTATCAATGCGACTGCTGTTACACTACAGTCTATGATCCAGTCTATAAAAGATGAACTACCACCACTTGCGACAATAGATAGTCTTATTGTAACAAAAATAGATTCAAAAATATTTAAAGATTTTCAAATTATCTCTACAGAGGAAGAGGGAAAAAGAACCGTACGCATTCCTCCGGATGTAAGCATCTGCAACGAGTGTGAAACTGAACTTTTCGACCCAAGCAATCGTCGTTATGGTTACCCTTTTATCACCTGTACCCATTGTGGGGTGCGTTACTCTATTATTTATGATCTGCCTTATGACCGTAAAAACACCTCTATGAAATTTTTTCAGATGTGTAAAGCGTGTGAAGAGGAATATACAAATCCTCTAGACAGACGTTATCATGCGCAACCTATAGGGTGCCACGATTGTGGACCAACACTATCGTTGTTTGATAATGTAGGGGTAGCCCTTGTGGCTACCCAAGAGAATATGATAGAAAAAGCAGTTCAATTTTTACTAAAAGGAAAGATCCTAGCTGTAAAAGGAGTGGGTGGTTATCATTTGGTGTGTGATGCGACCAATGATGAAGCGGTACAGAAGATGAGGGAACGCAAGAAGCGACCTAGTAAACCGTATGCGGTGATGGTGGCTAATATAGAGTTGGCAAGAGAGTTGGCTGTGATGAGCGAACAAGAAGAGGAACTACTCACTTCTAAAGAAAGGCCTATTGTTCTGTTAGATTCCAAGGGTAACCACGAGGGTTACCCCTACAGTAAATTTGTAGCTCCTAATATGACTAGGATAGGGCTATTTTTGCCTTATACACCACTGCATCTACTGCTATTAAATAAACTCAACCGTCCGTTGGTTGCTACTTCTGCCAATGTCACAGATGAGCCTATCTGTATCAACAGAGAGTCATTGGAGAAACTGCAAGGTGTGTATGATTATGTTTTAGATCATAACAGAGAGATAGTCAATGGCTGTGATGATTCTGTAGTGATGGCAGTAAAAGATCAGCAGGTCATTCTCAGACGGTCCAGAGGGTATGCTCCTGCGAGTATCAAACTGCCATTTAAGTTAGAAAAGAATGTTCTAGCTCTTGGTGCAAACCAAAAAAGCACCATTGCCATAGGGTTTGAAGATCAGGTAATACTCTCTCCTCATATTGGTGATCTTGATAGTATCGGTTCTGTAGAGTACTATAAAAAGAACATAGCAACATTAGAACGCATATACAATTTTAAACCACAAGTCATAGCGCACGACAGTCATCCAAACTATGAATCAACGAAAGTCGCACAACAATTCAAAATTCAAAATTCAAAATTCATCATTAAAGATGTTCAGCATCACTACGCACACATCTTAGGAGTAATGGCAGAAAAGCAGCTGACAGGGAAAGTGTTAGGTGTGGCTTTTGATGGTACAGGGTATGGGGATGACGGTAACCTTTGGGGTGGTGAGTTCCTGGTATGTGATTATGAGGGATATGAGAGAGTAGCACATTTAAACTATTTCAAACTCCTTGGTGGAGCAAAAGCCATCAAAGAGCCTAAAAGGGTAGCACTGAGTTTACTCTTTGATCTCTATGGCGAAGATGCCTTAGCACTGCAAAATCCTACCATAAAAGCCTTTTCTCCCTCAGAGCTAAAGACATACTTCATAGCATGGCAAAAAGGCTTGAATGCACCACTAAGCTCTTCGGTGGGTAGACTTTTTGATGCTGTGGCTTCCCTCACGGGAGTATGTCAAGTGATGAGTTTTGAAGGTGAGAGTGGGATGATGCTTGAAGAGCTGTATGATGCCAGTGTAAAAGGGCATTACACTTTTGGCTATGAAGAGGGGAAGATAGACGTACTTCCTATAGTAAAAAAGATGCTCTTGGAAGCTGACACTGCTGTAGCCGTATCAAAGTTTTTTCATACTTTGGTGGAGATGATAGAAACTATACATCAGCAGTATGATCTGCCATTGGTTCTAAGTGGCGGGGTATTTCAAAACAGGGTGCTTTTGGGCTTGGTGCTAGAGAAGATACCGGATGCTATCATCTCTAATGCCATTCCACCTAATGATGGAGGGATTGCTTTGGGGCAGGTTGTAACTTTACCTTAAATGTGAAGCAGTTTGTTTTTTAATCATTGCACCCGTTAGGTTCAATCCCATCTTCGGCATATTTATATGAGAAGTCATATAGATCTTTCCACAACTTTGTTTGAATTTTGTCGATGTCCAGTTTTGGACATATTTTTCTAGCTTCCTGTGGAAATGTACCATCTTCGTATATCTTTTCCCACTCAAACTGTTTATGATTCCTTGCAAAACGTACACCTGAAAAACCACATTTTTTTTGTAACTTCTTTTTATATATTCTTTTACCTTTTTTAGCATCTGCCATAGAGTCGGTTGGTATACTCATTGATACGAGCACTGCAAGTACTGTCATTCCTATGATCTTTCTCATATTATATTCCTTATTTTCATACTGGAGTAAAACGTTAAGTCATACTTAACGTTATTATAGAGTATATTTCTTGTATCTATTTTAATATTTCATTTTTAAGTGCAGAAAAAAGAACTTTGTATGTATGTCTGTTAAAAATGTACTCTTTGGCATTAAATAGGGATTCAAACATTATTTTCCATAAAGTAGAAAAATTATTACTGTTTCGTACATCACAAAGCTGTATCTGCATTTGATGCTCAAGACTGCTTAGTGCTTTTGCATGATAGACGTAAGATCTCAGTATCTCATAATCAATTCCGACCTCTTTGAAATAAGTTACAAGTCTAATGATTGATGCCTCTTTCTCGGTAAAGTCATTATCACTTAATGGCATTAGTATTTCATCATCTAAAAGCTTTTCCAATAGATCTTTGTCTATATTGAATGTTTGTATAAACTCCTCTTTACTGTAGTGTTTAGCATCAACAGGAATAGCACTCAAAGTATTCATCAGGGGTTCGATCATGGAGGAAGAAGTAGATAAAGACTGGTTTTTATTTTGCAAAGCATATTTGATCTGCTCGTTGCTGGTACCTATATTCTCTTTCATATACTTAATATATTTGATCAATTCAAGATGTTCATCACTGTAACGATGTACATTTGATTTCAGTTTTTTTGCTTCAGGCAGCAAGCCTTCCCTTATATAGTAAAGAATAGTAGATTTTGGTACATTTGTCTTTGCTACCAGTTCAGATATTTTATATTCCATTTATGATCCTGTTAATGTTTGTCTAAGAATTATATCATATAATTCAAAACGTTAAGTTCTACTTTACGTTTTTCGGAAAGGAGTTAAAACATGCCTAAACAAATACCTTGGTGGCTTGGTGGTCTTTTGATGTCATTACTGTTTTATTATACTTTTTCAGTTTGGGGTGCCAATCGTCCAATTGGAGCTTCTACCGGAATGGCCTATTTTTCTAATCTGATTTTTGATTTAGATACAGAACACTATGAGTATGCATCAAAAATAGAGATTGCCGGTGCCTGGGAAGGGGTAATGTTAATTGGTGCATTTTTCGGTGGACTTTTTATGTCTATATTTGTTACAAAAACATTTCATATCAGTTATATACCAACACTTTGGAAAGAACGTAAAAACAGATCTGTATTATCACGTATGATTTGGAGTTTTATTGCAGGATTCCTTCTTGTTTTTGGTGCACGATTAGCTGGAGGTTGCAATGCCGGTCATATATTGTCCGGAGGCAGTCAGCTTGCCGTAAGTGGTATGATCTTTGCTGTTGTAGCTTTAGGTACAGGTATGATTACCGGCAGATTTTTTTACAAAAGAAAGGTAATAAAAGATGATTGATCGTATTGAACATATGTTTTCTGTAGTTGCAAATGGAGCACATGGGTCTGTTTGGACAGTACTTTTTATCGGTTTTGTATTTGGTGCAATTATTTTGTACTCTCGACTTGACAAGTTTGAAAAAATGGCTGGTTTTATGATATTTGAAGATACATTAGTGCCAAGAATGGCCATGACTACTGTTGCTTTGTCAAGTATTGGTTTTTATTTTATGGTTCAATCCGGGTATGCCACTTTTGATATAAAACCGACATTACTGGGAGGTCTGGTTATTGGCGGTATCCTATTTGGTATGGGATTGGTAATACTTGGAAAGTGTCCATCTGCATTTTTCGTCTCTGTTTCAGAAGGAAGAGTCGATGCACTTGTTGGAGTGATCGGTGGAATGTTCGGTGGACTTGTTTTTACTATTGCATACCCTTGGATAGAAAAAATAATGGGACCGGATTTGGGTAAGATCAGAGTTCCGGATTTTTTTGCAGAACATGGTTTGTTGACAGTGGTGATCTTCAGCACAGTTCTTTTAATTGTGGCATTTTTAATTCCAACAATAGACTATAAAGACCCTGCTGATTTTAAAGAAAAATAAATTTGATAAAGGAAAGATAAAATGGCACATATAAAACTACCGAAATTTGAAGAGATGACTCCTGCGATACAGAAGAAGGCAAGACCTATTTTGGAAAAAACAGGAAAACTGGGTGAGATATTCAAACTCTTGGCAATAGATGAAAAAATATATTTTGCAACAGATGTGATGATCCAGAAATATCTTCTTGATGAGACAGAACTCTCTTATGAGATTAAAGAAGCCATAGCACTTCTCATTTCAAAAGAGAATGGCTGTAAGATGTGTGTAGACGTACACAAGGGTATCGCTAAAATGTTAGGTCTTTCTGAAGAGAAGATAGAAGAGATATTGCAAGGCGTGGAGGCCATGCATGTCAATGACGCCCAGAAAGCACTACTGAACTTCTGTATAAAAGCGTCAAAAAAAGACAATTATAAAATACTCAAAGAGGAGATTGATGCCTTAAAAGAGATGGGATATAGTGATGTCCAGATTGTTGAAGCTGTGGCTATTACCGGATATTTTAATTATATCAATACACTTTCCAATGTTTTTGCTCTGGGAGAGGAGTAGTATGATGAAGTATTTACTGATACTCTTTTTTTTGATAATAACAGGCTTACAGGCAAGGGAGTATAAAGCAGTTTTTGACTGTAGCTCAAATAAAGCCGATTATATCAAGAGTCGGATGTGGTTGGTGGGAAAAACCTTGGATATGATCGAAAAAAAAGGAGATAAAGCAACATTTGTAATTACGCTGCATGGCGGTTGCGTTCCCATGGTTTCAGTGCATACAAAGATATTGTAGATGATGAGGATATTCCGACCATTAAAAAAGCACAGGAGAGTATTCGCCGTTTGGCTAAAGAGAAGAAAGTGAAGATTATTGCCTGTGCCATGTCGTGGGAAGCAAACGCCATTGAGCCTAAAGAGGTTCTGCCTTTTGTTACGATCTCGGAAAATAGTTTCATTGATACTATTGGTTATCAGAATAATGGTTACGCTCTAATGACATTTAAGTGATACTGTAAATTCGAGAATAAGGATGTTTATAACAATGTTAAAGAGAGGTTGAGCAACTCTTCTGCTAAATAATCCTTCTCTATTTTAATCTCCTATATGTTCCCGGCCAGCCGTTTACCTGCTCAAATCCCCCTTGTACCTTTGGGCAGTGATTCGTGGGTGCCGATGAGCAGGTAGCCTCCGGGTCTTACTTTTTTTTCTATCTTCTCAAGCAGCTTTCGCTGCAATGCATCGTCAAAATAGGTAAAGACGAGGTTGCGGCAGAGTATCATGTCAAACAGCTTTTCGGGCATCTCATGGCGGATATCCTGCCGCAGAAATGTCACCGCTTTTTTGTAGTTTTCCTCAAGACAGTAGCTGCCGTTCTCTATGCGAAAGGCAGCCTCGATCCATGATGCCGGCAATGCCTTGAGGCTGCTGTAGAGATAGCATGCTTTTTCAGCCCGTGAGAGCATCGCGGGATCACTGTCCGTTGCGACGATCTCAAGCTCCATGCCCCTAAACCGCCTTGCCAAATCCATCTGCCAGATAAGAGACAAGGTATAGGACTCTTCACCCGATGCGCATCCTGCACTCCATATGGTGACGTGTTCCTCTCCTCTTGCCCACGCTCTTTCCGCCAGCTCAGGAAGCACGGCTTCGCCCAGATGCGCAAAAACGCCCATGTCCCGATAGAAGTGCGAAATCGTAATGCGGCACATGCCATCAAGCCGCTCCCATTCGCTCCGATGGTTTTTAAGATACTCCCCGTATGCTTCGATCCCTGAAAGCCCAAGCTCTTTGATCCGTCTGTCGATCCGTTTGCAGACCTGCTTCCTGACTTTTCGAAATCCCCGCCATTGAAACTGCAGTGTCGGCATGATCTGCTGTAAAAATCTGACACAATGCGTATCTTTCATCTCTGCCGTCCTTCACTGCATCTTCGAGCTACAGGTTGTAGTCATATTTTAACATAGTTTCGGGTTTGCATTAAGATGTAAAAGTGGATAGAATAGTTATATGAATGAATTTGCTTATTTTGACCACGACGCAGATATCGGTATTATTGGTAAAGGCCCGACACTGGAGCGTGCCTTTGAATCGGCTGCAGAGGCGATGTTTGCCATTATGGCAGAAGAGCTGCCTGAGCAGTTGGAGGTTGAGATAAGCTTTGTGTTTGAAGAGGAGGATGTGGAGTTCGCCCTGGTGCGTTGGCTCAACTTCCTGCTTGCCCATGCCCAGAGCCGCTCTATTGTTCTGGGACGGTTCGAACTCCGGCGCGAAGGAGCACTCTGGCATACGAAAGCGTGGGGAGTTCCATGGAGCAAGGAGATCATGCGTGGCGTCGAGGTCAAAGGTGCGACATTGACGATGCTCTCAGTTAAAGAGAGTGCAGGACTTTGGGAGGCACGCTGTATTGTAGATGTTTAGATCTCTTCCTCAATAGGGGCAAGCTTCAGTGCCACAGCGGCGAGCGTAGCCAAAGGGGCTTTTGCTCCTTTAGTGTGCAAAGAAAAGAAGGATAGATGATGAATATTCAACAACTTGAACAGATCAATGCTTATAGCTGGCGGCTGCCCCGTCTTTTTGATGAGAAGCGCTCGGAGGTGCTGCTCTACGGGTCCGAGGTGTTGTTGGAGACGATGGACGACAAGGTACTCGAACAGATCCGTAATGTTGCGATGCTTCCGGGGCTGGTCGGTCCGGCGATGACCATGCCCGACGCACACTGGGGCTACGGCTTTCCCATTGGCGGTGTCGCGGCCTTCGATGCGGAACAAGGGGGCATCATCTCTGCGGGAGGTGTGGGATTTGATATCTCCTGCGGTATCCGCTGCCTCCGCACGAACCTGAGAGTACATGAGATAGAGGATGACCTTGAAAATCTTGCCGATCTTCTTTATGCCCGGATACCCGCAGGCCTCGGTACTACAGGAGATCTGCGTTTAACGGTGCCCGAACTTGACGAAGTGCTTCGCAAAGGGGCGAAGTGGGCCTTGAAGCAGGGGTACGGACTACCGGAGGATCTGGCGTTTATAGAAGAGGGCGGATGTATGGAGAATGCCGAACCAGACTTTGTCTCCGATCTGGCGAAGAAGCGACAGCTTGGCGAAATGGGGACGCTGGGTTCGGGTAACCATTATCTTGAAGTGCAGGTGGTAGAGAAGATCTACGACGAAGAGGCTGCCCGTGCCTTTGGTATCAGCGAAGGACAGATACTTATCTCCATTCACTGCGGTTCACGCGGACTGGGGCACCAGATCGGCAGCGACTATATGGTCATCCTCGCCAAAGAGGCGAGACGCCTGGGCATCACGATCCCCGACCGTGAACTCGCCTGTGTACCGATCCTCTCAGATGCCGGACAGCGCTACATCGGTGCAATGAACGCAGGGATCAACTGCGCCCTGGCCAACCGTCAGATACTGACGCACCTGACACGGGAGGTATTTGGCATACTCTTTACAGGCAGCAGTGTCGATACCCTTTATGATGTCTCCCACAACACTTGTAAAAAGGAGCGCCATATTGTAGATGGCAAAGCGCGTGATTTATGGGTGCACCGTAAAGGAGCAACCCGGGCGTTCGGTCCGGGACATCGACAGCTTCCTCCCGAGTACCGAAGCGTTGGTCAGCCGGTCATCATCGGTGGCAGTATGGGAACGGGCTCGTATATCCTCGCGGGCAGTGACACCTCCGAAGCACGCTCCTTCGCTTCCGCCAGCCACGGTGCAGGACGCGCAATGAGCCGCCACCAGGCGAAAAAGCGCTGGAGTGGGAGGGAGGTACTTGATCGCCTCAAAGGTGAAGGTATCCTTATTCGCTCCGACTCCATGCGCGGTATTTCCGAAGAGGCCCCGGAGGCATACAAGGATGTCGACGAGGTCGCCAAGGTGACAGAAGAAGCAGGATTGGCCCGCCGTGTCGCATTTTTGAGCCCGAAAGTCTGCATCAAAGGGTAGAGATAATACGTCATGGGGGGATCTTTACAGAATAATGATCATCTATTGTCTTTAAGTACATCCTCCAAAAACGCCACCATGTTCCGGTAGTGATCCCCATGCCAGTAGATGCGGTCACAGGAGGGGCAGTGCTCAAAATAATTGAAGTTTTTTTTGACCTTTTGGGGCAGGCGATGGATGATCTTCTCTTTTTCGATGGCCTCCAAAGGGATGTTGCAGATGATGCAGCGCGGAAAAGAAGCAGCGTGTCCTGTGAGCTCAAAGCGGTCGATCAGTGTTTTAAGTTGTGTATGGGTGTCGGTTGGTTCCAGCAAAAAGACCGGTGCATTTTTGCGCTCTGAGAGTCTGCGGTCGCGGGTGAGGATGGTGCGATGCTCTGTGTTGGCAAGCTTGATGAGCTCGTTGTCCCCGATGTGTGAGAAGAAGAGGGTGTCATATCCCATCAGGCGCAGGTACTTCGCCAGTTTTCCAAGGTGACAGTCGGCGATGAATTTTGGAGAGAATAGACTCTTTGTTTGTTTTGATGGACTCATTTGAATACATTATATCATATTGGATTGTGAACTTTGGGATGAGACAGCAACCGGCAACTCATTTACTCACTGACCTTACGCAGTAAGAAATAACCTGTTGTTAAATCACACGGAGTGTGCTTTGTCGTTATGAACGACCTTGTAAGCGAAGCGATTCGAGAATAACGATGTTTTTTTGCTTCTGCCTACATGGCTACGTTTCACTCCGACCATTTCGGTTTCAAAGCTATAAATGACAAGCAGTTGTCATTTCCTTAACGCTTTTCATCTAAAAAAATGAAGAGAGAAACAACGCCTCGACTCAAATAGAGATGGAAATTGTAGAAAATGGAATTAAGTGCATAAGGGTAAAGTTACTCAACTTTCGCACATACGTCATCCCCGCGCTTGCACCCCAAGGGCACTTTCTCCCTGCAATCAGGGAAAACCCCAGAGTAGTTAAGTTGAGTTCAATTATAGGGGTCAATTATTTCAAATGTTATGCCTTCTGATGATGGCGGTATTGCTCTGGGGCAGACAGTAACTAAAAAGTTTATTTGATTTTATAGCTACTTAACTCTTTTTCTTTCGTATCTATGATGTGAACTGCACAAGCCAAACAGGGATCAAAAGAGTGGATCACTTTTAAAACCTCAAGAGGTTTTTTAGTATCTTCTATTTTGATACCGACCAATGCTTCTTCATAAGGACCTTTTTGATTATCTGAATTTTTTGGTGTTGCATTCCATGTTGTGGGAGCGATAACAGAGTAGTTAACTATTTTTTTGTCTTTTATATTTATAAAATGAGTCAAAATCCCTCTTGGTACTTCAAAAAATGATCTTCCTTTAGACTCTTTTGCCAACGTGTCAAAGTCATATTTTGTCCAGGTTCGGGTGTCATAGTATTTGATATTTTGAAGTAGATTACTGGTTAGTTTAAAAATAAACTCTGCAATATACTGAGTTTCTATGGCTCTGGCCGCATTTCTGCCAACGGTAGTAGACAGATCAATAAGTTCTAGATCCACCTCTTTTAAAAAGGTATCAACAAAAGGCTTTAAAGTTCTGTTCTGTTTTGAGTAGCTCACCAATACACGTGCAAGAGGACCACACTCCATAGGCTTATCATCGTATCTGGGAGCTTTTATCCAGCTGTATTTGTCAGAATTTTTTTCAGTTTTTAGTGTAGCATCCTTATTGAGGTCAGTATAAAAAGGTTCCTCTTGATTGTCATCACGGTACCAGGCCCTGTCAACTTTTTCACTGATTTTATCATGATGAAATGCATCTATATTTGTAAAATCATGATTGTAGATCACGCCACTTTCAAAAAGTTTACTATCATCAAACTCATATCCGCCTACACTTATAAAGTTGCCGTTTGCCCGTCCTGATCCTGCTTTTATCTCATGACGATAAGCAGTAGCCAAAAGCTTCATATCCGGTATGTAAGCCCTGTCTATAAACTCCTTGGACTCTTTGATGATAAAAATATACTCATTCAATCTAGCCGGGTTCAGCATATCTGCTACGCTTGATATCCCACCTACTACTATGCTTTGTGGGTGTGGAGTCTTTCCACCAAAGATAGCTATGGCTTTACTTATGTTGGTTTGAAACTTTAGAGCATCCAGGTAGTGTGAAAATATAATAAGGTTTTGTTCCGGAGTGAGTTTATACTCTTTATGCCCCCAGTATCCATTTGAAAAAGGTCCCAGTTTACCCGAGTCTACAAAAGTTTTTAGTTTCTGTTTTACATTTTCATAATGTGATTTGGAGTTTCTGAATGGATTGTCTGAGTATGTATATGCAGTTTTACTTGTAAGTGCTGTATCTGCCTGTAGGGCTTTTGTAACATCTACAAAGTCCAAAGAATGAAGATGATAAAAGTGTACTACATGGTCTTGAATAAACAGAGCCATAGTCATTAAGTCTCTTATGATCTGAGCATTTTTAGGGATTTGTAAATGATACGCATCTTCAACACAACTCACAGCTGCACGAAAGTGAGAGTTTGTACATACACCGCAGATCCTACCGGCAAGAAGCCCTGCATCTCTAGGGTCTCGGTTTTTAAGGATGATCTCTATCCCGCGAAAAAGTTGTCCGCTTACATAAGCTTCTTGTATGATATTTTCATCATCTACCTCTACTTCCACTCTTAAATGACCCTCTATTCGGGTAACGGGATCAATGACAACTTTTTTCATTTTCTGCCTTTTCATTTTCTATTTTTCTTTCATTTGCATACTTGTCAAAAAAGTTTTTCTCAGTACATGCCATACAGCCATGGCCTGCTTGCACCGGCCAACTTGTTGAGTCATTAAACTTCATAGTAGGGCAGTTTGCAAAGGCATAGGGTCCTTTACATCCCATCTCAAAAAGGCAGTATCCTTTTTTAGCTCCCTCATCTCCCCACTCTTGAACAAACTCTCCAAGTTCATAATGACCCCGTCTTTCACAGTTATCGTGGATGCGACCCTCATAGGCCCAAAGTGGTCTATTGTGTTTGTCCAGTGCCGGAAGTTCTTCAAACATAAGGTAATAAAGAAGTGTTCCTACTATGTTTATAGGATTTGTCGGACATCCTGGAATGTTTATGACATCATCTCTTTCCAGTGCTTCACTTACGCCTACTGCCCCGGTAGGATTTGGTGCAGCAGCTACTACACCACCATTACATGCACAACTCCCAACTCCCATAATTAATGCTGCATCTTTTGCACATCTTTTTAGTAGTTCAACACCTGTTTCAGCATGTGTACCTATACGTAAAAATTTACCATCCAAGCCAAGAGGAACAGCTCCCTCAACTATGAGTATATATTTGTCTTTTTGATTGTTGATGATATTTTCTAAAATAGTCTCACTCTCATTGGAGCTCGCACTCATTAAAAGCTCATGATAATCCAGTGAGATATAATCAAATATCAAATCTTCTATAGATGGGTTTGTGGATTTTATGAAGGCTTCACTGTTACCCGAACAGTCGCTCAGTTCCAGCCAAATGATAGGGATCCTGTTTAATGACATAAGAGCAGTACCGACACTACCCTCAAAACTCGGATGAAGTTGCATAGATGCCGTGATCATAGATATCCAGCTATTCAATTCTTTTGTTGCTATATCCATAGATTTCAGTGCATTATCAAAGTTGTCTTTTGTGAGTTGATTATATGGATGTAGCTTGTTAAATTTATCTATTCTTCTTTCTATTTTTTTTAGCTCTTTTTCTATTTGTATCTCTTCAGAAGTTTTTCTAGGTATATTGGGGGATATTAAACTTTTGGATTCCTCTATAATCTTCTCAACCATTTGTTTACATCTACCGCACACTCTGCCGGCATTACTAAAATCTTTCAGTTCAAAAAAATCTCGTATATCATTTTGCGTGATGATTTCAACCAGATCTTTGTGATAAAGATGCTCACAGCCGCATATCAGCCTACCTTTTTCACTAAGGAGTCTGTTTTCATAGAGACTGTTTACATCTACATCTTCATTCTGCTCTATCATATTTTGAATATACCCTACATCAATATTGGAGTTGATGCCAATAGATCTTATGAGTTTATTATCTTTTATGTAGTATTCATCTACTCTTTTCTCTCTATCTGAGCTAATGATTATCTTTTCGAAATCGCAAGTAAAGGTTGGTGATCTCACATCTATCAAGTCAAAGCAATCAACCTTCAACATATCAATAGAGACCTCTTGTTCAAACTCTTTTTCTTCTAAATTTAAAATTTTGGATATGGCACTGTTTGCTTGAAGTGTACACTCTTTTACATGTCCGGCAATAAAATTCGTCTCTTTTATCTGGGCACACTCTCCAACTGCATATATATGTTTATCTGAGGTTTGCATAAAGGTGTCTGTAAGTATCCCTTTATCATACTCAAGGCTATCTTTTGCAAACTCTATATTTGGTAAGATACCTATGCCAAATATTATAAAAGGGTTTTTAAAGGTAAGCTTTTTACTACGTAATTCAATGATCTTATTATTTTCTATTTTTGTTTCAACGATTTCATCTTCATAAGATATTTTTATTTTGCCGCTTTTGAGGTATGACTCTTCTATGATCTTTAATGATTGTGCAGAGAGTGTTTTGTCATAGAGGTATTTATGTCTTACCAAAAGGGTAATGCTATGTATACTTTCTATATGATTCAAGGTCTCTAGCAGTTCTAAAGAAATAGGACCTGCACCTACAATAACCACCTCTTTGTCTATACTATTTTTTGCTATTTTAAATGCTTCATCAGCACTTCTGAAAACGGATACATTATTTATATTTTGAATCTCAAATGGTACTTTTGCAAGGGAACCGGTAGCTATGATAAGTGTATCGTATGAAAACATACTGTTTATAGAGAAGATTTTTTTATTTTTTTTATCAATTTTGATAATTTTTTGTTCCAACTCTACTTTGATGGTAGGATCAAGAGTTAAGCTTATATTTTTTAATGTTTGGGATTTATCGATAAGAGAACAAAGGTGTATCCTGTTATATGGAAGGTATTTCTCATCACTGACTATAAGAACTTCATTATATGATGAAAGTTTTTTTATACTGTTTGCTAAATATGCAGATGCAATACCACCACCAATAATTACAATTCTCATCATAGTATCTTACATTGAAATATATGAAAAATCATGAAATTTTCATTCAATATATAGTTGCTCATCTCTTTATTCCCTTTAACTCAAAAAAGTGATAAATCTTTTTGTCTAATATCATTATATCGGAAATCATAGTGATGTGTATCATTAATCTATTATCTGTAATTCGGGTTAAACTCTTTTGTTCTTTAAGTTTTTGAATAAGAGGTTAATGTCTAAACATATTTATTCAGAGCATTCTATTTTTTAAAATCTCTCTTTGTTCTTCAAAAGTATAATTAAACCGCCACTCCGCTTCTTTCAAATAAAACACAAACTGCTCATCACTCACGCCTTTGTATTGCAAAATAAATGCCTCAAAAAACGCCCAAAACTTCGTGATGGTATTTTCAACTTTCTTAAGCTTTGCAACTTTGTCGAAGCGTAGGTATTTTAAGAGGAGTTTTTTCTCCTGTACGTCGTCTGGATTGTAGTTGTATTGTTGGATGGCGGGCATCATGAGGTTGTAGACCTTGTTTTCATAAGAGAGGGTAAGGAAGTGTTGGAGTTTATGGATGTGCTCTTCGGCTTTTAGGCTCTTGGGAAGGTAGAGATATTCATCATACTCTGTTACCTGCCCACTGTACATTCGGTACTGTTCATCAGCATGTAAGGCGATGGTTCTTCTGAAGTTCTCATAGTGTCTTTGTACAGTCGCAAAGTGCATACCCGTCTCTTTGGAGGCTTCTCTTGCATTCCGGCCTTTTATGAAAAGGTCAAGAAGCTTTTTTTCTCTGGCTACTTTTTTAGGGCTAAACTTACGCTTACATTTACTGCATTTGCGTTGTTTGTCTTTTAGAAGGTAAGTGTACAGATGGTCACAATAGATACATTTCATATGTCAATAATAACAGTTTATTCTTTTTTAGTCCTTAAAATAGAGTAGAAATAGGTTTTTTAATATAGACTTAATAATAAAATACTAATATACTGAACAATCATTCAGTTGTGGGCATCTCTAATATGCCCTTTAGGAGCATATTATGGAATTATCACTGCTTGTCATCTTTTGGTACGGTATACTGCATGCCTTTGGTCCTGACCATCTTACCGCTATAGCTGACTTTTCCATAGGAAAGAACAAAAAGAAAACACTATTCATCACCTCACTTTTTGCCATAGGGCATGGACTGAGCCTTTTTGTATTTGCAAAAGTGCTGCAGAGTGTGGCTATCTCAGAAAAGATTTTAGCATATGGAGATGTTATCTCTGCTACGGTGATCATCGCCATGGGGCTTTACTTACTTTTTATGGTGGCTACAGATCGCATACAGTTGCATAGGCACATGCATGAAAACAAAGAGCACATCCATATCTGGTTCGGCAGATCACACGAACACAACAATGTTGACAACACCTCTTCTTTTACGCTGGGACTTCTTATGGGGATAGGCGGCGTAAGAGGGATGCTTATTACACTGGGAGCTGTGCAAGGCGGGGCAGTAGATTTTACGATGGTAGGAGCATTTACTTTAGGGGTGATGCTCATCTTTGTAGTGTTTGGGATGCTTATACTCTATCTCAATCAAAACTTTTTAAGCAACCTTAAAAACGTAAGAAGAGCTTTTGCTACTGCCGGTGTTATCTCACTGGTAGTAGGAACAAATATATTAATAGGATAAAATACATTAAACTTTTAGGAGAAACAATATGTGTACAGACTGCGGATGTAGTATAACAGATAGTGCTATGGCACACACCCATGAGCATAGCCATGCAGAGGGGCATGATCACAGCCACTCTCATAACCACCAAAAGGCACATGAACATTTGCATCATAATCCTCAGCTCAATGATGCAAAAACGATTTCAGTCATTCAGAAGATCTTAGATAAAAATGACCATGAGGCCGAACATAACCGAAAGCATTTTGATAGCAAAGGGATCTTGGGGATTAACCTTATGAGTTCTCCCGGCAGTGGGAAGACGACACTTTTGGAGTATCTGGCTGATGTAGCGGAGTTTAAATTTGGTGTGGTAGAGGGTGACCTTGAAACCAATAGAGATGCAGACAGACTTAAAGCTAAAGGTATCCCTGCGATGCAGATACAGACAGGTTCAGCGTGTCACCTTGATGCATTTATGGTACATAAGGGCTTGCACGATATGCCATTGGATGAGTTAGATGTATGTTTTGTGGAAAATGTAGGTAATCTTGTATGTCCTGCTTCTTATGATGTGGGGACGCATTTGAACATTGTATTGGTTTCCATACCGGAAGGTGAAGACAAGATAGCGAAGTATCCTGTGATGTTCCGTCAGGCTGACCTCATACTCATTACTAAAACTGACCTGCTTCCACATTTCAAGTATGATATTGAAGCAGAGAAAGCAGAAGCAAGACGTATCAAGCCAAATGTGGATATACTGGAAGTAAATATCAACGATATAGATTCAGTCAAAGCAGTAGCTGACTGGATAGAGTTTAAACGTAAAATGAGAGGTTGATATGTGTCTGTCGATTCCAAGTAAAGTAGTAAAAATTTCTGATGATAAAACCATGTGTACCGTTGATACCATGGGTGTGCAGCGTGATGCCAGCCTTATGATGATGGATGATGAAGATGTAAAAATAGGTGACTATGTACTCCTTCACATCGGTTTTGTAATGAACAAGATAGATGAAGAGGAGGCTCTTGCTTCCATAGATACCTATAAAGAGATACTTGAACTGATGGATGAAGAGGAACGAAAAAGGGCTATATTAGAGGACGATGAATGCCCAAATCGAGGGAGTAGTGAGCAGGTAGCAAGTAGCAGTGAGCAGTGAAATGGCGGAACTTGAATTAAAAAACCTTTACGATGACTTTAGAGACGGAGAGACCATCAAAGCCTATGCCAGGATCATCGCTGAGGATGCTGCAAAGTTAGAGAAACCTATAAACATCATGGAGGTATGCGGCGGGCATACCCATACCATCATGAAGTTTGGTCTGCCTCAACTCATGCCTGAAAATATCAACTTCATTCACGGTCCAGGCTGTCCTGTATGTATCATGCCCAAAGAGCGTATAGACCATGCGTATGTGTTGGCTATGCAACCGGATGTGATCTTGGTGACTTTGGGTGATATGATAAAGGTACCGGGAAGCAATGGAAGCTTACAGGATGCCAGAAGCAAGGGTGCAGATGTTCGTTTTGTCTACTCTCCTATGGAGTGTATCAAGATCGCCGAGGAGAACCCTGACAAAAAGGTCATCTTCTTTGCCATAGGTTTTGAAACAACTACACCTATGACAGCCGTACTGCTTGATCAAGTCATCAAAAAAGAGATACCAAATATCCTCTTTCATATTAACCATGTGACTGTACCGGAAGTCATGAAGGAACTCATCGATAGTCGTGATATACATGTAGACAGTTATAACAATAAGATAGATGCTTTTCTTGGGCCAAGCCATGTAAGTGTCATAAGCGGCTCGAAAATTTATGAAGAGTTTCCTCGTGACTATAACCGTCCTGTGGTTGTCTCCGGGTTTGAGCCTGTGGATGTGATGCAGGGCATTAGCATGATCGTTAAACAGTTTGTAGAAAACCGCTGTGAACTGGAGATACAGTATAAGCGTGTCGTGACCTATGAGGGTAACCTCAATTCTCAAAGATTGATGAAGACCTATTTTGATAAAGTGAGTCTCTTTAGATGGAGAGGGCTTGGTAATGTGCCAGACAGCGGACTCAAACTCAAAGATGAATTTGCACAGTATGATGCAGAAGTAGTCTTTAAAGATGTCCTGCCTATTGCCGAGATAGAAGATCATAAACTCTGCATCTGCGGGGATATTCTTAGAGGCATGGCAAAACCGCCTGAGTGTACTATCTTTGGTACGGCTTGTAAGCCTACGACGCCTATCGGGTCTTGTATGGTGAGTAGTGAAGGTGCTTGTGCAGCGTATTATAAGTATGGAAATTTAATAAAATAATATTAACAAGGAGTAATAATGAGACTTTTTATTTTTACTGGTTTATTTTGTTTTTTATTATTGGAAAATTTAACTGCATGTAGTGGAGAATGTGTTGCCTGTCATCCTAAACTCATCAAAAAAAATGGTAAGATGGATAAAGATCATGAAATATTGGATCGTTGTAAAAAGTGTCATATAGATGGTACTAAAATGGAAATCATTGACAAGAATGTATCAGAGATCAATGCTTCTAATATTAGAATAGTTAAAATTGAAGGCAATTTGACAGCGAGCACAAGTCATACTGAATGTGGAGATGATTGCTGGAAATGTCATGATATTAATAAAGTAAGCTTGATCAATATTGCAGAGCATAAAGTACTTAAAAAATGTATAGAATGTCATATAACTATAGATAAAAACTTTTTAAAGAAGGGATCCCCTTCTTTAGATAGTACATTAAGTAATATATTAAGAGGAAATTAATGACAAAAAATATAACCATTGCTCACGGAAACGGTGGAGAAGAGAATAATGAGTTAATCAAAAACATCTTCTACAAACACTTTGAAAATGAGATCTTGGCTAAGAGTGAAGATGCTGCTGTCATAGAAGATGGGAAGCTTGCTTTTACGACAGACAGTTTTACGGTAAGTCCTCTTTTTTTCCCAGGTGGTGACATAGGAAAATTGGCAGTATGCGGTACCTGTAACGACCTGGCCATGATGGGCGCAAAACCTAAGTATATGACCTGTTCTGTCATCATCGAAGAGGGTTTCTCTACACGAGAACTTGAGAAGATAGTACGAAGTATGAAAAAAGAGCTTGAGATAAACGGTGCTATTGTCGTGAGTGGTGACACTAAGGTCGTTCCCAAAGGAAGTGTAGATAAACTTTTCATCAATACCACGGGTATCGGTGAGATAGAACACCAAGGCATCTCGGCTAGTAGCCTAGAAGAGGGGATGAGTATCTTGGTAAGCCGTGATGTTGGAGCACATGGTGCGACGATCTTTGCTGCCAGAGAGGGTATCTCGTTAGAGAGTTCACTTCAGACAGACTGTGCTTCTCTTTACCCTCAAGTCAAAGCATTGATGGATGCAGATATCAATATCATTGCCTTGCGTGATGCAACACGTGGTGGTGTGGCTGCTGTGCTGAATGAATGGGCGAAAAGTTCTGATGTCTGCATCGAAGTGGAAGAGGAGAAAGTACCTGTACAGGAAGAGGTCAAAGGCATCTGTGAGATGCTTGGTTTTGAAGCAGTTGATCTTGCCAACGAGGGTACATTTGTTTTGGCTGTAGCCAAAGAGGATGAAGCTAAGGCTTTGGAAGTGTTGCAGCAAACACATGCAAGTTCGGCACTCATTGGAACAGTAACCGAACAACATAAAGGCAAAGTGATACTCAACTCTTCCTGGGGAACGAAACGATTTTTAGACTTGCCTACGGGTGAGTTGTTGCCTCGTATCTGTTAAGAGGCTTAGATGAAAATCCTTCTGCTTTGCACCGCCTTCAACTCTCAGACCCAAGCAGTCTACACTGCCCTGGAAGACAGAGGTGATGAAGTAGCAGTAGCGTTTGCCATAAGTGAAGAGCAAATGCTTCATGAGATAGAAGCTTTTGAACCTAAGCTTATCTTATGTCCGTTTTTGAAGCGGTATTTGCCTGAAAGTATCTACGAAAATTATCCTACCTACATTTTCCATCCCGGACCCATAGGTGACAGAGGGCCCAACGCTTTGGAGTATGCCCTTCAAAGCCATACTAAAGAGTGGGGTGTGGTCATCCTTAAAGCGAATGAACTTTATGATGGTGGGGATATCTATGCTGAGCAGAAGTTTAAAGTACGAGATACCTACAAGGCATCACTTTATCGTCAAGAGATAGTACGAGCTTCATTGCAAGCCTTGGAGCAGTTTTTTGTCAATCTAAGAAAGCATGAGGTAACACCACAACTTTTAAATCCTGTCCACGAGCAATTTACACAAGCCAGGAGAGCGATTGACTGGTCAAAAGATGACACTGAGACGGTGATGAACAAGATATATCTCTCAGACAGTTTCCCTGGAGTGCTTGATGAGATATTGGGTGTGCCTTGTTATCTTTTTGGGGTGCATAAAGAAGATAAATTCAGAGGGTTGCCCAAAGAGATACTTGCCAAACGAGATGGGGCTATCTGTCTGGGAACCATAGATGGTGCAGTATGGATAACCCATCTCAAAGAGGTAGGGAAGTTTAAACTCCCCGCAACTTATGTGCTCAAAGAGAAACTGCAAGGCATCAAAGAGGAGCGTTTACCTCTGATATTTGATAAGAGTTACGATACCTTTTATGAAGTCAGTGTAGAGAAACGGGACAATGTAGCGTACCTCTGTTTTAATTTTCATAATGGAGCCATGAGTGCAGCTCAGTGCATCAGGCTCAAATATGCAGTAGATTATCTGAAAAATGAGTGTGATGTGTTGGTACTGGTTGGAGGAATGGATTTCTTCTCTAACGGTATCCACCTGAACATTCTTGAAGACAGTGCAAAGCAGGGTGAAGATGGTTGGGCAAATATCAATGCAATGAATGACCTGGTACGCTCCATACTTTATGCAGATGAAGTTGTGACTGTTGCTTCTTTTGCGAGAAATGCAGGAGCAGGTGGGGTTTTCATGGGACTTGCCTGTGACTATGTGGTAGGCAAAGAGGGAGTGGTACTGAACCCTCACTATAAAACACTGGGGTTAAGCGGCAGTGAATACCATACCTACACGCTGCCTAAACGTGTAGGAGAAGAGATGGCCGAGAGCTTACTGAATGAGTGTTTGCCGTTATCTGTAGAGAAGGCAAAAGCCTTGGGAATGATAGATGAAGTCTATGCGCATGAGCATTATTATGAAGCGCTGCACAGCTTTGCCAAAAATGCTTATGATGATGACTTTATCTGGGAAAAGCAGGAGTATCTTGAAGAGCATAGAGAGCAGATAGAGGCTCTAAAGGAAAAAGAGTTGGAGATAATGCACCCGGAGTTTTGGGAGACTGATAGCAGCTTCCATAGGCTTAGACAAGAATTTGTCTATAAAGTATGTCCCAGAGAGACACCTGAACGATTAAAATTTAAAAATTGAGGATAAGATATGCATGAATACAGTATAGTTCAAGCACTATTGAATCAGTGTGAAGAGTTAGCCAAAGAGAACGAGGCGGAGAAAGTAACGAAGATCATTTCCAAGATAGGTGTGATGAGCGGGGTAGAGATACATCTGCTGCAAACAGCATTTGACACTTTCAAAGAGGGCACGATGTGTGATGGGGCGGAGTTTATCATTAACCATCAAAAAATAAAACTCCATTGTAATGCCTGTGAAGCTGAGTTTGAGATAGATGAGATGTGTTATAAGTGTATAGAGTGTGAGAGTTTGGATGTGAAAGTCATTGACGGTGAGGATATGTACCTTATGAGTGTAGAGATGGAGTAGATAAAACTGTACTACTGCCTAATTTAACTCCGCGGTTGACAGCAAACTGAGGTTCAGCATGGACCATGCCAGTAAGGAATTGGTCTTTGACACTTTCTCAACTGGCAATCTTTTTCGAAGGGGAGGCTAGACAAGCACTTAGAGGTGTAACTTATGTTACTAATTGTGGCTGACACGGAATTTTAAATGCTCTCGAGTATCAAAATATATCAGAAGTGATACCTTCATACCACCCTTGTATCACTTCACCAGTTGCTTTATCTCTTTGCTTTGTAGAGTGTCCTTTTACTTTTAATCCATTTTTATTATCATATGAAACGGTATGAGATACATAAAGTCCCTCTTTAGGATCACCATTTACCATAGAATAACAGATATTTGAAGGCATTTGTGAAGCTGTGTCAAATTTCTTATTTTTAGTTCTAAGTGCTAGCGATTTGGCTAAAATTGCTGCACAAGAGTTAGCCATATGCCCACTTTTTGGATATGGATGACCACCAGCATCTCCTACCACATAAACCTTATCATCGGTTACAGTTTCAAAACCGGGAGCTTTTAATTTTACCCATCCTTTTTTTGTAAGTTCAAGATCTGCAATATCAATAAGTTTTGCAGGTTTCATATTGGGAATTATATTTGCGTATTCAAATGCGATATCTGTCTGTATGTAACCTAACTTTGTTTTATCAAATATATCAACTTTTAATATTTTTTTATCTAAGTCAATATCTTGAATCTCTGCCATAGGGATATACTCTATATAATCTTTATAAACTTCTTTAAAAGTAGATAAAAAACCTTCTGCTTTTGCTGCTGAGTTTGGAAATGGAATAGAAGGAGAGTTAATGCAAGAGTATTGGGAACTGTATATGAAAAATTTGGAGGGAAAAACCGGCATCGATCTTGTTTAATGCAGGTATCTCTATGGATATCAATGCAACAAAGTATATCTATCCACAGATAGCTTTTGTGAAGGTCAAACCTAAAAAGCCAAATGAGAATGGGAAGGGTCTTTTGTCTTCTGAATCATTTCATCTAAACTAATGATAGACTCTTTCTCTTTACTTGTTATCCCATGTTTTTTCAAATGGTTTAATGCCACTTTGATATAATCATCAAATGCATCTATAAGTGTGTCGCTTAAAGCAATGTCAAATGTTATTTCCGAAGGAATGATGCCCAAGATAGTTGCTTCAGGCACTTCCTTGCCATGAAGCTCCAACATATCCAAACACTGTAGCACCCCAATCTCATGTGCTCCACCACTATTAAGTCCATACCCCGCAAGCTCATTAGAAGGGATAGCATAAATACTGGCAGGTGTATCATCCAGTTGTATAGTATCTAAGATCAATATCTTGTCATTGTCCATAAAAACATTCAAAAGATTAATACCCTCTACACCACCGTTAATAATAGATATTTCTTCGGAAAAGGTATAGTTCTCATTCAGATAAGCAGCAGCATATACCCCAAAACCATCATCTTTTTGCAGTACATTCCCTATGCCCAATATTATCATGTTTGTCCATTTTGTTTTGTTGTTGGATTATAACTTATATTGTATGAATTGGAGAGCTGTTTTATTCTCTTCTAGATAAGTATTGTGTTGCGTTTGTCTCTTTTCCGGGTTTTGGTTTACTCTTTTTCTTTGGTTTTAGTACTTTTTGTCAAGTGTTAAGCTAAAATACACCACAAGTGCAGAGTAAAAATGTACCACTA
>CAJXJN010000021.1 GCA_913055205.1 uncultured Sulfurovum sp. | reverse complement strand
TAAGGAATTAGCTGCTTGATTGAGGTGAAATTGCACTTATGATTTGAATGGGCGAAATGATGATACTTATACGTATGAGATTTGAAATTGATGTATTTCTAAAGAGTATCTACTATCCTGAGACAGTAGATAGAAAGGTTAAACTTAGTTACCCGCTACTGCGTCTTTAAGTGTTTTACCCATTTTAAATTTAGGTGCAGTATGTGCTGCTTTTGTATAAGTTTTGTCAGTTCCTGGTACTTTACCACTTTTCTCTGCTACTTCTACTGTAGAGAATGTTCCGAAACCTACTAATGATACAGTCTCTTTTTTTACGAGTGCTTCTGTTACTGAAGAGATAAAAGCTTTTACAGCTCTCTCTGCTGCTGCTTTACTTTCGAACTCACCATTTTTTTGTACCAATTCTACAAATTCTGCTTTTGTCATTCTTCTTCCTTTTTTTAAGATGCGCTCATTATAACACAACAAACTCTTAAGAGAAGATAAAAAATAGGTAAAAAGCCCCTAATTTACGCTATTTGACAAAGATTTACGAATTTTTATTTAAAGTAATTTAAGTTTATTTACTTAAATTATAAATAATAGTTGTAAGAATTATTGATAATTATTTGAAATGTAATTAAGAAGATGGTGCGTCAGAGAGGATTTGAACCTCCACACCCGTAGGGCACTACCCCCTCAAGGTAGCGTGTCTACCGTTCCACCACTGACGCATCTGGGAACTTGATAGTTTTTAAAGTTCTATCAAAACTTAAACATTAAGTTGTAACGGCATTATACCGCCACAAACTTAAAAAAACGAATAGTCGTCTTTTTATCTTTAAGATTAACCGATGAATGGGTTAGCGTAAAGAGCGATAAGAGCAATAACAAGTGTATAGATAACTTGTGCTTCGATCATTGCCAATGCGATGAACATTGTTGTCATTAGTTTACCACCAAGACCTGGGTTTCTAGCTGTACCAGCGATAGTTGCAGCAGCAGTATTACCCATACCGACAGCTCCACCAAGAGCAGCAAGACCAAGACCAACACCAGCAGCAACTACTGAGTATGCTTTAATCATAGATTCACCATCTGCTTCACCAGCAAATGCAACAGCACCAAGTGCTAAGAAAAGTAAGAAAAACTTTTTCATTTTATATCCTTTAATTTTATGGGTTTTAAGTCTCCGTGACTGCCTTCAAAAGTCTGTTCGGATAGCGTAAACGACTTAGAGTCGCCAATATAAACATAAATGCCTATATTTCCCTACTTAACACTTTATCTAAGACGCGGGTATTATATCTTTTTCATAATTAAATATGGTTAAATCAAAGTGAATTCAATATCACTTCATACTGCAATCCCCTTTGTTTCGATAGATGCTAGAGGCTTGACTAATATACCAGGACCAATAAAATCATTTCAAATATTCGATTTCTTTATCAAAATAACTCGGTAAAGAATCATTAGAATTGCTATCATCAGTAAAATAGACACTGATGCACTTTTTTGAATTTATTAAATCAAGCAGATTTGTCTCATCAACGTTATACACTATAATTGAACTTTTATCTGCATAACTTACACAAGCATTTTCATCTAAATCAAAATAATCACCTTCATATACAACTATATTATCAGCAAAACTGAAATAATTTGCTATTGGTACAGCCCCTGGATTTAGAGTGATAAAATAATCTCCCTTACTTTTTATATAGCTACTTACGTCCGCATAATAACTTAAATTGCCTTCGTTTGTTGTAGCTTCATCTAAGAAAAATCCTTTAATTTGCGGATAAAACTCAATCCATTTATCAATATCATTGTTTACATCATCTATATTTCTACTTCCCCATTTTGTATAAATATATCCTATTGGCTTTTTATCATTCAGTACCAATTCTTCAATAATATTTATATAATGATCATCAACACTATCTCCTGGCCCACTATTTGGATTGACAATTACTAAATAGTTTATGCTATTATCGGCTTCAATAACCTTCTCCCACAAACCATTATCATAAAAATATGCTGGAATTATTACACCTCTTTTTTCACTAATATTTTCACTATTTCCGCAACCTGCTAATAAAATCATTCCTAAAAACAGTGTTAATATCATTTTGATCATTCTGATCCTTCCTTTAATAAATTATCAACCAAATGGTTAAAATAAAGTTGAGCTAAAATAAAACCCATAGTTTTCATAAAAGCTAATAGTAAACTGTCAAGTTTTGCCACTGCTTCCTCTTACTATGTAAAGTAACTTATTCTCCTTTCAACAAGTTTCTGCGAACAGCTACAGTATAGTGATTTAAAAGTTTTGGAATTTTATTTTATTAATGTGGAGATATACATTGCACCTTGAAAAGATGCAACGAGAGATAATTTTATGCTAAAAACTCTGGTGTAGCGAGTTCAACCTTTTTACCTTTTTGCTCCATTACAACAACCGTGATCTCATCACCTTCATTGTATCTTTCTGAAAGATTGTTCACACGTTCTTTTGCTACTTTTGAAATATGAAGAAGTGCATCAAAGCCATCTGGCATCTCTACAAAGAGTCCGAAATCTACTATTTTTTTTACTTTACCCTGATAACTTTTACCTACTTCGTATACCATCTGTTTTTTTACCGGTGCATCTGCTATCTTTTTGATATGCTCTTTCGCTGCAGCCACCTTTGCCTTATCTTCACCGGAAAGTTTTACTCCGCCTTCATCACGATCAAGATCAATACTTACTTCAAACTTTTCAATAATATCTCGTATCGTTGCACCCGCTTTACCTATGATATCACCTATCTTGCTTGGATGTACCATAAAGTGCTCAGTACTTGGGAGTGCACCACTTTCAACAATGTTTGATTCAGCCTCTTGCATAAGCTTTAAAATATGCTCTTTACCTTTATTTGCCTGTGTAAGGGCATCTTTTAAAACCTCTAGATCGATACCCCCCAGTTTGATATCCATTTGAAGTGCAGTAATCCCATTTTTCGTTCCTGCCACTTTAAAGTCCATATCTCCATCATGATCCTCAAGTCCCATGATATCTGTAAGTACGGCATACTTGTCTCCTTCACTAACAAGCCCCATAGCAATACCGGCAACAAGATCCACCATATCAACATCTGCTGAACGTAACGCCAAACAACCGCCGCATATGGTTGCCATGGAGGAAGAACCATTACTCTCTAAAATTTCAGAAACTAAACGGATCGTTCCATCATAGTTTAACGGTATTGCCGGTTCCAATGCCCGTTTAGCAAGATTTCCGTGACCCAGTTCTCTACGTCCTGGTGCACCTATGAACTTTGCTTCACCTACAGAATACCCTGGGAAGTTGTAGTGAACCATAAAGTTTTCTGATCGACTTGCTTTATCTGTGATAAGTTCAAACATCTGTGCATCTTTTTTATCACCAAGTGTTGCAGTTACAAGTGCTTGTGTCTGTCCACGTGTAAAGAGACATGAACCATGTACTGATGGCAAAAGATTTGTTTCAATACTAATAGGTCTTACCTCATCCAGCGCACGTCCGTCTGCTCTAATATTTTTTTCTAAGATCATTGCACGTACTACCGTTTTTTTATAACGTTCAAGTACTTTGGAGACCAACTCTTTATCTGCTTCTTTACCTTCTTCTTCCAATGCTTCGAGTATCTTTGTACGTACCTTTTTAAGCTCCGTTGAACGTTCACTTTTTGCCATATGGGAAATAGCATTTTCTACATCATTTGCATAATGACTTTCAATATATGCATAGAGCGATTCATCTACTTTATCTTCGGCAAGTTCCAGAATCAAAGTATCTCTGACAAGCGGAGTAAATTCTTTACTATATATCTCTGTTGCGTTATGGATGGCTTCACCTGCCAACGCGATAGCTGACACTAAAGCCTCTTCATCAATTTCATTGCATTCTTGATGCTCCAGTATCAAAGGAGTAGTACCCATCATAGGGTCTATCATATCAGCCTCTACATCATCTATGATTTCTGAAGCCATAGTACGCATTTCTATCATAAGAATATCGTTACCAGATCCGACAACAAGAAGATCCAATACACTTTCATCCTGCTGACTCAATGTAGGATTGATAAGCAATTCATCTCCTATCTTGCCTACTCTTACTGCTGCGATACTTTGTGTCACAGGGATATCTGAAACATAGAGTGCCGAGGAAGCAGCATGAAGTGCAGCCACTTGCATATCTACTTCACTGTCACTACTGACCACCATGACTGTAATCGTTACAGGATAGTGAAAACCTTTAGGGAACAACGGACGCAGTGAACGATCGACTATACGGGATGTCAGTGTCTCAAAATCACCTGGTTTTGTCTCTCTTTTAATGAACCCGCCTGGGATCTTAGCTGCAGCATAAGACTTCTCTATATACTGTACTGTTAAGGGAAGGAAGTCTTCATCTACAGCCTTCTCATCTATGGCGACTGCTGCTATAAGCACTGCTTTACCTTGTCTGTACATCACTGCACCACTGGCTTGTTTAGCTATTTTATTAAATTCATATTTCTCTTCAAGACTATTTACATTTATCTCTACAATTTGTTCTTTCATGCTTTTATTTTTCCTTTTAGCATAGTATTTAATAGGTCATTCTGAACTTGATTCAGAATCTACATCGTATACAACATGCAGATTATGGATCCTGAATGAAGTTCAGAATGACAGAGACAGTTATTCCAACATTTCAGTCATTTTACTTTTTATTTCTTGCTGTTTAACTATCTCGGATATCTCTTCAAAATTTAATGGTTCAAACTCTCTATAATAGTATTCTATCGAAATATAGTCTTGTATCTTATAATGGCAAAATACACCATCACATACAGAGAGTAGATTTTGATACACTGCTCTGTCTAAAATAGGTGTCGCAATATAAATATTTTTTGCTTCTCTTGCAATGACAGATTTAAGTGCAACCATCATAGTGAGCCCTGTCTCTATACATTCATCTACAAGTACAACATATTTTCCTTTAAGGGAGATCAGATCTTTTCCTTGCCGATACTTATAAACATAGGTTAAAACCTCTTCTTCATATTTGCGTTGCGCTTCACTATACACATAGTCTTCATTAATACCAAATGAGTCTATCAATGCTTTATGCATTACAACCTCTTCTGTTTCAGAAACCATAGCAATAGCCAATTCATGATTATTCGGTGCCACAATAGGTTCGGCAAGAAGAATATCCATTTGTGCATTAGTTGCTTTTGCAATCTGGTCTGCAAAATAGACACCGCCTTCACTCACACCTATCACAACGGTTTCATTATTTTGTAACAACTCAAGTGGCAGTGTCTCTATAAGTTTAGTTGCCGCATCTTCTCTGTTTTCAAAATAAGTATTAAGGTCTGAATCTATGGGCATGCTCTGCTCCTGGAAATTGTTTATTTACTTCATCTTCATCAAAAGTATAACGAAACTCTTCTATATACTTCATCAAGAGTTTGTAAGCATTATTGATCTGTTCCATTTTCACCGCATCTCCCCCTAGATCAGGATGGTATTTTTTTGCAAGAAAATGATATTGTTTTTTAACATCTGCTTTTGTAATCAATTTTGGCAGACATAAAATATCTAAAGCATTATCAATCTCCTCCTTAAGACCTGACATTACTGTTCCACCCCTGTATCTATACCACCGAAGGGGATAAAGTTAAATTGAACATAAAAACCATTATCCGTTGTAAAGCCTGTAGGTCTTGGTATTATCTCTTGTCTTAAAGAAACAGCCATACTCCAACAGTCACGCTTATAACTTCCCCCAAATCTCCACTGTTTACTGGATGCATCATCTATATTATAAGTGAAGCCTCCATCAAACGTAATCCTCTCATTGAATCTATACCAAAAATTAAAATTAAAATCATTTGCAGGTATTACATTGGGTTGATCTGGCAATATCTGTTTATAAGAGTGCCCTAAAGTAAAATGATACGCTTCTTCATGCAGTGAAATACGGCTTGATGATTCACGTACTTTACCAAACTCAGGAGCATACACTAAGTTATTATAGAATTGCCACTGATTCCAATTGTACTGCATTTCATTACTTACATCTGCAAACTTGTACACTCTGTTCATATAATATTTTTGGGAAAGACGTTGATAAAATGTTAATTTCATATTTTCATCATAAAAATACTGACTCAATGAAAAAGTATAATTTTCCTCAGGTAATCCTACCGTAAAAAGTTCTTTCTGCTCATCCGTCAGTTGATCAAAAGTAACCGGCTTTTCATTTTCGTTACCAGGCTTTACATAGGCTAATGAAAGTTGTAATACATGCACAAAATTCTCATAATTTTTTGTCAGATCCGTAAATAGTTTTACTTTATGAATATTGCTATAGTATTGAAAATTGTCATAAACATAACTTCCATTACCAAAAAAAACCTTGCTATAGTAAAGTTCTTCACCCACTGATACGTTTAAAAAATCATCAAAAAAGGAGGTAGTAAAATCCAAAGGCACTTTTAACTCACCTTGTTTAAGAGTGGCACCTTTCTTTCTATCAAAATTTTTAACTTGAAAATCGACACTGTAGGTAAGATTATTCCATAAAAAATGATTTAAGTATTTATGCAATTGTACGGAAGGAAGTATTTGAAGTGTATCATCATTGTTCTCTTTGCGTGTATCTATAAAATATTTTGCATTGATACCTCCATAATAATCTTCATTGTATAAAAAATAATTTAATCGTGATTCCTGCAATGGAGTTAAGCCAAAATGTTGAAGTTGTGTCTTCTGTAAATTGAGATAATCAATGTCATTTAAAAAAGTAGCATTGATATATAAGCCATCTGTAAAATCTTTGGGAAGAGATTTACTAAAGACCCTGGAGGAATCATACAAAAACTCCAACCCGTAGTGATTTCGATCTTCAGTATTTTCTCTCTCTTGATATTCTGTACTATCTCTAAAATACCCTACTCTTAATGTTCCGGAAGAGTGGTTACTATCCACAAAACGAAAAGTACTGTAAAGTCCTACATTACGGTTTGTACGAATTTGTGGATTGAACTCTATATCCATACTTTGTGAAATAGCCCAAAAAACAGGTTGTTCATAAATAAACCCTTCCTCCCCGGTATAACCTAAAAGGGGAAACAGTAAACCGGAACTTCTCTGTTTATTAGTAGAAAAAGCTAAATAAGGAGAATAGAAAATAGGTATATCCCAAAAATAAACCTTGGCATCGTATACTTTCATATACTTTGTATCACTATTATACTCTGAACGGGAAAAAACCATTTTCCATAAAGGGTCATTGATGTCACAGCTTGAAAGCAGAGTTCTGCCCAGTGTATAATTTCCTTCACTGCGATGTGCCTTATCGGAAAAGAGCCATATGTCATTTTTAGTTACAAAAAAGAGTTGTTCAAAACTAACCTCTTTGCTATCCGTGTGTATCTCCATGTGGTTTATATGTTCTTTGGTACCTTTGTATCCTATCATCTCTATTCGACCATCTAAGACAAGGATTTGTGTCTCTTTATTATAAAAAGCCGAATCTGCTTTTATCACAGAATCCTGATAATATACCACTACTCCATCGGTAGCATTTACTGTTGTTCCCGTACTCTCTAAATGTTTTGCAACTACCTCGATCTTACCTTTCTCTTGCACTGCATAAAGTGCTTCATGAAAAAAAAGAGTAATGGCGAAAAGAAATATTATTTTATGCATCTATCACTACACAATTTGAAAATTTATCATGCAAAGTCTGTCTCATAGGTAAAAAAAATGCCATAATAAAACCTGCATAAAACAGTGTTTCACTGATAAGTCTGATAGACGCTCTTATGAAGGATTTCTGTAAAGATGGAGTATCTCCCGTATCTAATTCAATTACTTTGGTTTTTGTAACATATTTTCCAAATGTCATACCATTTTGCCAAATCAGTACGGTATGATATAACACTTTAATTGCAAAAAATACCAAAATATTTTCTGTAATAAAAATATTAATCGTTTCTAATGAAACTTGCTCCGTTACACTGATATTTAAAAAAAGTGCAGAGAGTTGATTGTAAAAAATAATCATAAAAAATATCGAGACCACAATATCATCTATAACAAAGGCAGAAATACGCTTTTGCATCTCTGTAATAGGTAAAGATGTGGACTTAATCATAAAAAACCTAGAGTGCCTGATAAGCGATGTCGGTACGACACTGTTTACCTGCAAAATGTACTTGTCCTACAAGCATATATGCCCTTTTCTGTGCTTCTTTAATACTGTCACCAATACCTACACATACCAAAACTCTACCACCTGTTGCGTAAAGTTTACCATCATCACCACGGCTCACACCTGCATAAGAGATATGAGCATTCTCATGGAGATCTTCATGATAAATATCATCTACAATGATCTCGGCAGGAGGTGTACTTTTATAAGGATAGTCCTTACTTGCCATTACTACACCTACTGCATACTTGTCATGAAACTCTATTTTGGCATTTTTCAAATCACCTGTTGCTGCTTTATAGAAGAGTTCACTTGCCGGTGATTTCAGTAATGGCATCAACTCTTCACATTCAGGATCACCGAAACGTACATTATACTCAAGGATAATAGGCTCTCCTTTGACAACCATCACACCAATAAAAAGTACACCTGTAAACGGCATCCCCTCTTCTTCCATCCCTTTAAGGGTAGGTTTAATGACTCTTTCATCCAATTTCGCATAGATTTCATCATTCACTAAAGGCGTAGGTGCATACGCTCCCATACCGCCTGTATTTGGTCCTTCATCATTATCCAGCAGTCTTTTGTGGTCTTGTGCAGCAGGAAGTACCACATAGTCTTTCCCATCACAAATAGCAAAAACAGAAAGTTCATACCCGTCCAAAAACTCTTCAACCACGATAGACGTCCCTGCATCACCAAAGGAATTACCGGAGAGCATCTCTCCTGCAGCTTTTTTTGCTTCATCATGACTCTGAGCTATAATGACACCTTTACCACCACAAAGTCCATCTGCTTTTACTACGATAGGCACTTCAAGTGTATTGATAAATTTATAGGCATCTTCCAAAGAGTCTGTTTCAATGTATTTGGCAGTAGGAACATTATGCCGGGCGAGAAAGTTCTTCATAAAAATCTTGGATCCCTCAAGCTGTGCTGCCTGTGCCGTAGGTCCAAAAATAGTCAATCCCCTTTTTTCAAAAACATCCACAATACCATCAACCAGGGGTGCTTCAGGTCCAACAATCGTAAGTTCAATATTATTGGCTTCAACAAAATCAGCCAATTCATCAAAGTCACTAATACTTAAATTCTCACCCAATTCATCTGTCGCCCCATTACCCGGTGCAAAATAGATCTTCTCAACATTCTCATCTTTACTGAGTGCCAAACCAATAGAGTACTCTCTACCACCCGCACCTATTATCAATACATTCATTTATTTTTCTCCGGAACAAGTTAATAATTAAGGGACAGATCCCAAAATGAAGTAGTTGCTGTACTTGAGCTTAAGAGGTTTCCTAAAAATTCATAGCAAACTTATGATCCATTGTAACTTTTAGGGAAGCTCTTGAGTGCAATCATAGCAACTAATTCCCCCGAGTGGCCGTTCTGTTAAAGTCGGCCCTAATAAGCCAACGGTGTAGGAGAGAGTCTCTCTTTAGGGGATGGATTCTCGCTGACCAAGTCAGCTCAAACGAAAACTTCCACACACCAAGAGACTACACGTCCCACTAAGATTAATGTTGGACCCCATATACAGTAGTCGAACCACTTAGGTTAAGTTTATTATAGCCTATTTGGAGTTAGAAATCAGTAAAAATAACCATCATTCTAAACTTGTTTCAGAATCTTTAGGCAGATTATATATTTTATACATTCTGAAACAGGTTGCCTGCAGGAAATACCCTTGGTATATCATGATGATATAATAAGTTCTTTGGCCTTATTGATACATGCAGAGATTAACGGTTCATCCGCTACAACATACTTTGCATTTTTAGGTAAATGTACCTTTGTAGCCTTACCTATAACTACAGCAGTATAGCTTTCATCCCACTCAAAATTCTTAAAAAAACAATGAATGGTCGAAGGGGAGGTAAAGATTATAATAGCATTTTTTGACGGTTTTTCATCAGGAATATATTTGAGACAAGAAGTTTCATAAATAATTTGTTCCTGAAGTTCCATCCCCTCTTTTTCCAAAAAACCTTTAGAGTCAAAAGAGACTTCTTTAGGACGTAGATAAAGCAATTTTCTGTCTCTAAAAAACTGTGCGATGTCCCGATTCAACACTTCACCATAAAAAGATTCAGGATGGTAAATCACCTCACCCCCTAGTTCCTCTATCTGTTTTTTAGTCGCAGCACCTATAGCTATACAAGGGTAATTTTTCCAAGAAGGGTCTATCCTGTCAGCTGTAACCACTGCCTGTTTAGAGGTAAACAGCAAAGTATCACTTTGAGAAAAGTCTATCGTTTTTGCAGTAATGGCAAAATCGATCATAGGTAAAGGTATCGTTCCGGCTTTAGGTGTAGGGGATAAAAGATAAATAGCTTTTGACATTAATTTATTTTCTTTTCTTCCAACAAAGACTTCCCGGTCAACATTGCTTCATTGACATCTTCATCATCATAGGGGTCGAAATGCGGGGTGATAAGCCACCGTTTTCTTCTCTCTAATTCCATCATCTTTTCTTCTACCTCATCTGCAATACGGTGTGCTTCAAGTAAAAGCATGTTTGGACGCAATACCATATGAAATTCAACAAAATTCGTTGTACCGTCCGTACGTGTTTTAAGCCAGTGATAACTCGTGACTTCAGGGTGATTGGAGAGGATCTCTCCAATTTTTGCCACAATCTTTCCATTTAAAGATTTATCAAGCAATATCTCTATACCTTCTACAATGATCTCATAAGCAGAGTAAATAATGTATACCCCGATACCCAAACCAAAGATCGCATCTATGCTATCCAATCCGGTTAAAGAAACAAGTCCCAAAGCTACCAACACCGCTGCATTACTCCACAAATCCGTTTTATAATGCAATGCATCTGCTTTAATCACAAGGTTATCTGTCTCTTCTGCTATTTTAAGTAGATACTTCACCAGAAAATAGGTAACGATAATAGAAAACAACATTGCAAAGATAGAAGGTATAAGCAGAGTGGTCACACTTCCCTCATTCAATTTTTTAAGCGCCACATAGATGATATATATTCCGGAAACAGTAATTACCGTACCTTCTATCACTGCCGCGATCGCTTGGATCTTGGCTTTACCATACTGATACTCAGCATCGGGATCTTCTTCCGATTTTTTTATAGCAAAAAAGTTAAAGAGGGAAACTGCCATATCAAGCAGTGAGTCTATCGCCGAAGCAAGTACGGCAACGGAACCGCTGGCGATGCCTATAAGCAATTTTACCAATACAAGTACTGTAGCTACAGAGCTTGAAACCATAGTTGCTTTTTTTTGTGAAGAGATTTGTATTTTCAAGAAAAATCCTTGGGATAAGAATAAAAAGATTTTAACATAAAGTGAGTTAATGGTAGGGACAAGGTAGTACCTTGTCCTTAGCGATTATAGTGCTTTCGTAGCTAAGCTTGCCACTCTCTGTGCAAATGCACCTTTATCTTTAGGTTCTAATCCCTCTGAGAGTTTTGCAGAATCAAGAAGTATCCAGGAAAGATCTTCAAATAATGTTTTATCTTCTAATCCATCAAGTTTTTTGATCATTTCATGTTCAGGGTTGATCTCCAGAATAAGAGGTATTTCCGGCATCTCTTGTCCCATTTGTGCGAACATCGCTGCCATACCGGCCATAGGATCAGAACTGTCTTTAATCACACATGATGGACTGGAAGTCAGTCTTGTTGAGATCTTCACTTCTTTCACCTCTTCTCCTAAGACCTCTTTTATTTTATCTGTCAAAGGTTTAAACTCTTTGCTTATCTCTTCTTTTTCTTCTTTTGTTTTTGAGTCCGGTGCATCTATGGTAGTAATATCTTTAAGTGTCCACTCTTTATAGCTTCCTATCATAGGTGTAACGATGCTATCCACCTCTTTATCATCCATAATGAGCACTTCAATGTTTGCTTTTTTATATGCTTCAAGCAGTGGTGAGTTTCTCAGTACCTTTTCATCTTCACCTGTGATGTAATAGATCTCTTTTTTCTCACTGTCCCCACGAGAGATATAATCATCCAAAGAGACAAGTCCCTCTTGGCTTGAACTCTTATAACGTACTATCTCCAACAGAGTCTCTTTATTTGTATAGTCAGTATAGATACCCTCTTTGATCACTCTGTTATACTGGGCAGTAAATGTCTCTGCATCTTCACCTTTGAGCTTCTTGATCGCTCCCAGGATCTTCTTGACTGAGTTTTGTTTGATATTTGCCAAAATTCTGTTCTCTTGAAGTATTTCACGGCTTACATTTAAAGGCAGATCTTCACTGTCTATGATCCCTTTGACAAATCTAAGGTATGGAGGTAAAAGCTCTTTTTCATCATCGGTGATAAACACACGTTTTACATACAACTTCACCCCTGGCTGATAATCTGCTCTATACATATCCATAGGAGCAGTTTTCGGAATATAGAAAAGTGTTGTGAATTCTTGTGCACCTTCCACTTTGTTATGTAAGTATGTAAGCGGCTCATCATCACCATGTGAAATGGTTTTATAGAATTCTACGTAATCCTCTTTTTTCAGTTCAGACTTTGGTAGTGTCCAAAGAGCCGTTGCTGCATTGATCTGTTCAGATTTTTGTACAGTTTTTGTCTCTTTTTCATCACCTTCACCAGTTCTTTCCTCTTCAGAGTAGTTTAACATAATAGGATAAGCAATGTGATTCGAATACTTCTTCACAACCTCTTTCACTCTCCACTTATCTAAAAACTCTTTTTCATCCTCTTTAAGTTTGATGTAGATCACGGTTCCATGCTCTTCTTTGGTCACAGGTTTTACTTCATACTCACCTGAACCATCTGTACTGAACATGTATGCTTGCTCTTCTCCAGCCTTTTTAGAGATAACATCTACCTTCTCCGCCACCATAAATACCGAGTAGAATCCTACCCCGAATTGACCAATAAGATTGCTGTCTTTTTTTGCATCACCTGTAAGGTTCTCCATAAAAGCTTTCGTACCGGACTTGGCGATGGTTCCCAAATGATCCATCAAATCCGCTTCATTCATACCGATACCATTATCAGCGATCGTAAGAGAGTTATCTTCTTTATCCAGTTTAATGGAGATTTTTCCAGACCAATCCTCCTCTTTAAACTTCTCATCTGTCAAGGAGAGATAATTAAATTTATCCAATGCATCACTTGCATTGGATACCAATTCACGTATAAATATCTCTTTATTTGAGTAAAGTGAATGTGTCATGAGCTTTAAAAGTTGCCCTATTTCTGTTTGAAACTGATGTTTTGCCATCTTATTTCTCCTATATAATAAATGTTTGTGGGATTATAATATATTTTTACAAAAATTTCAAGTTTTTTTGAAAGATAGTTTAGTGAATATGACTAAAGTATAGATTTTTAAAAAGAGTGGGTTTCTTGCTATAATATACTTATGAAAAATTTATATCTTATCAGGCATGCCAAATCGGATTGGAGTGATGATAGCAAAAGTGACTTTGACAGAGCTCTCAACAAAAGGGGCAAGAAGGCTATCTTGACTATGGCAAAAGCACTTAAAGCCAAAAAAGTTATGCCTGACATCATACTCTCCAGTTCAGCTAAAAGAGCTAAGCTCACAGCCAGTGGCTTAGCCAAAAAGATAGGCTACAAAGGGAAAATAAAATACATAGATGCACTCTATATGGCAGACACAGAAACTCTACTTGGATACATAAGAAATATCAATGACAAGTATGATAATCTCTTTGTAGTTGTACACAACCCGGAAACAACAGAACTCAGTAATATGATGACCGATGACTATATTGACAATGTTCCAACCTTGGGTATCGTAGCATTAAAATTATCTATCGATCACTGGAAAATGTTAACTTTCAGAAAAGCAAAATTGAAGTTTTTTATCTATCCAAAGATGTTTAAATAGTATCTCTATCTCCACTCTATCTGCTTAAAAATATACTTTTCATTCGTAAAAGGATCAACAATTGCATCAATCTTATCTAGTTTGTAATGCAAAGAAAACCCTACAGTTGACCCCTTTGCTGTACTCTCCAGGATAAAATATTTCTTTCCATCTAACCACAGCCCTTTTGTCTCTTTTAATTTTTTATCTTCAATCGGTGTAATGACAAAGATATGTTTAGGCACCAACACAAAATAAGCCTCCTTTCCCAAGATATGCAGCATTGAGATAAGCAAATTACTCTTATCATCACAATCACCAAAATTAAGTTGGATCGTACGTTGTGGGGAATGGGCTTGAAAACGGTTTATCTTATAAGGAATCCCAGTCACATAATCAAGCACTCTTTGTACCTTGCAAAGCTCACTATGACACCCTTTTGTTAATTCAAATGCTTTTGCTTTTATCTCTTCATTCGTAGCAACATGATTTGTATAAATACCATCTGAAGTACCAATTTGCCTTTTTTGAACAATACCGAAAACTTTAACAAAAAGGTAAACAAAGGCAATGAGACTTATAGTGATAATAAGAAGGGAAAAGTTTTTAGTTATTTTATGGTTCATTTCAGATAGAAAGAAAAAATAAGTTTTGAAACCTGGCTTACTCTTAGTTTATGTCAGATTTGGATGTTGTTGACAGGAAGCCTGCGGATAAGCAAGCAACCTGACAAACTCATCCCAAGGTGGCATGAAATAAGAGATAAGATTATTCCCACTCGATGGTTGCCGGCGGTTTTGAAGATATATCATACACCACCCTATTGATGCCATCGATCTCATTAATGATCCTACGGCTCATACCTTCAAGTACATCATGTGGTATATGTGCAAAAGTAGCCGTCATTCCATCTACTGATTCTACCATACGAATACATACTGTGTTATCATACGTACGATTGTCACCCATAACACCTACTGACTGTACGTTAAGAAGTACAGTAAAAGCTTGCCATACTTTGTCATAGTAACCTGTGGCTTTGAGTTCTTCTTGCATAATAGCATCTGATTCACGGAGTAATCTAAGTGCTTCTTCATTGACGTCACCCATAACTCTTATAGCAAGACCAGGTCCAGGGAATGGGTGTCTGCCTATCATCGCCTTTGGTAAACCTAACTCAAGACCTAGTTTTCTTACCTCATCTTTAAAGATTTCTCTTAGAGGCTCAACCAGTTCAAACGTCATCCAGTCTGGAAGTCCACCTACATTATGATGTGACTTGATGGTCTTTGATGGACCTTTCACAGAAACAGATTCGATAACATCAGTATAAAGTGTACCTTGTGCAAGAAATGCAACATCGGTATGCTTACTCGCCTCTTTATCAAACACTTCAATAAACTTTTCACCAATGGCTTTACGTTTCGTCTCAGGGTCAGTCACACCGGCAAGTACTTCCATAAACTCTTTTTTTGCATCTATGGTAATAAGTGGAATATCTAACATTTTAAACATATCCTGTACCTGCTCTGCTTCATCTTTACGCAGTAATCCCTGATCTACAAATACACAGATGAGTTGCTCTTTAGGAAGTGCTTCATTAAGCATCGCAGCTACAACTGAACTGTCAACCCCTCCACTTACACCGCAAAGCACTTTTTTATCACCAACTTGTGCTCTGATCTGTGCTATTTTTTCTTTTGCAAAGCTTCCCATGTTCCAGGTACTCTCACATCCGCAAATATATTTTGCAAAGTTCTTAAGAAGTTTTGTGCCCTCAACTGAGTGGTGCACTTCCGGATGAAACTGAAAAGCATAGATATTTGCATCATGGTTAGCTATAGCTGCATACGGAGAGTTCTCACTTGTACCTATGACTTCAAAACCTTCAGGAAGTCTCTCTGCTCTGTCACCATGACTCATCCACACAATAGAGTCCTGTTCTATATCTTTAAAGATAGGAGAATTTTCATTTTCTATATGAAGTTTCGCTTTACCATACTCGTGATGATCTGCAGCAATCACTGAACCACCGAAATGCTGTGTGATAAGTTGCATACCATAACAGATACCCAAAATCGGCAATCCAAGATCCCATACACCTTCATCCGGCTTATACGCATCTTCGGCATAAACCGATGCCGGACCTCCTGAGAGAATTATACCTTGAGGTTTTCTTGCTTTGATATCTTCAATACTCTCACGATAAGGTACGACTTCAGTGTAAACACCGGATTCTCTAAGTTTTCTTGCAATGAGTTGCGTATATTGTGAACCGAAATCCAAGACTAAGATAGGTACTTGTTTCATAAGTTATTTCCTTGTATTTATATGGTTAAATTTTTGTTAAAAACTTAACGATGTAAATACCCTTTGACAAGCTCAGGGAACGAATACTTCAAAAGGCCCAGGGAACAAAAATCCGTTAGCTGAGCCTATTAAAGTTAGCCTATATGCAATACTTCAAATTGGAAATACCACACGGAAACAGAGACGATGTACCCGACAAGTATAGTCCATGCGTACTTCATATGTGAAGCAAAGGTATAGATACCATGAAGTTTACCCATAACTCCAACACCGGCTGCTGAACCAAACGAAATAAGTGAACCGCCTACACCAGCTGTTAAAGTAACCAACATCCATTGTGCCTGTACATCTGTACCCATATTTGGATCTGCTTTAATTACTGCAGACATGACCGGTACATTATCTACGATGGCTGAAAGGAATCCTACACCAATGTTTACTGCCGTAGCACCAAACTGCTCATAGAGTGCCGTAAAGTATTCCAGGAAACCTAAGAAGTGGAGCCCGCCTACTGCCGCCAGAATACCAAAGAAGAAAAGCAGTGTATCATTTTCGATTTTGGCTATCCAGGAAAATGCATTGAGCTTTGTTGGAGAAGCGCTGATATTGATCTTGTAAACATACATTTTAAGTATCGCCAGACCAAACATCATACCCCACATCGCAGGGAGGTGTAATAGTTGATGAGAAACCACTGCCATAGCAATAGTCAGAGCAAAAAGCCCCATAATTGTTTTTCCGCCTTCTCCTATTTCTACTTTTTTCTCATCTGCATTAAACGGTGGTTGTCCATCCGGAACGAAACGACTCAGTAAAAATGCTGTCACGAACCAGCCTAAGATAGAAGCGGGGAATAAAAATAAAAACTCTGTAAAGGAACCTTTACCGGCTACCCATACCATCAAAGTCGTAATATCGCCAAATGGAGACCAGGCACCTCCTGCATTTGCAGCCACAACGATATTGATGGCTCCCGGTACCAAAAATGCTCTGTTTTCTTTATCTATGGTAATCAGTACAGTAGAGAGGATGAGTGCTGTAGTAAGGTTATCTGCAACAGGAGAGATGAAAAATGCCAAAAGACCTGTTACCCAGAAGAGCTTTGTATAGCTGTAGCCTTTAGAGACCAGGTTATAACGGAGTGCAGAAAAGACTCCTCTGTCTATCATTGCTTCGATATACGTCATTGCAACCAACAAGAAGAAGAAAATCCCTGCTATCTCTACGATAAGATGTTCTACTTCTGTTTCAAGTGCATGTCCATCCAATCCATTGATCGAAAAGTAAAGACCGATAAGCATAAAAATACCTGTACCTGCAAATAATGCCGGTTTGGCTTTATTGATATGGTATTTGTCTTCTGTAGCGATGAAGTAGTATCCTGTGACAAATACAATCAGCGAGAGTATTCCTACCCATGTAGTGGTTAAATGTAAGTCGTGCATTTTATTCCTTAATTTTATTATGATGCAAAGAAGAGAGCAAAGCCCCCCTTTTTTTTGTTACCCTAACACTAAGTTTCCTTACGACTTTTCATTTAATGCATCACATGTACTGCATTTTAATGCTTGTCAGCAGGAAACTCAGCAACGAGTCACTTTTCTATATAATGTGACCCCAAAGACTCTGTACGTGCCAATGCTGCTTCAACGATGGCAGAAGCAGTATTGAGACGTAACTGAAGCAGACGTCCTATCTCATGATTTTTCATATCATAGATAATGTTTTTTGCTTCATGCAAACCTTTGGTTGTCCTGATAATCCCTATATCATCCCACATCACTTGACGCAGTTTTTGTTTATATATCTTATCGTTTTCTTTGTGCAGAATATTACCATAATCCTTCTCAAAAGTAGGTGTTTTTACTACCTGATGTCCTTTACCCAAAAGATGGTCTACTGCCCTTTTTGCAAAAACCACCCCCTCGAGTAATGAATTGGAAGCCAAACGATTTGCTCCATGCACTCCTGTTCTGGCTGCCTCACCAATAACATAAAGCCCTTCCATTCCAGGTATGCAACCATGAGTATCACATTTGATGCCTCCATTGGCATAATGAAATGCCGGTGAGATGGAAATCCTGTCTTTTGGGAAATGATACCCCAAAGCTTCAAAAGTCCGTGTGATATTGGGAAAACGTTCATGAAACCATTTTTCTTCAAACATAGAAAAATTCAGGTATACATTTTCACCTCTCTTTTTCTTATAATCGAAAATACCTCTTGCTACGATATCACGACTGGCTAATTCTCCTCGTTCATCATAGTCAAAGAGAAAACGATTTCCTTCTTCCCCTACTATATGTGCACCTTCCCCTCTAAGTGCTTCAGTAAGTAACAGTTTTCTGGCATAAGGAGTATCTACAAATACTGTTGGATGAAACTGCATAAACTCCATATCTTCCAACTCAATACCTTTTTCTACACAAATACCATGTATATCAGCACTGACCGTACGAGAGTTTGTATTGTACGCATAAAGTGAACCTATACCCCCCGATGCGATAATCACATCATCCGCATAAATAGTTGTCGGTTCATAATTAACCGTTGCTTTTACCCCATAACATCGACCATTTTCAATGAGCAGATCATAAACAAGTGTATTTTTCTGAAGTTGATGTTTATTTTGTACCATCATAAAGTAATGCATATAACGTCCTGTAGCATCACCGCCGGCATGGAGGATGCGTGCTACTGAGTGCGCCGCCTCTTTAGTATAGAGCAGATTCCCCTCTTCATCTTTATCAAATTCCATCCCCTTGGTGATGATATCAGCTGTAGTCTCAAGTGAAGTTCTAGAAAGTATCTCTACCGCTTCTTTGTTATTATGGTATGCCCCGGCTGCCATAGTATCTTTTACATGCACAGGGATGTCTGCTTCATTTAAAGCTGTGACCATTCCACCTTGTGCATAAAAAGTGTTACACTCCCAAGGGATATCTTTACAGACAACCAATACTTTTTTACTTTGAGGCAACTGCATCGCAGCATACAATCCCGCAATACCCGCACCAATGATCAATACATCATATTTTTGCAAACCAATCCTTTTATAACTTTCTTTCATTGCTACTTACTGCCTGCTGCCTGCTCACTATCCGGTACATACACAGGATTTGTTTTATGTCCACATCCTGCCATAACCATACAGCAAATAAATGTTATAATAAATATATGAAAAAAGCGTCTATGATTTTGTCTCATCTTAATAATCAACCTCAATTTAGATATTTAAAACAACAGAGCTGTTACAAAAAGTATCTCTCTCTTTTAGGAACAAAGTGGCAAAAGGCTATCGCATTTGTTTATATCAAAAATGATACACTTTTTGTAGCCGTTACTCACCCTGGCTTTAAAATGGAACTTAATTATAATAGAGATTTATTAAAAAGCGTATTAACCCAGCTTGCTTCACTTGATAATGAATGTGCGATGATGAAAGCAGATAAGGTAGTTGTCTTCCACAGTAAATATCATCCTGTAGCAAAAGTACAAGAGGATACCACAACCATTCCCTATTATGAGGAACTTTCCAGTAGCAAATTTGAAATAGAATGTGAAGATAAATCACTTAGAGAAAAGTTTGAACATATCAAAGCACATATTAAAGCAATCATCACCCCTTCAGGTACATAAAATGCGATCTGTAATTCAAAACCTTCCATCCACTCCAGGAATCTATCAGTATTTTGATAAAAAGGGTAAACTGCTTTACGTAGGGAAAGCGAAGAACCTTAAAAATAGAGTCAAGAGCTATTGGAGATTCACTCCTGAATTCCAACCAAATATCAGCCAAAGTTCACGTATCCTAAAAATGCTCTATGAAGCAAAAAAACTAGAGTATATTGTTGTGGGTACAGAAGAAGATGCACTCATTTTAGAAAATTCTCTCATCAAACAACTCAAACCGAAATACAACATTTTACTGAGAGATGACAAAACCTATCCCTATATTTATATTGATGAATCTGTAGATTATCCTCGATTTGAGATCACCAGAAAAGTAGTGAAAGGAAAAAATATTACCTATTACGGTCCTTTTCCTGCCGGGGGCAAAGCCTTGCTGGACGCACTTTATGAAGTCTACCCTTTAGTACAAAAAAAATCTTGTCTCAGAGAAGGGAAAGCATGTCTTTTTTACCAAATAAAAAAATGTCTTGCTCCCTGTGAAGGAAAGGTCACACCTCAAGATTATGCTGAGATAATCAATGAGGCAAAAACTTCTATAGTCAAACGAAAAAAGCTACTCTCTATACTGGAAGAGAAAATGACAAATCTTGCGATACAAGAGAGGTATGAGGAGGCAGGCAGCATAAGAGACAGTATTCAAGCCATCTCTTCCCTTACCCTCTCATCCAATATCGATTTAGCCAATGGTCTTGACCTTGACATTTTTGCCATTCAAAGTGGAGATGAGCGGGGTGTCATCGTTAAACTCTTTATGCGTGGGGGAAAAATCATTTCATCTACATACTCCTACTTTAGACATACACATATATTTGATGAGAATGAAGCCTATAAACAAGCGCTATTAGAGTTTTATACTCTTGATACACCCAAGGTAAGTAAACAAATTCTTACTGCTCATGCCTTTGAAGACAGCCAACAGGTAGCCCAGACACTCACAACACGTTTTGGGAAAAAAATAGAAATACTTACTCCACAACGTGGATCCAAAGCTAAACTTATCACTTTGGCACTACAAAATTGTGAAGAGTTATTACGTACAAAGCAGAAGGATACAGTGATGGAGCAAAAGATAGCAGACCTCTTTGATCTCACCATCATCCCTTATCGCATAGAGACTTTTGACAACTCACACATGATGGGAATTGCTACCGTTGGAGGTATGGTCGTCTGGGATGAAGGAACATGGGACAAAAGTGCCTATAGACGCTATATACTGCATCAAAGAGATGAGTATGGGCAGATGCAAGAGATGCTTTCACGTCGCATAGCAGACTTTAAGAAATACCCCGCACCAGATCTATGGATACTTGATGGAGGTCAGGCAAACCTCAATCTTGCTCTTACTTTACTTAAAGAAGAAAACATTAATTTAGATGTCATCGCTATTGCGAAGGAAAAACTGGATGCAAAGGCACATAGGGCAAAAGGTGCAGCAAAAGATATACTTTACACCACCAATGGTATTATCGAACTTAAGCCAAATGACAAACGTTTACACTGGATTCAACGGCAAAGAGATGAAGCACATCGATATGCTATTACCTACCACCAAAACAAAAAACGTAAAGAAGATACACAGATCTCTCTGCTGAATAAAAAAGGGGTAGGTAAAGCGACTGTAAAAAAGCTAATCGATTACTTTGGGACATTTGAAGCCATTGAGACTGCTTCCAAAGAAGATATTGAGAAAGTTACAAATAAGAAAATTTCAAATATTATCAAAAATAATAATCCATAATCGTACTTTATTTGATATTTTTTACTAAAAACTTCTTAATTCATTCTATTTTTAGTTTAATTGTTATAAAGTCTTAATAGACAAATTTTTAGTGGGAACACTGGAGTAGTAGCACCTTAAGAAGGAAGGAAAATCATGACTAGACCTACCCCCATAGATGAAGAATATACTTTTGAAGATGGTTTAATCGTAAGCTCTACAGATTTGAAAGGCATCATTACCTATGCCAATAGAAAATTCTGTGAAATTGCAGGCTATACAAAAAAAGAACTCACAGGGAAAAATCACAATATTGTAAGGCATCCGGATATGCCAAAAGCAGCTTTTCAAGAGCTATGGGATACTTTGAGAGCAGGAAAAGCATGGACAGGGATTGTTAAAAATCTTCGAAAAGACGGTAAATATTACTGGGTTTATTCATATATTTAGCCTATAGAGACTGATGGGAATATCACCGGGTATAGTGCAGCAAGAAGACCTGCTTCAGAAACTGAAATAGCAGAAAGCATACCTATTTATAAAGATTTAGTAGCAAAAGAAAATAATTAAAAAGGAGTTGCTCAGACATGTACTATATCACCAACCAAAACAATCAATTTATCGCTGTTGATTCTAATCTACTGGCCCTGCTTGGCGTAGAAAATATAGATGAACTTTATAGAAAAATTGCATTAGGAGACATTGCATTCTCCCCGTCATCAGAAGATAAAAAAATCACTATTACAACCGCTCAGGATACAGAAACCTATCATATAGAAAATACTGATCTTTCAGGTATATTGGGGAACATCACTTTAACCCAACTCCTGATATCCTCTGAAGAACCAATAGATAATGAAGCTGTTTCTATAGAGGAATTCTTGGATACAGCAGAAACTGCTGAAGAAAATGAAAATGAACTTTTTAATCTCACCCTGCCTTCCGAAGCAAAAGAAACCATAAATAATGATCCTGCACCTATGGAAGACCTTTTAGCTTTAGAAATATCCGAAGAGAATGAAATATCCATTGCAGATGATACTTCAGAAGAGTTCAATAAGGCAGAAGGTCAAAAAGAGGACATAGAGGACAAGAAGGAACTTTTTGATCTGATTTTGCCTAATGCACCTGAAAATGCGATAGATGAAATACCACAAGCAGAAGATGCTACTTCTCCTATTTTTATTGATATAGAAAATATTAGTCAGAAAATAGGTATTTCAAGTGAGGATTACAATACTTTTTTAAATGAATATATTGATACAGCACTCTCCCTGGAAAAAGACCTTCAAAGTACCCAAGAAGAGAAACGCTCTAATGCCATTCACACTCTCTCTCATCTTTCACATGTTTTACACCTCCCTGTTGTTACTGAAATTTTAACACAGATCGAAAATGCCTCAGGAACCGATCAGGATACATATATAAAAGCTTTTTATGCTACACTCGCCCGACTGATTTCTTCCGGATCAGAGCTAGATTCTATAGATATTCAGAAAGAAAAATCTTCATCTGCAGCAAAAAATGAATCTGATACAGAGACTAAAAAGTTTGATAGGATTAACCTTGATGATGTCAAACCTATACACTTTGACTTTCAGCTGGAGGAAGCTGCAAAGGATTTAAATCTACCTGTAGAACTTATTGAGGAATTTGTTCATGATTTTATCAAACAGGCACATGATGAAACAGAAAAAATGTTAGAGGCATATGAAAGAGGTGACTTGAAAACTATTCAGAAAATAGGTCACCTGCTTAAAGGAGCATCAAGCAATCTTCGTATTAATCCACTCTCCGATACACTTTATGAAATACAGTTTTCTAAAGACATCAGCAACATGGAAAATTTGATCAAATATTATTGGGGACATTTCTTGTCCTTGGAAACACAAATGAATCTCACATCAAAATAAAAGGAATAGATGATGACTATACGTAACAGACTTAAACTAATTGGGTTAGTGCCAATTTTGCTTCTTATTTTATTATCAAGTTATTTCTTTGTAACTTCATATTTAAACTTTGAAAAAGCAAATACCTTAAAAACGTTACTGGGCAATAATGCCCATCTCAGCCAGTCTCTTACCCAGGTTGGTAAAGAACGTGGTTTATCTGCTCTCTACCTTGGAAGTGACAAGAAAGAATTTTTGGATTCACTGCATAAACAGAGAAAAAGTACAGATAAAGCTTTTCAGAATCTAAAAACAAATTTAGTAACAAAAGATACAAGTTATATTCCTTTTCTTCTTAAAGTACTAGGTGAAGACACATCTCTTGATAAAAATAAATATCAGATACTTTTAGCAAATCTTGGCACACTTCCGGCCATTAGAAAAGAAGTAGACACCCCTGATGCAGATTTTAAAAAAATATTTTTTGATGGATATACAAAAAAACTCTCTCATCCTATTCTCAATAATCTTTTACAGGTTAAAAACTTTGCACTTGATACAGAGATCTCTTCGCTTATATCAACCCTCTCTCAGCTTTATACAGTAAAAGAGAATGCCGGTTTGGAAAGAGGATTCATTTCATATTACATGACCCAAAAAGCTTCTATGTCATTTGATGAAATTGCACTGTGGGATGAATTTAAAACAAAAGCAAATATTTTCGACCTCAAACAAGTTACAAATACACAACTACGCCAACAATTACAACAAATTCTCGCTACCCCTAAAGCCAAAGAGATATTAACAGAACTTGCTGAGACTTCATCAGCTATTCAAACGGATGTGGATAACGGTGACTATGCAGAAGAGGCTATAGACTGGTTTACCCTTCAAACACAAAAAATATCACTCTTCGCTAAAGCAGAACTTATCGTTTCAAATGCTTTATGGAAGAAAAGTGATGTTTTCCTCCAGAAACAGCTCTTCCTTCTTGCCATTGCAACAGCTATCTGGTTGTTGAGTTTCATCTTGGCATACCTGGGATACACAACTACACGAGATATTACACGAAACATTGAAGAACTTGAAGATGTACTAAACAAAGCTGTTAATGAGATGAAAAGCAGTGATCAATATCTCTCTTCAGATACGGCTTCTATCGAAAATATTGATCTGGATACGCATGAAGGAACCAAAGAGGCCTATAAATTCCTTGAGACACTGGTAGACACAGCAAAAGAAGATAAACTGTCAGCACTTCAAGCCAATGAAGCAAAGTCACTCTTCCTTGCAAATATGTCACATGAAATTCGTACACCGCTCAATGGTATTGTTGGATTTACAGAAATTCTGAGAAGTACAGAGCTTACGAATGAACAAAAAGAATTCCTTTCTATTATTGATAAAAGTTCGGAAAACCTGTTAAGTATTATCAACAATATTCTTGACCTTTCAAAAATCGAGAGCAATAAAATTGAAATTGAAAATATTGTATTTGATGCAGCTGAAGAGTTTGAAAGTGCCGTAGAGACCTATGCTGTCGGTGCCGCTGAGAAAAATATCGACCTTAACTTCTATATGGATCCAACTATCAGTAACAAACTAAAGAGTGATCCAACCAAGATTAAAGAGATTATTATTAATCTTCTCAGTAATGCCATTAAATTCACAAGTTATGGTGGAACCATTAATCTTGAAATTGAAAAAGTACAAGAGGAAAATGAAACAACCCCTAGAATCAAGTTTTCTGTCCAGGATAATGGTATTGGTATGACAAAAGACCAGCAAGCACGTATCTTTGACGCATTCTCCCAAGCAGATGTTTCTGTTACAAGAAAATATGGCGGTACAGGGCTTGGACTGACTATTTCGAGTCAATTTGTTGAACTCATGGGTGGTGAACTTAAGCTTGAGAGCACAAAAGACCATGGTACAACATTCTATTTCAGTATACCACTTGAAGAGGTTGCATCTACAGATATAAATTATGCACATGCCTTTACAGATATGACTATTGGCAAGTATCAACAAGAGATCCCGACAAAACTTGACAGTTATTTAGAAGCATACTTTAATTATTTTGGTCCATCAGTCAAACATTTTGAATCCGTTGGTGAACTTAAAGAATTAAATGACAAGAATATATGTAAAAGCTATTGGATCGATATAGATAAGGCAAAACAAAATATTATAGATGCTGTTGCCAATATCGATAGATCAAAACTTATTGTTTTGGCAAACGTAACGAGTCGTAATAAGATCGAAGAGATGGGTATTGATCAAGACAATGTGATCTTTAAACCTGTAACACTTTCAAAGATTAAAGCCATATTAAGCAAAAGTGCAAATACAACACCTCAGCTTATCGATGAATCTCTATCGTCTCAGATAACAAAGTTTGATGCAAAAGTTTTAGTCACCGAAGACAACATTATCAACCAAAAACTTATTAAACGTATTTTGGAAGAGCATGGTATTACGGTTGATCTGGCAAATAACGGTCTTGAATGTTTTGAAAAACGCAGAAACAACAGTTATGACCTTCTCTTTATGGATATTCAAATGCCGGTCATGGATGGTATTGAAGCTACACATGAAATACTTGACTATGAAGAAGACGAAGAAGTACCACATGTTCCTATTGTTGCGTTGACAGCAAATGCACTTAAAGGTGACAGAGAAAGATTCCTTGGAGAAGGAATGGATGAATATATAACCAAGCCCATTGAAACCACTGAGTTACTTTATATATTAAACAAATTTTTATCAAATAAAGTGAAAACTGTATCCGCAGAAGAGGGGAAAAATGAAATCTCTGAAAAAACACAAAATATTAAAAATGAGCCGACACCTGATGTAATTGAACTGATTCCAGATGAAGAGCCGATATCAGAAATCGATCTAATAGAAGAAGATTCTGTTATAGCTGTACCTACAGATAAAAAGATTTTAATCGCTAAAAAGTTTCTTTTAGAAAAAAGAGTTTTAGCTAAAGTAATTGAAAATCTGGGATATGACTATAAAATCATAGATGATATAAATTCACTTGAGGATGAACTCTCGTCAGGTACATATGATATACTCTTCACTGATAGAGACCTCATTACAGATAACATTAGTCAATCTTATGAGAATCTTGCTATAATCACGGCAGAAAGTTCAAAAGAAGAAATTAAAGACGCCCATTCAAATCATAAGTGCAATTTCACCTCAATCAAGCAGCTAATTCCTTA
>CAJXJN010000020.1 GCA_913055205.1 uncultured Sulfurovum sp. | reverse complement strand
TGGAAAAGTGGAAGGCAAAACGTGAAACGGGTGGAAGAATAAAGTGAAATTTCCACCAAGATATTTGATCCTGGAGAAGAATAGCTTGCATAGGTATTATCTATATTGCTGTCTATAGGGTTTTCAAAGTTTGGTCCTGCCATGAATCGTAAGTTACCTGAACTGCTATCGATAGCAAATTTAGAACCATCATTTTACCACTTATGATACTATAGGTTACCGTAGAATCGTCATCGGCATGGACAGTAGTAACAAAAACATGATTTTCTTTCATAGTGATGGAATTGTTTGAAGTAAAACTTGGAGCTGTACTGTCTGTTTCTCCGCTACCGGAGCCTCCCCCACCACATCCATTTAGTGTAAGTATCAGTGTAGTCAAGAGAGCAATTAATAAAGTATGTAATCTCATATTCAATCTCCAAATCATTTTAATACAGTCAGTTTATATTATAGCCAATAAAATGAAGTAGTTTTTCTTTTAATGGATTTAGTGAATTTATATGAGCTTGAGTCAGTAGATAAAGTATTTTTGGTGTTGAAAAAATAAGTGGGTTGGAAGTTTAAAATGTAAGATCCCGGGAGTATCCCGGGAATAAAGAGCAGTTAAATCTATTTGATCATTTCAAATGGAGATTCAACAACATTTTTTCTATCTACGATATAAGGAATAAGTGCTGTTTGTCTCGCTCTTTTGATAGCTACTGTTACAAGCTCCTGGTGTCTTTTACAGTTACCAGTCAATCTTCTTGGCATGATCTTGAATCTTTCGCTCAAACTGAATTTGAGTGAATTCAAATCTTTATAGTCGATAAAATCAACTTTTTGCTCACAATATTTACAAAATCTTTTTTTAAATTTTCTTCTTTCTGCCATGGTCTGTTCTCCTAAAACGGTATTTCATCTTCGTTGATGTCAATTTCTGGGATGTTAGATGCCTGTGTTTGTTGTGGAGCAGCTTGTGGTGCCGGTTGTGAAGGTGAAGAGTGTGCATAGGTATCTGTTGCAGGTGCGTTGTTGTAACCACCTCCACCCATTGCTGCTTCATCTTTACTACCCAGCATCTGTAGGTTTTCTACAGTGACAGAGTGTTTACTTCTCTTTGTCCCATCTTGTGCTGTCCACTGGTCAAGCTTCAATCTTCCATCCACTAAAACTTTGCTTCCCTTACGTAAGTACTGGTTTGCAATTTCAGCAGTTCTTCCAAAAAATGTCAAGTCAATAAAAAGAACTTCCTCTTTTTGTTCACCCGTTTGAGATTTGAATTTACGTGAAGTGGCGATCGCTGTATTGCCTATGGCACTTCCACCTTGCGTATATCTGACCTCTACATCTCTGGTAAGGTTTCCTGCTAAAATTATTTTGTTGTACATAAGGTTGCTCCTAAGTTATGGTTGATTACGCTTCTTTTGATTCAGCTTCAGGTGTAGCGTTTTTGTTCGCTGCTGCTACAAGCTTGTCAAATTGTGCGATCTCTTTGTTTTTACTATATTTTACAGTTAAAAACTTAATGACTTCCTCATTGATCTTAAGATTTCTCTCAAGCTCGTTGATCACACTACCTTCAGCCTTATAGAAAAGAACTGTATAGTATCCTCTGTTATTTTTTTCTACAGGATAAGCAAGTTTTCTCATACCCATGTCATCAGTAGCGACAAGTTCAGCACCTTCTTTTGTAAGTACATCTTTAACCTTGGCGATTTGTGATGCGATCTCTTCTTCTGTAAGTGTAGGTTTTACTACAAACAGTGTTTCATAACAATTCATGTTGTTCCTTTTGGTTTAATAGCCCATATAAATGCGAGTAGCGTAACTCGTCCAAAAATGAGCAAGAATTTTGGAAGCGATATTCTACAATAAAATTTCTTAGTGGTACATTAATGAAAATACTTTTAAAGATACCCCTGCAATTTGATCAACATACTATAAATAAGTACCTCTTTTTGTGTAGCAGGAGCCTTTTTTATGGCTATTTCACTCTCTAATAAATGTTCAAAGATCTTTAAGAGCGATGTAGATTTGACACGTAAAGCCAATTGTGCTTTTTGGTCCTCTATCTGTTTAGGGAGTTTGTAGCCAAGTATGGCTGCTGAGTCCACATGTCCGTTGAGTTTAATATAGGCATGAAAAAGGAAGATCTGATTTACAAAATATTGTGTAGAACGCAGTAATGATGCTTCATCTTCTCCCAGGTCAAGCAGTTTGGTGATGGTAGCTGTGATGGGTTTTTTGTTAAAGAGATCGATAAGCAGTTGTTCTGTAGCAAGTGGTGCCGTAGAGTAGACCAGCCTGTCTATGTCTTTGCTTGTTACCTTTATGCCAAGTATAGCAAGTTTATCCAGTTCATTGGAACACAGAGAGAGATCGTTGTTAAGCAGCAGCATAAGATGCTGCAGTGCATAGTGGTCTATGTCAAGTTGTATCTTTTGTGCTTTTTGTTGTAACATGGCTATACCGTCACGGATATTTGGTTCAAAGAACCGTACCCATACACCGCCTTTTTTCTCTGTAAAGGCAGACTGCATGCTTTTAGCATCTTTTGCTGTACCTGCATAAGCATAAAGGAAATAGTTGTCACTGTTTTTATTGGCAAGTTCTACGAGGAGGTCCAGCTCTTTTTTGGGTATTTTTTTTTCATGTTTTACTACAACAAGATTTGTCCCGCCGAACAAAGAAGTCTGGGAAAGAAAATTCTTTGCCTGTTCAAAGTTCCATTCATCATGGTAAAGACTGAGCATACTCTCTTTTGCATCGAGTTTTTGGATATAGGTATCGAGGTAATAGTCGATGAGATAATGGTTTTCACCGTAGAAGAGTACGGCTTTCGGCAAAAATTGTTTAAGACGCTGATCGAATTCTCTTTGATACATACAAGTTACTTTTATTGAATTGGGCCATTATATCAAAAATATGTAAAAGGGAAAAAAGTATTTCCAGAAATGTATACCCATTTTCGTTATGCCAAAGGGTAAAGAACAGTTTGATTTAAGATTAAAAACTGTTATAATAAATCCTAATTAAATATAAAAGGGGTTGAATATGCTTAAAAAAGAGTATTCGTTTGCCAGTTATCTTGCTGCCGGTATGTTATTGGGAACATTGGGTATTGTGCAGGCAGCGGGAATATCAAAGGACCCCAAAGTTCTTCCCGTAGTACTTCCAAAGGCTGCTGCATCGGTAAAAATGTCCGGTATCTCTTCTGCAAAACCGTATGCAGAGGGGGAGGTTATTGTTGTGATGAACAAGAGCCTCTCTGCCTCAGAAGCTACAACGGTTTTGGCACAGAATAAGATCAAAGTACTCAAAGAGTATAAAAAACTCTCTTCCAAAAGCAAAGGTTCCTACATGCTGGTATCGGGGGATACTTCTACAGAAGAGCTTGTTGCACAACTCAAACAAGATCCGAATGTAAAATCAGTTTCTCCGAACTATAGAAGAACATTGAGTGCCACTACCGATGATACATATTTCAATGAATTATGGGGATTGAACAATACGGGTCAAAATGTAGGCGGAACTTTCGGAACTTCCGGGACCTATGATGCCGATATCGATGCCCCTGAAGCCTGGGATACAGCAACAGGTTCTTCAAATGTAGTGGTTGCTGTCTTTGATACAGGTGTGGATTATACCCATGAAGACCTTTCTGCCAATATGTGGGTCAACAGTGCGGAAGCCGGTGGTACAATAGGTGCGGATGATGACGGGAACGGTTATGTTGATGATGTGTACGGATATGATTTTGCGGGGGGAGCCAGTGGTGAAAATGACCCTGATCCGATGGATATCATGGGGCATGGAACACATGTTTCCGGCACCATAGGTGCAGAAGGTAATAACAGTACGGGTATCACAGGTGTGAACTGGGATGTGAAGATCATGGCACTCAAAGTGTTCAGACCCAGCCTTGGAGCCTATGACGATGATATTATTGAAGCGATAGATTATGTGCTGACCATGAAAGATAATGGTGTCAATATTGTCGCCATTAATGCTTCTTATGGTGGGTATGGAGGAGCACAAAATGACCCAATGAATGATGCCATAAAAAGTTTGGGGGATGCAGGAATAGTTTTTTGTGCAGCTGCGGGAAATGAGAATAACGATAATGACACTAATCCAAGCTATCCGGCCTCTTATGATGCAAGCAATATCATTGCTGTGGCGGCAACAGACCAGGATGATCAGTTGGCATCTTTTTCCAATTACGGTGCAACCAGTGTAGATATCGCAGCACCGGGTACCAATATTTTGAGTACCCTTCCTTCTTTTGCCATGCCTGACAATAATATTTTTTCTGATGATATTGAATCGGACGAGGGGAACTGGATAAAATCTGGAGACTGGAATATAACTACAGAAGAAGCAAACAGTTTTACACATGCCTGGTCAGACAGTCCAAATGGAAATTATGCAAATAATACAAATGCATCTCTTACCTATGGTTCAGACATAGATCTTTCCGGTTATACTGGACAGAATATAGGTCTGGGAGCATGTCTGAAGTTTGATATAGAGGAAGGTTATGATTATCTGTATGTAGAAGCATCCGCTGACAGCGGTACGAACTGGACAACTATGGCAGGATTTACAGGTACGCAAAGTACATGGGTATGTGCCGGTGGAGTAATTCCTGATACTATGAAAACAGCGAATTTCAGAATGAGGCTTCGTTTAGAAACAGATGCTGATACAACTCGTGACGGTGTCTATGTTGATGATATTGCCATAGGTGCCATCAATCCTTCCAGCAGTTATGCCTACTGGGCAGGTACTTCCATGGCAACACCGCATGTTACCGGCAGTGTTGCACTGATGGCTGCAGCTTCCCCTGATGAAACTGTCACTGAACGTATCGACCGTATTTTGAACGGTGCAGATAAACTACCTTCCCTAGATGGAAAAGTAGCAACTGGCGGACGGCTCAATATTGCAAATTCTATAGAGCTTAATATTACGGAAAGCAGTGGAAGCGGTGGTGGTGGTGGAGGTTGTACCTATAACCCTCATACTAAAAGTGTTGATCTTATGGTCTTGCTTATGATGATGATGTCACTATTTTATCCGTTGAGACGTAAGTATCTCAAATAGACTTTATGCACAAAGAGAGTTCATCGTTACTTGTGCAATACGGAGCAGCACTTTTGGCTGCTCCCGTTTTCTGCCTGCTGTATGTTGGGATCTTTCAACAGAAAACAGAGGATCTTTATTGGCTTTTGAATGATGCCGAGTCATTTTTTTTTCTTGTTCTTCTTTATCCGGTCGTTGAAGAGTTGACATTTCGTGGAGTGATTCAAGAGTATATTGCCAAAAAAACAGAACGGTGGCGTTCTTTTTTAAGTCTATCTGTTGCCAATCTGCTGACTTCACTCCTCTTTGTTCTCATGCACTTTGTTCATCATGAACCGATATGGGCGGTTCTGGTCATTTTCCCTTCTCTTCTGTTTGGCTATTTTAAAGAGAAATTTGACAGGATAATTCCGAGTATCATTTTACATATGTTTTATAATCTCAGTTTTTTTTCATTTATAGGCAATTAGGCTATAATAGATAAAAAAGGAGAGTGTAGAATGAAGGGAATGAAATATATACTGATTCTGCCGTTTGTCAATATAGGTATTGTAGGGTGTAACAGTTCAATTCCCATTCAGAATGACAATGCTCAAGCTGTTACTAAAAAAATTGAACAACAAAAGGCAGAGGAAAATAAAAATATAGTGTCTGAAGTGATTATAGTTTTTAAAGAAGGAATAACTGTTCAAGAGGCAAAAGATATAATAGATACTTATGGAATGCAGGTATTGAAGGTATATGAAAGTATATCGATAAGTACTCGAAAGCCTATGCTTCATGTAGGATCGTCTTTACCTATGAAAGAAACGATACAACTCCTTCGTAAGGATCCACAGATATTTTCGATCTCTCCGAATTATGTAAGGCAACTTAAGTAATACCTTTAATATTGTCTCATTGAATATATCGAAAAGAGGCAGGGGAGATGAATAGAAAAAAGTTCTATAACTCCATTTCGTCTTTTTCCAGCTTATTGACCAACTCTGCCATAATGATCGCCTGAGGGATGTTTACTTCGGTGATCATCACACGTACCTTGTCAAAAAGCATGATATTGTCGCCTTTAAGATATACAGTGACACCTTGTATGTCACCTTGGAGTACTGCTTTGGCACTCTCTCCTGCTTCGATGACTTCTGCTTCGAAGAAGAGACCTTTCTGTGTTTGGGCCCAGCGTGCAAATTTACGGTCTCTGAAATCCCATTCTGCTTTGGTCGATTCCCGTTCCAGTTCAGATACCCTTGCACAAAGCGGTTCTATGTTCCGTAAAAGGTAACCGGCTTCTTCTTCCTCTTCACGTAACTGTGTTTTGATAAGTCTGTGCAGTATGAGGTCTGAGTATCTACGTATAGGGGAGGTAAAATGACTGTAGTGGCTAAAGCCCAACCCAAAGTGGCCTACATTATGTGCAGAGTAAGAGGCTTGACGTAAAGCCTTGATGATCATGGCATCGACTTCACTCACTAAGCCCATTTTTTTAGCTTCTGCCTGAATAGCCCTAATGAGGCTCGGACTGTCTTCATACTCCTCGACATAAAGTCCTATGGCTGCCAACTCAGTAAGTAAAGCTTCTATCTTAGTGAGCTGTGGCGGCTCGTGTATACGGAAAATACTGTCGCCTTCACCTGTAAAACGTTTAGCTGCTGCCTGGTTTGCCAAAAGCATACACTCTTCTATGAGTGAATGTGCCGGTGTTCCTGTTTCTATCTGTGTAGTCATAAGCAGGTGGTCAGCATCGATCGTGAGTTTGATCTCCTCACTCCTGAAATCAAAGCCGTGTCTGAGTCTTTCATGACGCAGTTTGACTGTCATTTTCTGCAGAGGAAGCAGCCAGGTCAGGATACGGGCTACGGTATCGTTGATACCCTCCGTACCCTGTTCAAGTATTTTGTCTATAGTCTCATAATTAAAACGGTGTTTAGAGTGGATGATCGCTTCAAAGAACTCCTCTTTGATTGGCTTGAGTGTTCCTTTATCCAGTTCTATCTTGGCTACAAATGCAAGTCTGTCTACTTTGGGTTTAAGTGAACAGATATTTTCACTCAGTTCACGTGGAAGCATAGGGAAAGACTTGTGCGGCAGGTAGGTGGTAAAGCCTCGTTTTTTTGCCTCTTTGTCGATAGGGGTAAAGAAGGGTACATAGTGACTTACATCAGCGATGGCAACATAAAGAGTATGTGCTTCCCTGTCAAAATAGATAGCATCATCAAAATCTTTTGCTGTAATCGGGTCAATGGTACAGAAGTCCAGATGGGTCAGGTCTACACGGTATGGATGCTCCTCCTTGGTAACTTCCGACTCTATTTCCACTGCATCTTTGATACACTCCTGCGGAAATTCATCTTCTCGTTCATAAAGTGCAAGTGAGATCTTTTCATCCACTCGAGCATCCCCCAAATGACCTAAAACTGCTAAGACCTTGTTATCATCCACATCTACTTTTAAAACGGTACCTAACTTAAAAGCTTTTAAGTCCATCCCTTCCATGACGGCATAGGTCGGTTCTCCCGTACGGATATCGAGTATGAGGAAATTATCGTGTTCATCTCTGTATGTGTAAGCAATAGTGAAGAGGTAGGCTTTCTCTATAATGAGTTGTACTTTACCACTGGCACGTCCGCGTCTGGCGATGATACGTTTAGCTACAACGACATCTCCATGTTTGGCATCTCCAAGATGATCAGGTTCTACAAGCAGATCTTTTTGCTCTTTAAACTCTGCTTCAACGTATCCTCTGCCGTCTTTTCCTATGTAGAGTCTACCGGCACGGTAGAGACTTTTCAGTTTCCACAGTCCATCTACTTCTTCCAGAGCACCCAGTTGTTGTAGTGCCTGAAAACTGTTCTGATCTTCAAGTTCGATATCTGAGAGGAGACATCCATTGGTAAGTTGTATGGCAAAGGGGGACATGCTTAAAAACCTCCGTTCGAGGTTGTGTTATGTAGTAATGTTAGTTTTGTGTTTAGTCTATTCATAGCACGATTATAACATATCTTAAGCATGCTTTTTGGAAGAGAGATGTAATTTTGTTATCTTTGGGCTTGACCCGGGGATATTGAGTCTGATCTGTAGTGTATCTTTATCATTCTATTGCATAATTTGGGTTGAAGTCTAGATTCCCGATCGGAGTCGGGAATGACGGGGATGAAAAATCATAATCATTATTTCAATGCTTCGAGTCTCTCTATTCTCTGTTCAGTACTCGGGTGTGTACTGAAGAGTTGTTTGAGTGACATATCTTTTCCTGTAAAAGGGTTGATGATGAACATATGTGCTGTCTGTGGGTCTGCATCGTGCATGATGGTGCCTCTTGCATAGCTATCAAGTTTTTTAAGGGCAGATTGAAGCCACTCCGGATGTCCTGTCATACGTGCTGAACCTTCATCTGCCATGAATTCACGGTTTCTGCTTACAGTCATCTGTATGATACTTGCCACCAAAGGCATGATAAGCATCAGTGCTATCGTCACAATAGGATTTGGTCTGTCTCTGTCTCCTCCGCCAAAGAACATCCCAAATTGTGCAAGCATTGCAATCGCTCCGGCGATAGTAGCCGTGACAGTACCGATAAGCATATCATAATGTTTAATGTGGCTAAGTTCATGGGCGATAACGGCTTCTACCTCTTCTTTCTCCATGAGTTGAAGTAATCCCTCTGTAACTGCCACAGCAGCATGTTCATAGTCTCTTCCTGTAGCAAATGCATTGGGTTGTCCTTCCGGAATAATGTAGAGTGCGGGCATAGGCAAGCCTGCACGCTGAGTGAGCTTTTCTACGATCTCGTAAAGTCCTGTCGCATGGTTGCGGTCAACAGGTACAGCATGATAATGGTTTAAAACTTGCGTATCACTGTAATAATATGCATAAAAATTCATCCCTGCAGCAGCGATAAAAGCAATGATCATCCCGGTTTGACCTGCTATCATTCCTCCAAACCATATGAAAAGTAAAGTAAGCCCTGTCATCAGGGCATAGGTTTTTAGTTGTTCCATTGAGGCTTTCCTTTTTTATTTTAATATACCATACTTACGCAAACAAAAGGTTAACAAAAGTCACTCAAGTTTTTTGACTAAAGTTATTTATAGGCTTCTGTAGTATAATGATAAGATGAAAGCAATATTTTTTATATGGGTCATTTTATGCAGTATATGGTTACATGCCGCATTTGATGCAACGGTCTCTAGGATAGATACTGATATCAAAATCCGTATGATCAAAGGAAACTCCTGGAGAAGAGGCTGTCCTGTACCTTTGGAAGATCTTCGTTATCTCACGCTCATGCATTGGGATTTCAGAGGGGAGCAAAAGCAAGGCGAGATCGTTGTCCATAAAGATGTTGCCAGTAATGTAGTAAGCATTTTCAGGGGACTCTATGGGATGAAATACCCCATTAGGCAAATGAGACTGGTAAGCGACTTTGGTGGAAGTGACTGGCGATCCATAGAAGCGGACAACACTTCGGCATTTAACTGTCGTAAGGCAACAGGAAGCAAACGCTGGTCAAAACACTCCTACGGTAGAGCCATAGACATCAACCCCATAGAAAACCCCTATATTTCACGAACAGGACGTATCTCACATAAAGAATCTTTAGCATATAGAAAAAGGGTACATCAAAAATCTACCTATGCAGATAAAGTGATTTTGTTAAAAAATGATAAAGCAGTCAAAATATTTAAAAAGTATGGCTGGAAATGGGGTGGTGACTTTAGAAATATTAAAGATTATCAGCATTTTGCCAAATAAATCTTTGTATTATCTACGGCAGCCCGGCATCCAAATAAAAAGTCCAGTAGTAAAAGATGTGTCTAAAAGGTTGTCTATGATCCCTTTGACAACCCAATGCCATTTTAAAACAGTCTCATTGAGAAATTCTCTCTTTAGTATTTTGATTTATTATAACATAAACTTTCACTCAGCATATGCTATTAGGATAAGTAAGTAATATTTGGATATAATCGCGAAAATTTTACTAGAAGTAAGGATAAATGATGGAACATTTAAACGTATATTATGATAAAGACTGTAACCTGGACATTATCAAGTCTAAAACAGTAGCTATGATCGGTTTTGGGAGCCAAGGACATGCACACGCAGAGAATTTAAGAGACTCAGGTGTAAATGTTGTTATCGGTCTTAGAAAAGGCGGTAGTTCTTGGGATAAAGCTATAGCGAAAGGTTTTGAAGTACTTACTGTAGAAGAGGCTTCTGCCAAAGGTGATGTAATCATGATCCTTCTTCCAGATGAAAATCAAAAAGAGATTTACGAAGCACAAATTGCTCCACACTTAAAACCAGGTGCAACTATAGCATTTGGTCATGGCTTTGCGATCCACTACGGAAGAATTCAACCAGCAGCAGATATCAATGTAATGATGGTAGCACCAAAAGCACCGGGACATACAGTACGTTCTGAGTTTGTAAGAGGCGGCGGTATACCGGATCTTATCGCTATTGGTGCCAATCCGAGTGGTGATACTAAAGAGGTTGCACTCTCTTATGCATCAGCGATCGGTGGTGGTAGAACAGGTATCATCGAAACTACATTTAAAGATGAAACTGAAACAGATCTCTTTGGTGAGCAGGCAGTACTTTGTGGTGGTGTATCTGCACTTATCCAAGCTGGTTTTGAAACACTTACAGAAGCTGGTTATCCGCCAGAAATGGCATATTTTGAGTGTCTTCATGAGATGAAACTCATCGTTGACCTTATCTTTGAAGGCGGTATAGCAGATATGAGATATTCTATCTCCAATACAGCAGAGTACGGTGATATGGTAAGTGGACCAAGAATCATCAATGAAGAGTCTAAAAAAGCAATGAGACAAGTACTTAAAGAGATCCAAAATGGTCAATTTGCAAAAGATTTCGTACTTGAAGGTCAAGCAGGTTACCCAAGAATGAATGCTGAGAGAAACAATCTTAAAGAGACTCAACTTGAAAAAACAGGTGAGAGACTTAGAGCGATGATGCCATGGATCAAAGCCAACAAAATCGTAGACCAGGAAACTAACTAATCTTTTTAGTTATTTCACTGCATCTTTGGAGGGTGTGTTTGGTCAGCTACTTATATGTAGCCTCCCTCTCACAAACCTCCAGATCTACAGCAAACTAACTAAAAATGTTTAGTTAGTTAAGTTGTATCGATCCTCCTTTACCCCACGACAAAAATCTTAACTTTCTTGGTTGATTAAAATCTAAGAAACTATTGTTGGTTAGTAGCTTCTTTCTTTAAACCCACAATTTAAATCACTCTCTTAATGCTTATTTGTTACAATAGTTAAAATTTAAAACCAGTGGATTTTATGGCACCTCAATCGAAAAAAAGTAGTAATAAATCTTCCCAAAATAAAAAGAAATCAACAGTCAAAAAAAGAACACGTAAAACATCTAAAAAAACATCTCATTTCAAGAAAAATATTTTTGTAGTACTGGGTGTCTTTTTGATGATATCACTGGTGGCATTTGGGTATTTTTTGGGACAGAATGATCTATCCGATAATAGATCAAACTTAACTCAGGTTGATAAGAGTAAAGAACTACATACAGCCAAAAAGCTCTTCAATAATTTATCTAAAATAAAAACAGAAAAACCGACAGATAAAGAAACAGTGACTCATTCTTTAGTTCAAGAGAGGAAAAAAGAACAAAAGAGAGGAAAAGTACCAACAAAGAAAAAAGAGATCTCTTTGGCTTATCGTGGTAAAAAACCGAAACTTGTCATCGTTATAGATGATGTTTCGACTCAAACACAACTAAAACGTATTCAAGCATTGAATATGAAGATAACACCTTCTATCTTTCCTCCTTTTGAACGCTCTAAGAGAAGTCATAGATTGGCACAAAGTTTAGAACATTATATGATTCACCTGCCTATGGAGTCGGGCAGTTTGCAGTTTAACAAACAGTATAAAACACTTAAAACAACGTTTAGCAAAGAGCAGATAGAAGCTAGAATAAAAGAACTCAGAAAACTTTTCCCCACGGCACATTACATCAACAACCATACAGGTTCTGTATTTACGGATGATTATAAGGCAATGCGTATACTTTATGCAATATTGAGAAAAGAAGGCTTTGTTTTTGTAGACAGCCGGACTGTAGGCAGTACGAAGGTACGTAAGATAGCACATGAGTTTGGTGATGCGTATGTTGCAAGAGATATATTCATAGATAACAAGCATAATGTTCCATATATACATTCACAGCTTCGTCATGCAGTAGATATAGCCAGGAAAAAAGGGTATGCTATTGCCATAGGACATCCACATAAGATAACCATGAAAGCACTTGCAAGTGCTAAAGATATTTTCAAAGAGGTAGAGCTTGTTTATATTGATGAAATTTATAGAAGGAAATAGATGAAAGGAATTATTACATCCATTGTTATTGGGGTAGGTTTTTTTGCTTTGGCTTTACTGGGCTTCTCTTTGCAGCATGCTACACTCATAGGACTTGTTGCCTTTTTAGTGACACTTTGGACGAATGAAGCCTTGCCGTTGGGTGCGGTCTCTATCCTGCCCATCATTCTTTTTCCTATCTTTGGGATATTAGATACCAATGCGGTTACAGCCAATTATTCGAAATCCATTATTTTTCTTTTTATTGGTGGATTTATGCTGGCTATTGCCATAGAGAAGACAGGATTACATAAATATTTTTCAGCAAAACTATTGAGTTTTTTTCCAAAAACCCCAAAGGGTATCATCTATGCACTGGCCATCACCTCTGCACTGCTTAGTTCAGTGTTGTCCAATACGACGATTACACTGATGCTGATGCCTATTGCACTTTTTTTAAGTGAAAACAAAAAACTTAAAGTCCGCTTTTTGCTGGCTACGGCGTATGGGGCTAGTATAGGAGGTATACTTACCCCTATTGGCACACCGCCCAATCTTATTTTAATGGGCTTTCTGGAAGACCAGCATCTACCAGTATTGGCATTTGGTGAATGGATGCTTATGATGTTACCTATAGTAGGTTTAATGCTTTTTATTATGCCTTGGGTACTTTCACTTGGTGTATCTGGGGAGAATGTAGAGGATGTAAGTCATGCTGTCCCGGAGCTTGCATCAACACAAAAAAGACTCTATGGCATCATTGCAGTGCTTGCTGTTGTCCTTGTAAGTAATACCTTTTTAAAACAACTTTTTGGTTTTTCTCTTAATGAAAAATTGGTTCTACTTGGATTTGGTCTTTTGATGTTTGTCCCTAAAATAGGTTTTCTAGAGTGGGAAGATACCCGAACCATGCCTTATGAGATCATCTTTCTCTTTGGTGCAGGGTTTAGCATCGCTGCAGCATTTTCTCAGACAGGTTTGGCAGCAGATATAGCAAGTAAATTAGAATTTATTTCAACGTTACCACTCTTTTGGATGTTTGTGGCAGTAGCACTTTTTGTCACTTTTTCTACAGAAGTTACCAGTAATACAGCGCTTACTTCTATCGCTATTCCTATCTTCTATGAATTTGCAAAAGCAATGCCGGAGAATGAAGGTACGATGCTCCTGATGGTTGCAACAGTTGCAGCCTCCTATGCTTTCATGCTTCCTATCGCAACACCTCCGAATGCCATTATTATGAGTTCACGGGTCATTAGTATCAAAGAGATGGCAAATGTCGGATTGAAGTTAAACTTCATCGGTGTGACCGTACTTTCATTAGTGGCGTATTTTATGTGGAGCTGGATGATCTGATATAGATGCCCAAGGGTTGAAAATTATGACAATATGACATATTTTTACCTTCTTTTCACTGCCTTTGTTATAGTAATGAAAAAGGCAGCAGATGACGCAAATACTTACTACACATATCGATGCCCTGGAATCCATGAAAAAGTATCCTTCTGAACTTTTTTACAAGGGTGATCCGGCATTACTGGAACGTCCTAAAGTATCTATTGTGGGAACACGCAGACCGTCGAACTATACAAAGCAGTTTACTTACAGTATCGCTAGTGCTTTAGCCAAACGAGGTGTTTGCGTGGTCAGCGGTGCGGCCATGGGAGTGGATGCCATAGCACACTCCGGAGCAGGGGAGGAGAACACCATTGCGGTAGTCGCCAACGGTCTGGATATACGGTATCCCATGGTGAACAGGTCACTCATAGAACGCATTGAAAAGAAAGGGCTGATACTGAGCCAGTTCAATGACGGGTTCAGAACAACGGCATGGAGTTTTGTCGTACGCAATGAGCTGGTAGTGGCACTGGGAGATATACTCATTGTAACAGAGGCGGATCTGGACAGCGGTTCCATGCGCTCGGTCGAGTATGCTTTAAAAATGGGTAAAGAGATATGGGTACTTCCCCAAAGACTTGATGAGAGTCTGGGGACCAACGGACTTCTGGTCGAGGGGAAAGCAAAAGCTATACAGGATGTGGAGATATTTGCTTCACGTTTCGGACAGGCGGTACAGAGTGATATTGTGAAAGATGAGTTCTTCTACTTTTGCCAGACCTCGCCTACATTTGATGATACCGTGAAAAAATTTGGAGATAAAGTATATGAGGCAGAACTTGAAGGGACGGTCACGATACACAATGGTATCGTGAGATTACAATAGATTATTTTTTGGGGCTAAGCTGCTTGATCAGTTCTTCGAGTGATGCCTCCGGTAGCATCCCTGCCTGAATAAACTGTACAGTACCGTTTGTATCTAAAGCAACCATGAAAGGAATACTGCCTCTCCATTGTGCTCTTTGTGAGATATAGTTTGTAAAATTACCTGCCTTTTCATCGGCTACAACGATATAGTTCATCCCTTTTTCTTTTGCAAACTCTTTAAGTTGATCGTTGTTGTAGCCTTGTACTTCAATAGCGATGATGGCCAATTTATCTTTATGCTTTTCCTGTAGTTTGATCAGATGAGGAATCGATGCTAAACAAGGTGGACATTTGTGGCCAAAAAATTCTATAAAGACTATTTTGTCTTCCAGTCCTTTAATGTCAAGTCCGTTATTTGTTCCTGTGATCTGATGTGTTACACCTTTAATATCAGTAATAGACATTTGAGGTTGCTGATTTGTTGTTTTTGCCGCCTGAACATATGTAAGTAGTGAAAAAATAAGAAGGGTGAATGTAAGTATTTTTTTCATGAATAACCTTTTTTTTATTTATTATACACTAATGAAGATGTAAGAATCGTGTAATTCAAGTAAAAAAGTGATTAACATTGTAAGTAGATATTTAAGATTTTAAAAAGGATTTTTCAAAAGAGCATCCGGAAAGTTTAAAAGGAGGAGGAAAATGTTCTATAAAAGGAGACCTATATAAATTTTTGGGGGATTTAATAGTATCCTTCAGATGCTCTTTATGGGAGAATTATAATCTACCTAGGTTAACCGTATACTAATAAGAAAATGAAAATGTTGGAAAGTATGTCATAAAGAGTAGCTCTAAAGTTATTTCTAATACTTACAAGAGTAATATGGTTGAAAACACTATGTTACTCTCTAAATATTTTAAGCTTTAGTAAGTGACCTAATTTAAAAAGGAAAAGAATGAATCCGGTTGAAAAAGATATTTTAGCAAGGAAAAATGAGATCATCACTGAAGTTAGAGCTTTATTTAAAGGAAATATGAAATTTACAGATTGGGATGTACCTGAGGCAGATCATGAATTGGCAGGAAAAATAATCCTGGAAGTGATGCAAGAGGCACTTGATACACTCAAAAAAGAATTGAGTGAGGGTAAATTCAAAAATTATTAGAAGTATGGAGTGTTCATCTTTGGTTGATCTTCTTTGGTGGGATATTTGTTGCAGTGTTTGGATATTTTGTGTAACAGCAAGGCTCTTCTTAATCTCATAAAAGGTACCCCTGCTGCATAAAGCAGAAATACCAGACCTGCAAAAATGAGAAGATGCAGGTAGTATGGTTCCATATCCTGCGGTGCTTGTTAAAGAAGCCCAAGTTCAGCAAGCAGTCCTTTGATCGTCGGTGAAAGTTCACTTAGTTTTTCTATGAAAGTACCCCATGCAAGGTCTTCTCTGTACCACTCTTCGATACGTTTCATAGAATCGCTTTTTTCTTCCTCTGTAAGCGCGTCGGACTTGTCAATATTCTCTTTGATTCTTTCTAAATGTTTTAAGTTGCTGCTGCTCATTTTGTAGTCCTTTTGTTTAATGGATACATTATAGAACGAAATGACTTTAAAACGTATTTAGATGCATTATTAAGCTTATACAATAGAAATGAGGTATTAAACATAAAGGGTTACTATATTATAATCAATACCTGATAGTAAGACTGAGAAAGAACCCATGTAAGTGGAGACTTTATCGAAGTGTATACCTTTAGGTGCAGTCCCACCAAAAAGCTTTTTTGCCTAAAAAAGTTTGTATTTAATGGAAAATATTGCTTTTTCTGTCAAAATAACCTAAAAATATGCAAATATTTGGGTGAGGCTGAAGCCTTCACTTCCGAGGTAACTAGTTCTTTTACAGTCTCAGCAAGAAGGGAAATGAATGTTAAAAAAAATAGTGATAAGTCTGTGTGTAAGTATGTTGCCATTGTTTCTGTCTGCTTCACAGAAACAGACACTTGAACAGCAGATAGGTCAAATGTTAATGGTCGGATTTCACGGTACATCTGCGCCAAAAGGCAGCCGTATCTGTAAAGATATCCAAAAATATGATATCGGGTCCGTGATCCTGTTCGACTATAATCCTGTCGATAAAACGCAACCCAAGAATATCGTTGACAAAAAACAGCTTGCAAGGCTTACGAAGGAGCTGCAGGCCTGCAGCAAAGACGGTAAACTGCTGATCGCGGTAGACCAGGAAGGGGGCAGGGTACAAAGACTGAAAAGCAAATACGGTTTTTACGGTAAATTCCCTAAAGCTTCGGATGTCGTAAAGATGGATCAAAGCCAGATAAAAAAGACATATACCAAAATGAGCAAAGAGCTTAAAAGCGTAGGGATCAATTATGATCTGGCACCGGTTGTTGATCTTGATATCAACTCTAAAAACCATGTCATCCACGGTCTCGGACGTTCTTTTGGGAAAGATCCCAAAGTGGTGGCAAAATATGCACGTACATTCATTGATGCAATGCACCGTTACGGTGTACTCACTTCCCTGAAGCATTTCCCCGGGCACGGTTCTTCTGTCGGAGATACGCATAAAGGTTTTGTGGATGTAACGCATCTTTGGAAAGAAGCGGAGCTGGAACCCTACAGGCTGTTAAAAGATAAAGCAGATACGGTTATGGTCGCCCATGTGTTCAACAAAAGACTGGATGCAAAATACCCTGCAACACTTTCGAGTAAAACAGTCAATGGTTTGTTACGAAAAAAGCTTGGCTTTAAAGGGGTGGTAATTACGGACGATCTACAGATGGGTGCCATCAGTCAAAAATACGGGTTGAAAAATACATTGAAACTGGCTATCAATGCAGGGGATGACATTCTGCTTTTCGGAAATCAGCTTGACCCAAGAAAGGCTGTAAGTACGAAGAAACTGGTCAGTACGGTTGTTTCTTTGGTGAAAAGCGGTGAAGTAAAGCTTCAAAGTATCCGCAATGCGAACAAACGCATTAAAAGGCTCAAGTCAAAACTGTAGTGCTATGTATGCAGAGCCGGACAGTGAATCACGATGAGAAAAACAGGAATCTTTGAAATCTTGGCATCCTTCAGTATGCCGATCAGCCAAGTGTCAGGCAACTAATTCACTAGCTATCATCTCTGCCTGTTTCAACACAGTCTCAGTAGCCAACTTCTGCATATCCGGCGGATAGCCAAACTGTCTCAAAGTTCTTTTGACGATCACCTTAAGTTTAGCTCTCACACTCTCTTTGATCATCCAGTCAATAGAGGCATTGGCTTTTACTCTCTCAGTCAAAACAACTGCAAGTTCACGCAGTACATCCTGTTCCATTACTTCTTTTGCACTGTTATTGTTGGCAATAGCACTATAAAAAGCATATTCAAAATCTGTAAGCCCCATCTCTTTAGGCTCTTCATCCATTTTATGAATTTCTTTACTGAGATTGATCAGCTCCTCTATGACCTCGGCAGCGGTAATGATCTTGTTATGATACTTCTTAATGGAGTTTTCCAGCATCTCCATAAGAGACTTACTCTGAACAAGATTCTTTTTTGATCTCGTTTTTATCTCATCGTTAAGAAGTTTTTTGAGTACTTCCATAGCGATATTCTTATGCTTCATTCCCTGTACTTCCATCAGGAACTCTTCTGAGAGTATGGATATGTCAGGCTTTTTGATCCCGGAAGCATCAAAAATATCTATCACTTCTTCAGTGACTAAAGCTTTATCAATGACTTGTCGTATGGTTGTTTCCATCTCTGCATCACTTCTTCCAGAACCTGTACTGTCAAACTTAGCCAATCTTGCTTTTACAGCTTGAAAGAATGAAACTTCATCTTTTACATCCATAGCTTCTTCATGTGGCACAGCTATCGCAAACGCTTGGGAAAGTACCGTTACTTCATCTATATACCTTTTCTTTCCATCTTCAAGACCCAATATATGCTCTTCTGCTTCAAGAATAAGTGACAGTTTTGTTCTTGTATCTGCTTCAAAATACTCCTCATAGGCAAATCCATGATACATCTGTGATACAACTTCAAGCTTTTCCAGCATGAGAGCTACTGCCTGCTCCTGCGCCAAGGCAGGGTCACCTTTGCCTCCACTGTCACTATAGAAAGACAAAGCCTTTTTCAGATCACTGGCAATCCCCAGATAATCTACTACCAATCCTCCGGGCTTATCTTTGTAAACCCTGTTGACTCTGGCTATCGCCTGCATAAGGTTATGACCTTTCATAGGCTTATCGATATAGAGGGTATGCATGGATGGTGCGTCAAATCCGGTAAGCCACATATCACGCACGATGACCAGTTTCAGCTCATCATTGACATCTTTCATTCTATTGGCAAGATCACGTCTTTGCTGTTTTGTCGTATGGTGCTTTGCAATCTCCGGTCCGTCACTGGAACTTGCTGTCATTACTACTTTAATCACCCCCTTGTCTAAATCATCACTGTGCCATTCCGGTTTGAGTTTAATGATCTCTTCATAAAGACTTGCAGCGATCCTCCGACTCATTGCAACAATCATTCCTTTACCATCAAATACCTCTTGACGACTCTCAAAATGCGTAACGATATCTTTTGCCACTTCTTTTACTCTATTTTCACTTCCTATCAGTGCTTCAAGCTGTGTCCATTTGGCTTTGGCTTTTTGTGTTTCGCTTAAATCTTCATTTTTCAACTCGCTGTCTAACTCTTTTACTAAGGCTTTACCCTCATCACTCAGAGTAATTTTAGCAAGCCTGCTCTCATAATAGATCTTAACCGTAGCCCCATCTTCCACTGCCTGTGAAATATCATAAATATCTACATAGTCACCAAATACAGCGGGAGTATTGACATCTGTACTCTCTATGGGTGTGCCTGTAAATCCTAAGTAGGTTGCATTGGGTAGGGCATCTCTAAGATACTTGGCAAAACCATACACTATCTTCTTGCCTATCACATTCCCCTCTGCATCTTTTTCATCTACTGTTTTGGGTTTAAATCCGTATTGTGTTCTGTGGGCTTCATCGGCTATGACAATGACATTTTTTCTTTCAGAGAGAACATCATAAACATTACCCTCTTCAGGTTGAAACTTTTGAATGGTAGCAAAGACCACCCCGCCGGAAGCAACCTTTAGTAGTCTTTTTAAATGCTCTCTGTCTTCTGCCTGTACAGGCTCTTGTCTTAGCAAACTCTGTGAAGCAGCAAAGGTATCAAAAAGTTGATCATCCAAATCATTTCTATCAGTAATGACCAAAATAGTCGGGTTGTCTAAAGCAAGGACTATTTTACCCGTATAAAAGACCATAGAGAGCGATTTACCGCTTCCTTGGGTATGCCATACTACACCAGCCTTCCTGTCCCCCTTTGGCTGTTTTTCAACGCTTGGGAGACCATAAGCAACAGGATCTTCATTGACTTGGTCAACATACCCATCAAGTGCCGTAGCTCTCAAAGTAGAAACTACTGCTTTATTGACAGCATAGTATTGATGGTACGCTGCCAATTTCTTTACCGTTTCTATAGTCGTGATGCCTGTTTTGCTGTCTTCATGTGTACTTTTTTCATAGACAATGAAACTTCGTATGAGGTCTAAGAGGGTTATGGGGTTGAGCATTCCATCTATAAGCGTCTCCACTTGAGATATAAGTTTAGAAGCTTCACTCTTTCCATCAGCACTTTTCCAAGACATAAATCGTGTCAGCCCGGCAGAGATCGTTCCTGCTTTAGCTTCCAGCCCATCAGAGATGATACAAAAGGCATTGTAGGTAAACAATGAAGGTATCACACTCTTGTACGTCTGTATCTGTTTATACGCTGATCTGATCGTAGCATTTTCATCTACCGGGTTTTTAAGTTCTACAACAACTAAAGGCAAACCATTTACAAAAAGTATGAGGTCTGGTCGTTTGTTAATACCATTTTCGACTACAGTAAACTGGTTCATCACTATAAAGTCATTAGACATCACAGCATCAAAATCAAAGTCTATGAGTTTTACTATTTCCCCTCTGGTCACACCATCTTGCTGTCTCTCTACGGTAATCCCCTCTGTAAGCATCTTATGAAACGCTTCATTGTCTACCAAAAGCTCTGTAGATTTAAGTCGCAGCACCTGTTTCATCGCATCTTCTATAAGATCAGAATCCAATGTAGGGTTAATGCTTACAAGTGATGCTTGAAGCTTCTCTTTTAAGATCACATCTTCAAAAGAGTCTCGCATAGGGGTATCACTGTCAGGTGCAATTTCTGGAGCATAGATATATTCAAATCCCTGCTTCTCCAACAGTTCTATGGCAAAGCGTTCTATTTCATTTTCGGTGATTTTATTCATTTATGTAGCCTATTAAAAACTATCTTTTAACTGATACTTTGATACCATATTTTTTTATGAGTAGTTGTACTTTTTTAATTACATCTTTACTAGATTTAGTATAACCTTCTATATTTTGTGTAGTGTCGATGATTTTTTGTAAGTACTTTTCATCTATAGGCTTCTTACGCATAACACATCCCTTGACATAACTCTATTTTGTTATATTCTACCATCTTTTTGTGTTTATACAAACTATTGCCACAAAGCAAGAAAATCGGAAATTCCGATTTTCTTCATGATCATTTTTTTGAACTGTTGCATTTTTTGCAACAGTTCAATTTTGTTCTAACTCATCATCTTCAGTTTGATAAATAAGAATATTGGTATTGCCTTTCATGGTTTATTACTTTTTTCTCCACAAGTTATTCCTCTCTACAAATCTGCTTGATAGCATCATATATCCAGATAGTAGTCGTCTGGGTATCATTCAATATTTTAGAGTACATTTTAGGTTCTATATGTTTTTTAATCGTGTTTATAACCTCTTGGGTAATGTGTTCTTTCCCTAATGCTTTTAATGCTTGTACGATGAGCTTACTCTCATCATAGTCAAAGCCTATATTTTTGGGAGAGGATTTTTTGAACTCTAGTGTAGTGCCTTGTATGTCATAGGTTCTGTTTGCACCATCACTTAAGTAGATATATTTGGCAACTACCTGAGTAGAGAGTCCCAAGAGGTTTAAAGCACTGTCTCCAGAGATGGCTATTCTCCAGTTAAACTTTCTTGCAAATGCTTTTGCAACTTCTTCTATGTTTGGGCTTAACTCTTTTTGTAAAAAGTCACTGTATTGAGGGTAATCATAAATACCTCGTGCAATTCTACGAATTTTATTTTTTTTAACTAAGGTAGAGAGTGCTTTGTCTATGCTGTCTCTAGGGAAATCACCAATAAAGTCATAGGAACTAAAGGCATAGCCCTTTTCTTTTTTGTTTTTTATCGTTGAGAGTATCTTGGCTTCGATAGACTTCATGGATGATCCTCAATTATTATTTCAGAAAAATATACCATTTTTTCTGAAATTTTGCAAGTTTTTGAATAAATGTTATCATAGAGTAAGAAAGTTGGAATTTCCGATTTTCTTTAAACTTACATTTTTCTAAAGCTCATTCTTTTTATAAATATTTAGAATATATCATTAATTGTTGAACGACTTTTTTTGGAATTGACCTTGTATCCTACGAAGATCATAGCATCTAAGTTATAGTATGTTGTTTTGTAAGTTTTACCGTCATTTGCAGTATGTTCCAAAATGGAACTAACTGAATTTTCTTCTAACTCTTCACTGTCAAATATATTTTTTAGATGCTTTGTAATTGCCGGTCTTTGGACATTAAAAAGTTCGGCAATCATATTTTGGGTAAGCCAAACAGACTCATCAAATACTTTTACCTCTATGCTATCTTCACCACTTTGGGAAGTAAAGATTAAAAATTCGGCTGTTGAGTTTCTTATTATTTTATTTTGTATTTTCATTGTTATCTCCATACAAATCAAATAATGAGCCTTGCCTATCTTCTCTTCTCTTTCTTTTGCCATATTCTGTTAGCTTTAACTCTTCATGTGGTAACTCTTGAATGCTATAAACCTCTTTTACTGAATAGCTTCTGCGTTTTTCATCTCCAAAATCATCATAAGTGATAGTGATTTGTAATCTACACTCAATAAAACTACCATTTGTAAAAGTATGCTTACCCTCTATAACATCTTTTTTAAATGAAAAATCACCCATATTAAAATCAATTTTTTCACCACTATAAATACCTCTCCATTTAAAACGACCCTCTTTAAGTATAGGAGATATTATCTCAATAGTTGCGTTTTCATCCTCTATTATCTCTTTGTTATCTTCTAGTATAAAGTTTTTAAAGTATTGTCTTTCTACTATATATTCTTCATTATCATTTTCAATGTCTTTGAAACCAATTTTTTGTACTTTTTCATAATTATCTATTTTTGTATAAAAGTTTGATACATACCTAATAGTTTGCTTATCTTCTAGTTTAGCATCTATCTCTTTTTCAAGTTCTTGTTTTTTCTTTGCATTATCAAGTTCTAAACCTTTTAATGTTGCTCGTTTGATTTTTTTATCAAGATCTCTATCTTCTGCATCTTTGATAAAATAATGAGTTATAACATTGTTTATAGATGGTGCTAAAAAGTTCATTGCAACACCTGTCATAAACATACCAATAATAATATTTTCTTTAAGCCCACCTTCTTGATAAGCCTCTGTTTCTAAAATTACTTCACTATCACATAAAATACCAATCTGCCGAATAGCTTCTAACATGTTTTTTTCAGCTTTGTTTCTGACAAAAGCATTCATACTATGTGAATCATCATCAAAATAATAATGAATTTGAAATCGTTGTTTAATCTGCTCACTCATACTTAACCCTCACTTCACCACGCATAAGCTTAGGTAAAAGTGTATCTCTTGTATTTTTAAGGGTTTTTACTTTCATAACAAACCTCTTGAATTTAAATCTCCAATTACATAATCATGCAAATTCAATGTATTTCGAAAATCTTTGAGACCTCTTAAAAAAACAACTTTATAGCCTTTCTCAAATGCAATATTTAATGGTCCTTTTGACTTTCCTTTCCCTTGTTTGTCATCAAAGGAGAGTACTATACTATCAATACTTCTTACAGCAAGGTCTATATCTGCCTCATTCGTATATAAGTCATGTTTGGAGTTTTTTTTCTGGTTTGGAAATTGTTGATTTAGTTCTTTTCTAAACAGTTCATTTTCGGCTGTACTGAAATATCCTTCTCCAAAACCCCCAGCTCTTTGTTTATCAGCAGTATGATTTGGATTAGAAAAACCAAAAAAAGGCTTGATGGTTATACATTTATTCAATAAATTATCTATAAAAGCACTTTTTTCTTTATTTGGGATTGGCTCTGTTTCAAATTTAACCTCTTTTGTTATATAGAGATTATAATTTTCTTTAGGAAACTCTTTACATATATCTATATCTTTATCAAATAAAAAATCAAATACATTGTTATCAATAAATATATCTGTCATAAGGTCACCCTCACTTCCCCACTCATAAGCTTAGGTAAAAGTGTATCTCTCATATTCTCAAGAGTTTTGATTTGCTTTGTATTTTGGATTACTTTATCATCCAAAGGTTTTACTTCGTCTTGATACTTAACAACTAAGTTAATAGGTGGAATACTTACTTCCATATTTTGAAAATCAGTTTTATTTATAGAACCAAACACTGTTCCAGAATCATTGAATTGTTTTATCTCATTCATCAATGACATCATTTTAAAATAAGTATATGTATAAAATGAACTATCAGCTTTATATCTAAAAGAAGCTACTCCTCTGCCTATACAACATCTTTCTTTTGCCATATTTTGTGCACCAACTGGAGCACGAACACTTATTAGGGTATCAAACTTTTCTGCATATCTTTTTGGGTCTGTTGTATAAACTCTATTTTTAGGAAATCTAAACTCAAAATCTGCATTACCTTGATACATTGGAGTGCCTACCCCATTTTCATTAAAAGTTTCACCTTTTGGAGATAATCCCATAGTAAAATCAAACTCATCTGGTAGTTTTCCAACTTCCCACCCCTCATCAGCCTCTTCAATAAACCACTGTCTAAAAAGTGTTTGAGCCATCTCTTCAAGGGTTTTGTTTTGGCGATGAAGAAGGTCGATTTTGTCATCAAGGGAGCTTAAAACCTCTGCTATTGCTTTTTGTTCTTTTAGTGGTGGGAGTGAAATATCTGTTTCATCAAAAGTATTTCTTGTAATGGTATCGAATACAGCTCCATAAGATGCTTGTTGCAATTGTCTTACTGTATTTTTTAAAAGATAAAATAAATAATCACTTGTTGTAATCTTTTCTTTTGCTCTCATCCCATAACACGACTGATTAAAAGTCATAGGCTTATCTAACATTGCTAAAGCACCAACAGTTCCTCTAGCTGAAATAATAATATCATTTGTTTGTAATAATTTTGTGCTACTTTTTTCTAACCCTAATCTTGTAATTCTTTTTTCAGTTTTAGATACATATTTTTTACCTGTATTAAAATCAATAACTGATAACCAAGGAATATCGCCATTCCAATATTCAGCAACAGAAGTCTTTGGAGTACCACCACCGATAACATCTGCTATATCAGAAATTTTATACTCTCTCCACTCACCCATCACTCATTACCTTTCAGCCCATTTTCAACTCTCTTTGACACAAACAATACAGAGGACACACTCTCAAAATCCACGTAAACAGGGGCTTCAAGATACCAATTTAAGCTATATTTAAAATAAAATGACGAAAGCGGTACATAAAAAAACTGTTGTTGTATGGAATGTGCAAATTTTGCACATTCCACTTCCCCATCTTCATAAATAACTATATCACTCATACATCACCCTTGCCAAGTTCTCATTGATCCTTTGGTTTAGCTCTTGCTCTTGTTTCATCTGCCCTTTCAACTCTTTTTGAAGCTCAATAAACCTCTCTTTAAAATCAAACTCATCATCAACCTCTTCTAAACCTACATATCGCCCAGGAGTAAGTACATAGTTTAACTCTCGCACTTCGTCCAAACTTGCAGACTTACAAAAGCCTTTTATGTCTTTATAAGAGGGGACTAAAGTCCCCACTCCGTCATTTTTTGGAGTAGGGACTTTAGTCCCGTTCTGTACTTTCCAAGATTTATAAACCTCTGCAATATAGTCTGTGTCTTCATGGCTAAACTCTTTAGTCCGTCTGTTGATAAGCTCACCCATATTTCGCGAGTCTATAAAGAGTATATCTTTAGTCGTTCTTCCTCGTTTCATAAACCATATAGAAGCTGGGATCTGGGTATTTAAAAAGAGTTTTGCAGGTAGGTTGACAATGCAGTCCACCAGATTAGCTTCTATAAGTGCTTTTCGTATTTCACCCTCATTTGAAGTGTTAGAAGTAAGGCTTCCTTTTGCAAGTACAAACCCTGCTGTTCCTGTTGGTGCCAAGTGGTAAAGAAAGTGCTGTATCCAAGCATAGTTGGCATTGCCTGCTGGTGGAGTTCCGTACTTCCATCTTCCGTCATTTCGTAGTAGGTCACCGCTCCAGTCTGAAACATTAAAAGGTGGGTTGGCGATGATGAAGTCTGCTTTTAGGTCTTTGTGGGCATCATTTAAAAATGAGCCTTCATTGTTCCATTTTACTTGTGAGCTGTCTATGCCACGAATGGCAAGGTTCATTTTTGCCAGTCGCCAAGTCGTTTGGTTGGACTCTTGACCGTAGATAGATATATCGTTTATCTTCCCTTGATGCTCTGTTACAAACTTTTCAGACTGAACAAACATACCACCAGACCCACAACAAGGATCAAACACTCTGCCTTTGTATGGCTCTAACATCTTTACAAGAAGCTCAACGACACTTTTAGGAGTATAGAACTGCCCACCTTGTTTCCCCTCGGCAAGTGCAAACTCACCTAAAAAGTACTCAAACACATGACCCAGCACATCAGCACTTCTCGCTTTCGCATCTCCAAAAGCGATGTTTCCTATAAGGTCTATCAGCCCGCCAAGAGATTTGCTGTCAAGGTTGTCTCTCGCAAACACTTTAGGAAGCACACCTTTAAGTGAGTTGTTCTCTTTCTCTATGGCATCCATAGCCTCATCAACAATTTTTCCGATATTTGGTAGTTTTGCATTTGATAAAAGAAATGACCATCTGGCAGTAGGTGGCACAAAAAAAACATTTTCAGCTTTGTACTCATCCCTATCTTCAGGATCAGCCCCGGCATACTCGCCTTCACCAGCTTCAAGCTTGTTATAAAGTTCTTCAAAACTATCAGAAATATACTTCAAAAACACAAGCCCCATCACCACATGTTTATACTCCGCGGCATCGATGTTTTTTCGTAATTTATCTGCGGCTTTCCATAATTGTTTTTCTATCGACTCTTCCTGTTTTGCCTTTGCCATAGATATCCCGTCTCCCAATTTGTAGTGTGTATATTTTAGCGTAAGTTTATAAAGAGGTTAAGGCATAACTTCTTTTACTAACCTGGTATCTTTGTTTGTGCATTGAAAAACATAACCGATATTTTGCTTTTTTGACAAACCTGAAAAATAATCCGGGATAATATTTTCTTAAGAAATCTTCTACTATAATTTAATTGACCGACGGTCAGTCATAAGAAGGAACAGTATGGCAATTATTGTAAATAAAGAAGAAAAAAGAAGAAATATCGCACTTTCATGCAGGGAACTGCTTTTGGAACACGGCATAGACAATCTGACCATTTCCCAGATAGCACGGACAGCCGGAATAGGGAAAGGGACGATCTATGAGTATTTTGAGAACAAAGAAGATATTGTCTTTGAGATCATCACGACATTCATATCTGAACATGAGAAGAGACTCGAAGAGATAAGCCGGGCTGACATACCGACCAGAGAAAAACTCTTCCATTTCTTTTACCTGCTCTTTGAAAATGAAACAGCAAAAAGACACCTGAATATTTATAAGGAATTTCTTGCTATTTCACTGACCCATGAAGCAAAAGAGATGCTGGAATTCAGTGAACAGTGCAGAGAAAAGTTCATTATGATCCTGAACCGGATACTGGAAACAGGTATAACATCAGGAGAACTGGACGGACAGATGCAGATCTCTGCAAGTTCCCTGGTCCTGTTCGGAACAGGTCTGGTAGTGGACTCCCGCTTAAGTACCTGTGATGTAGAAAAAGAGATAGAGATTTTCTTAAATACATTATTTGGAGAAAGAGAATCTAAATCAAGGGAGAAAAAATGAGAGCTTTACTGTTTATGATCTTACCACTTTTTGTATTTGCAAAAAGTTATGGACTGCGTGAGTTGATCGATCATGCCAATAGTCATAATCACATGGTACAATCAAAGAGTCTGAATATCAAATCGAAAGTAAAAGAGATAGAAGCGGCAAAGAGTGCTTACTGGCCTACATTAGATATAAGTGCAGGTCATGTGCTGGTAGATCCAAATAATCTTGTTGATCCTGGTCAAACGACATCTGTCTCTGCCATAATCAGTATGGAACTTTATGACGGTGGCAGAAAAAATGCTTTGTTACGTGCCAAAAATTTTGAGCATAAAGCATCACTGTTTGAAAAAAGAGCCTTTGAAAAAAGCATAGCACTTGATATCATTAACAGCTACTATACGATCAGGAAGCTTAAAGCAACACTCTATGCACTACAAGAACGCTCCAAAGAACTGAAAATACAAATCCATCGCATGAAAAAGTTTAAGATATCAGGACTTTCAACACAAGAAGATGTCGATAAACTTCAGGCAGCGTATGATAACAACGAGTATATAGTGGAAAATACCAAACTGGCACTGATAAGTAATGAAGAAAATCTTTATCTGCAAAGTGGTTTACCTGCAAAATATTTGAAAAATAATAGTTTTAAAGAACCCAAAAATGTACATTTTGAGCCTTACGAAAAGATAAAGATTTTGAATGCCAATGCACAGGCACTGGCAGAAAATGCCAATGCCATCCATGCAGGATATATGCCTCAAGTAAGTGTATCTGATATTTATAACAGATCACATTATAGTGATACTGTGAATGTGCCTGGTATGGATGGTTTGTTGCCGGAGCATCAAAACAGGTTAATGCTTTCTGTCAATATACGTTTGTTCGATCATGGAAAGATGAAAAGAGATCGTGAAGCGGTTCTATACCAAAAAATGGCATTGGACTCACAAAAAAAGCATGCTCAGGATGAGCAGAAGATGAATTTTAGAATAGCAAGTGAAAGACTGCGTACAGTACGTGTCAAGCTTAAAAGTACGAAAAGCGCACTTCATGCATCACGCAGTACGTACAAAACAATTCTTAAAAAATTTGAGGTAGGTATGGTAGATAACATTACTTATCTCGATGCACTAAACAATGTTACGCTTTCAAAAGCACGGTATAAAGAAACACTTTATGATTATGAGATAAGTAAATCTATCTACTACTATTATGCAGGGAAAAACCCTAAGGAGTTTATACGATGATAAGAATGATTTTGAGTTTAATACTTCTGACTTTTAGTTTGAATGCGGAAGAGATCTATGCAACTTTTACTGTAGAGGCCGATAAAAGTGCGAATTTGGCTTTTATATCTAGTGGAATTGTTGAAAAAGTCAATGTTGATATTGGCTCTGCTGTAAAAAAAGGTGAGATTTTAGCACAGCTTGAAAATAGTGATATAAAAGCCATGCTTGATGTCTCAAGAACAACTCTTAAATATGCTCAAAAAGATTTTGACAGACAAGTTAAAATCAAAAAACTTATAGATGAAGCTAGATTTGATGCAGTTGCGAATAAATATGAAAGTGCTAAAAATCAACTGGCATATCAAGAAGCCCTTTTTAATAAAACATTTTTAAAAGCACCATTTAATGGAGTCATATATGCAGAGGATGTTGAGGTTGGTGATGCAGTTAGCGGAATGATGCTAAAAACCGTCTTTAAAATTCAGAGTCTAAAAAAGAGAAAATTGATTTTAGAATTTGACCAAAAGTATAACAGGCTTGTAAAAGCTGGAGATATCTTTAAATACAGTGTGGATGGAGATGAAAAAATATATACAGGAGAAATCTCAAAAGTATATCCGCAAGTCAATGCTAAAGATAGAAAAATGAGAGCTGAGGTAAAAGCTGAGGGTATAATGCCCGGTCTTTTTGGTGATGGATACATCCTTATAGAAGATAAAAAGTAGAAAATGATGTATAAATTAGCGATAAATAGACCAATAACAACTTTAATGTATGTTGTCACTTTGGTTATATTCGGATTTATGAGTTTTCGCTCTATGCCATCAGCGCTCTTTCCAAATATCGACTTTCCTATAGTGACGATCCAAACAGTTTATCCGGGGGCTGAGCCGAGTACGATAGAGTCACAGGTCACAGATAAACTTGAAGAGGCAATTTCCAGGATAGGTGGGGTTGACAGTATTACATCAACAAGTAGTGACGGTGTGAGTATCATTATGGTTAAGTTCTTTTTAGAGCGTGATATAGATGAAGCTACAAATGATGTAAGAGATAAAGTCTCAGCCATAACACTTCCAAAAGATGCCAAGACCCCACTTGTAAGTAAGCTTGATATCGGCGGTGCTTCTATTATCAATATCTTCTTAACTGCAAAAAATGATACTGTTAACAATCTTATGCTCTTTGCAGATGAAAAAGTCAAGCCGGCGCTTCAAAAGATTATTGGTGTAGGTGGAGTAAATATAGTTGGGTATAAAGATAGAGAGATAAAAATATATCCAGATATAGATGCACTTAACAAATATGGCATTACTGTTTTAGAGCTAAATAGTGCTGTAGCACTGGAGAATGTAAAGATCGGCGGTGGTAAGCTAATCACTAAAACAGATGAGTATATCTTAAAAACAAAAGCTGATGCACTTAGTGTGGCTGAGCTTGAAAATATAAAGATAAAAGAGAGCATACGACTCAAAGATGTCGCAACGGTAAAAGATACTTTAAGTGATGCAAAAAGTTATGCTTCCTATAATGGTGTAGAAGGTGTAATGCTGGAGGTGCAGAAAATTTCAGGAACAAACACTATAGATATCGTAAACCGTGTAAAAAGTGTGGTTCCATCTTTACAAAAAATGGCAGGTGATAGATTTGAGGTAAAAACACTTCAAGATACAACTCCTTTTATCATAAACTCTCTTGAAGATGTAAAGTTTGACCTTATTTATGGGGCAATTCTGGCTGCAATTATCATCTTTATATTTCTGAGAAACTTTACCATCACTTTTGTTTCAGCTCTCTCTATCCCGGCATCTATATTTGGTACTTTTGCCTTGATGAACTATATGGGATATGATTTGAACAAAATGACGCTTATCGGGCTTACTCTATCCATTGGGATTATTATTGATGATGCTATTGTTGTGATTGAAAATATCTACAAAAAGATGGAATCCGGCATGGATAAATTTCAAGCTGCATTTGAGGGTACAAAAGAGATGGCATTTGCTATTTTAGCGATCTCGGCTATGCTTTTAGCCGTTTTCATTCCTGTTTCAAATATGAGTGGAATAGTTGGCAAGTTTTTTGAAAGTTTTGCTATGACTGTTGGTTTTGCTATCATCATCTCATACTCTATAGCACTTAGTTTTATACCAAGTTTAAGTGCGAGGGTGCTTCATAAGGGAGAGAGTAAGTTTTATAACTTCACTGAGCCGCTTTTCAGGTTTATAGATAGAATTTATGAAACTCTTTTAAAATTTATACTTAGATTTAAGCTTTTAACTTTAGTAGTAGTCATTGCAATATTTGTGGGCTCACTGAGCCTTTTCCCAAAAATAGGTATGGATTTTATACCAAAAGAGGATAAGAGTGAGTTTGCGATAAAGATAAAAGCTGATACAGGAATATCATTGGAGCAGATGATAAAAAAATCAAAAGAGATAGAGGCTTTGGTTAAAAAAGATAAAAATGTAGAGTTTACAACACTTAGTGTGGGCTATAACTCTGCAAAAGAGAAAAACAAATCTCTTATTTATGTAAAGCTGATACCAAAGGATAAAAGAGAGTTAAATCAAGAGCAGGTCATCCAAAACTTTAGAGAGAAACTAAAACCTTTCAGCAAGGAAATGTTCATAACTGCTGCTGCTATTCCGGATATTAAGGGTGCCGGGGTGTCTGTACCCTATCAGATAGTACTCAAAGCTGACTCTTTTGAAGATTTGCAAACTGCAAAGAAAAATTTAGTTGAGTACCTCTCCAAAAAGAAAGGTTTTGTGGATATAGATACAAATCTTGATGATCCAAAACCTCAATATGATATCAATATATTAAGAGAGAATGCAAACCGCTTAGGTATAAGTGCCTCACAGATCGCATCTGCGATTGCTACAGCCTTTTCAAGTGATTTGGAGATCTCGTATTTTGAAGAGGATGGAAAACAGTACAATATTACACTGAGATTTGATGATAAACATAGAGAAGGCTTGAATGATCTTAAAAAGATCCAACTAAGAGCTAACAATGGTGAGTTGGTTTACCTTGATGGTTTGGTTAAGATCATAAAAGGTAAATCCCAAGCTACGATCTACCACTACGATAGACAAAGACAGGTCTCTATCTATGCTGATCTGTTTGGTCTGGATCTGGGTGGTGCAGTCAACTATACAAAAGCAAAAATAGATGAACTCATGCCACAAGGAGTCACTTATAGATTTACGGGATTTGCTGAAGAGATGGAAAAAACAGTCAATGCATTTGCTGTGGCTATAGGGCTCTCTATAATACTTATGTTTATCATTTTAGCGATACTTTATGAGTCCCTTATCCAGCCAATTATCATTATGATGGCACTACCACTTAGTATTATAGGTGTTATGATAGCTCTATATCTGAGTGGACTACAGTTTTCTTTGTTTGTGATGATCGGGTTTATGCTACTTATGGGGATGGTTGGTAAAAATGCAGTTTTACTTGTGGACTTTGCAAATAGTGCCATGGCAAAAGGCAAAAATGCTGATGATGCTCTCATAGAAGCAGGTGAAAAGAGGTTGAGACCCATCCTAATGACAACATTTGCAATGGTTTTTGCAATGATCCCACTGGCAATTGGTGATGGTTTAGGAAGTGAAACCAAAGCACCAATGGCTATAGCCGTGATCGGTGGACTTATTAGTTCTATGATACTAACACTGTTGGTTGTGCCTGCTATTTATAAGATGATAAATCCTGTTGATAGATTGTTGCGAAAATGGTATGAAGGAAAAATAGAGGAGAGGGAAAATTTAAAATAATAGAGTTCATCCATGATTATGAAGGTGTCTTACTTTGGTTAACATTGGTATCCATGTATAGGATTTGTTATCTCTATAGTATTGGTCCCATGGATGATTATACAAATACCTTCAGATTATTTTTCCCGTCCCAAACGCCAAAAGTATTTATGCTACTAAAAAAATATTCTTGGTGTGATTTTTATTATAGGTGGAGTTGCTATGTTGGTTTTACCGGGGCAGGGAATACTGACGATCATCATAGGATTATGGCTTATAGATTTTCCATACAAGTATAAAATTGAGATTTGGATCATAAAGCACCCTATGATTCTAAGATATATTAAAGGGAATTCAAAAATTTATCTGCTCGCAGGTCGCCCCTTCTCGTTCTCCCCGAAG
>CAJXJN010000019.1 GCA_913055205.1 uncultured Sulfurovum sp. | reverse complement strand
GGCTCTTGTAGCTTAACCTCTACTTTTAGAGGGGTTGGGAAAGGGGAGGATTACCCATTTACTGCTTTGGCATTAGAGAGTGAAAAGCAAAAGATATTTAAGAGTGGAATGAATGCATTTTTAACTAAACCATTAAACATTGGTAAACTTTATACTGTTTTTAAAATGTTTGTTACAGATATGAATGAGGGGAAAAAAGTTCAACATTATAAAATAGTAGAACAGATAGATGCTTTAGATATTCAAGCGGGTATCAGGTACTCAAATAATAATCAAGCATTCTATATAGAAATCTTAAAAGAGTTTATGGATGCTTATGGTAAAAGTAGTGAACTTTTTGCAAAATTAGTGAGAGAACATCGTTATGAACAGATTAAAATGTTATGTTTGGATATGAAGGGGTTAACTGGGACTATAGGAGCAAAAGATATGTATCAACTTATAAATGAGATTAATCAATGTATGCTCTATAATAAACAAGAATTACTTGAAAATTATATAGATACCTATCAAAAAGAACTTTGTAAACTCAATGAATCTATTGAACACTATATTGCACTGCAATAATGGCTCATAAAAACTCTCCATCAACATAGAACCATTGATCCCTTAGTTTTAAAAATCGACTTTTTTCTTTTAAATCACCAGAAGAGAGTCGGGCATTAAAAGTAACAAAAGCTTCTTCTTTCCCATCGATAAAATCAATAATCTCCAAACTCAAAAAGTTTGTCTGTTTACTAAAACTTAAGATAGATTCTTTCCAACTTTTTATATCGGCGGTATAGTCAGGATTATCAGGATGTGTGGTCTTTATGATATAGTTACTGTCTCCTACTGCATAAGCGCAATAGCGTGACTTCATTAAAAGCAGGGCAGTAGGCGGAAGTGCACCTTTATGGTAAATACTGCAACATTTTTTGTATTTATTCGCGCTGCCGCAAGGACAGACTTTATTAGGTGAGAACTTTCCCATATGATTGCCTTAGAGTATTTCAGCAATGAATGCTGTTTTCTCTATGTTGGCTTTGACTTTCGGTAAAACCTCCAGAGCAGAGGTTTTATCTTTATATGGTCCTATGAGAAGTTTTGATATCTGTACTCCGTTTCTTGGAAACTGAATTATCTTATACTTGTATCCATTCCGTGTTATTGTATAGAGTAATGCACTGTTGGGCCTACCCTTAAAAGACCCTACCTGTACATAATATGTTCCTGATGAAGTGCTGTCTATGACTGGTCGGGCAATAGAAGGTCCACCTGAAGCAGCAACAGGTTGTGCTGCAGGGATTGGGGTCGCAGGCAGAGGAAGAGGCTGTGTTTTCCATGGAGTTGCAGTACCCGCAATACGGGTTTTTTCTTTATGATCAGGTAAATATCTTCTACAGATACGTAATCTTTTTTTATAGTATTTTGAGGTATTTAAGTTGGAATAGACCACTTCATATTTTGTGGTACTCGCATGGGTGAACCAGCCATTTCCCAAATACATACCTACATGTGTGATCTTTCCGTTTCGCTTTTTGGTAGTATCAAAGAAGATAAGATCACCATATTGTAATTCGGCAGGTTTGATATACTTTCCTACCTTTGCCTGCTCTCTTGCTACTCTCGGCAGTTCGATCCCCATACTTCCATACATATAATAGGTATAACCGGAACAGTCAAAATAATTGGGACCCTCTTCTGCCCACACATAGGGACTTCCATTAAGTTTTTTAACCATTTTATCAAGGTTTTTTTTACTGGGTTTATAGATAACTTTAGGTTTTTTAATACTATAGTTAGGGTTTTTAGGATGATGAGGGGGTTTGCATGCCGTAAATAGAAGCATTGCAAGAATAGGTAAAAGTATATAGATTGATTTTTTCATAAACTTATTATAGGTGAATGCCTTTAAACTTGCCTAAATGAAGTAAATTACGGCACTGCCTTTTCAGGTAATGCCATTCCGGTTTGCCAAGGTGTTGTATAGCGGTTACTTGTAATTTTCATTTTTTTAAGCGGTGCATCACAAGTCATATATCGCGCCCGTTCATCAATACTGAGATAACGCTTACAGAGTTTCATGCGTTTCAGATAACGTGGTTCTTTTTCGAAATGACTTATAGTGACTTTTCTGTCTTTACTGCTTGCATGTGCAAACCATCCGTCACCAAGATAGATACCTACATGGTTGATACGTTTGCTTCTTTTATTGGTCGATCCAAAGAAAATAAGATCACCATATTCAAGATTGTTAAAGGCAATGCGCTTACCCATTTTTGCCTGTTCCCTTGCAACACGCGGTATTTCTATACCCATGGAACCATAGATATTGTATGTGAGTCCGGAACAATCAAAGGCATTGGGCCCTTCTTCTGCCCAGACATAAGGTTTTCCCAGGTAGGAAAGCAGCAGTTCCTGAATGTTCTTCCGGTTAGGTTTACAGGTGGTTTCAGGTTTGATAATATCATAGTTTGGATAGTGATAAGGTTTTTTTTGTGCACAACCTGTAAAAAGGATCGTGCCTAGAAGCAGGGCTAAAAGCAAGGGTGAAACAGTTTTCATTTTTAGCTCCTTTAGAGTATCAGCATGGCATCCCCATAAGAGAAGAAGCGATATTCTTTTTGTATGGCCTCTTTATATAATTGTAACGTTTTTTCTCTTCCTATGAAGCTACTCACCAGCATAATGAGTGTACTTTTGGGCAAATGGAAATTAGTGAGTAGATGGGTGACTCTTTGAGGTGGATTGTGTGGGTTTAGAAAGAGGTCACACTCTCCTTGTGTTTTTTGGGTTCGCACATAGTATTCTACCGTTCTTGTTACGGTTGTACCTATGGCTAAGATAGGTCTGTCGCTATCCAATACTTTAGCTGCTTCATTGGAGATATGAAAATACTCTGAATGCATAGGATGTTCAAGTATCTTTTCTACTTCTACAGGTTTAAAAGTACCTGCACCTACATGCAGGGTAACTTTATGTGTTTGGTGTCTTTGCTCCAATGCAGAAAAAAGTTCAGGTGTAAAGTGTAAAGAAGCTGTAGGAGCAGCAACTGCACCTGCATTTTTTGCAAAGAGGGTTTGATAGTCTGTTTCATCCTCTTTGTTATCTTCTCTTTGCATATAGGGAGGTAGAGGGATGTGTCCTATCTCATCCAGTACAAGTACCAGGTCTTCAAAACGTATCTCTTCACCTTTATGGGTAAAGGTAACTTCACGTGAACCATCTTCATTGAGTTTAGTAACGGTTGCAACGAGATCATTTTCAAAAAAGAGAGCTGTGCCCACCTTTACTTTACCGCGGATAAGTACAAGATAATGGTGGGCATCCAGTGGTTTGTTAAAAAGAAGTTCAACTTTGCCACCACTCTCCTTTGTCCCAAATATACGTGCCTTTATCACACGGGTATCATTAAGAAATACATCACACTCTTTAGGTAAAAAGTCTAAAAGATGTTTAAAGGTTGTATGGGTAATGGTATCACTTTTTCTGTCATATACAAGAAGTTTTGCATGGTCTCTTGGATGAACAGGCGTAGTAGCTATGAACCCCTCAGGGAGTGCATAGTCATAGTTTTTAGTAAGTAGTTCGGGAGACTTTTTCATCTTCATCTTCATCTTCATCATCTTCTTCTTTTGGAGCAGGGTTTACCATACGTACGATGAGGATAGAAATACCATAAAGGATAACCAATGGTGCTGCCATAAGTAACTGCGTCAAGATGTCAGGCGGTGTCAGGAGTGCAGCAAGTACAAAGATGATCACCATAGCATACTTGAAAAAGTCAATCAGTGTACGGTCAGTTACAAGCCCAAGCAGTGCTAAGAAATAAGCAAAAACAGGAAGTTCGAATGCAAGTCCGAAGCCCAACATGATCTTAGTAAAGAATCCAACATAATCCTCAATATTGATCAGTGGTGTATAGAGGAATGATCCAAAGGTAATTAGGAATTGAAATCCAAACGGAGTGACGATATAGTAGGCAAAAATGACACCTATGAAGAACATCACTGAACCACCCACCACAAAAGGTATGATCATCTTTTTTTCATTGCTGTAAAGTCCGGGGGCAACAAAAAGCCAAAGTTGATAAAGAATAAAAGGAAGGGCTCCCAAGAGTCCTGCAAAGAAAGAGACTTTAAGGGCTACGAAAAATGCACCACCTACCTGGTGTGTTGTGATCTGCCCGATAAAAGTGTTATTCGTTGCTGAGGTTTGACTTGCATTCGTATCAAGTTTTTGCAGTGTTTGGCTAAGCTCTTTGGCAGCAGATGCAGCTTCTTTAAGTAAAACACTTAGTTTGCTGTCCGCTATTTTTGAAGCCTCGTCTAAACGGTTCTGCAACTTTTCTGCAACTATAGATGAGCTACTTTGTGTTATTTGTACGGTAGTGTTTTGCTCAGCAGTCTGCATGTGCCAAGTCGCTTTATCCTGAGATTCTATGATGCGTCCTACTTCAGTAAGAGCATCGTTAAGCGGTTGTGTGATCCAAGTTAAAATGCTATTGTGAAAAACAAAGGCAATGACAAATGCAACAAAAACAGAGAGAACTGAAAGCCCCAATCTTTTTCGTAACTCAGCAAGGTGAGGTCTTAAATCATCAAACATTATGCATCACCTTTGGTTTCATCTGTTTTTTTATTATTCTCTTGTGTATCATTGTCAGCTTTCGGCTCTTCTTTCTTTTTAGATTTTTTCTTAAAAGTCACGGTATCACTTTTAGGTTCTACTTGCATCGCAGGTTTAGCCTCAGCATAAGGGCTCTCTTTTGGAGATACCTCTTTATCATAAGTGATATCTTCAAGATCATCAAAATCTATATTTTTAAAGCTTTTGAGCTCATTGGTTGCATTATCTAACTGCTGCTTATAATTAAGCGCTTCCTCTTTGAGGTCTGCGATTTTCATCTCTTCTTCAAGTGAACTTTTTGCTTCTCCCACAGTCTTTTTAACCCCTTTGATAAACTTTGCAATCTGTATCATTGCTTCAGGAAGTTTATCCGGCCCTAAAAAAAGTATTGCGATAATAGAAATGAGGAGTATTTCTGTAAAACCTATGCCAAACATCTAACACCTTCGATTTAATTTGATGTATTTTAACAAATTAATCTAAAATGTAGAGTGCTAATGCATCACTAAGAAAGAAATTACTATTGTAATAGTGTGTATCATCACATTCAAGTTTGTTTTCTTCAAGCAGTATTTGCATTTTCCGGGTTATTTTTTCTGATAAAATGGACTTTTGAATACCTATATTGCTTCGCAAGCCTAAAAATATTTTTTCTGTAAATAATTCCTCTTTGTTGAGTAGTTCTTCTGTAATATTCAGAGGATCTGAGATATAAGATTCAATATTTGTTTGCGGATAAAATCTGGTGTCTTTTAAAAAACCTACGGCACCGGCACCAGCCCCTATGTAGTTCTTCAGTTGCCAGTATCCTTTGTTATGTTTGCTTTGATATGTACCAAAATTAGAAATCTCATAGTGTTTAAATCCCTTTTTCTTTATTTTATTAGCTACAAAAAAGGCAAGATCTTCATTTTCTTGGCGTACATCAGGGGTAGAAGAAAATCTGGTACCGTCTTCTATAGTGAGTTCATAGGCAGAAATATGGTCTATAGGAAGTTCAAATGCCTCTTTTATGTCATTTAAAAGCAGTGCCTTTGTATCACCTTTGTAGTTATAGATAAGGTCAAGCGACAGATGTTCAAATCCAAGATCCCGCGCATGGATTATAGCTTCTTTGGCTTGCTTTGGAGTATGTGCACGGTTGAGTGCTTTAAGTTTATTTGTATCAAAACTCTGTACCCCGAAACTTACACGGTTTACGCCGAGATCTTTCATTCCGCCTAACCATGCTTTTGTAGCAGAGTTCGGATTTGCTTCAGTAGTGATCTCTGCATTGTCCTGTAAATAAGGTTTGAGTAATTCAAAGATAGGAGTGTAGAGTTCAGGTGTGACGGTAGAGGGTGTTCCTCCACCTATGAAAAGTGTCTCGATTTGTTTTTCTTTCGTATGAAAACGTTTAAGTTCAAAAGAGAGTTGTTTGTAAAGTGCCTTCATGTAATCAGAACGTGTATCAAATTTATCGACATAAGAGTTGAAACTGCAGTAGTGACATTTTGAATCACAGTAGGGGATATGAATATAGAGTAGCAAATTTTCTTTCTTTCAAATGGTTATAACCGCATTTTAGATAGAATTTTACCAGAAAAAAATATATCTTACGGCATGAGCTAAATATCTAGAATATTATAATGTCGTAATTGTTAGTGAAATGAGTAAAGTATGCAAAACAAAAAGCGTTATCGCCCAAATGTTGCTGCAGTGATACTCTCTTCCAAATATCCGGAGAAGTGTGAGTTTTTTTTGGCACACCGAAGTGATATCAAAAATGCATGGCAATTTCCTCAAGGGGGTATCGATGAAGGAGAAACACCTCATGACGCACTATATAGGGAGTTGTTAGAAGAAATTGGTTGTAATGATGTGGAGATTTTGGGAGAGTTCCCGGAATGGATCACGTATGATTTTCCAAAAGTTGCAAGAGGAAAAGTGTATCCTTTTGACGGACAGACCCAAAAATATTTTTTGGTACGTCTTAAAGAGGATGCAATGATCGACTTGCAGGCATATGATATTCCAGAATTTAAAGAGTATGAGTTTGTAGCGTATGAGAACCTGTTTAAAAAGGTAACTTATTTTAAACGAAGAGTGTATCGTAGAGTGATTGATTATTTTATACAAGAGGGTTTGATTTAAAATGCGACCAGTCGCATGAGCCGACTGCTGAACTTATCGGAGTGTATACCTTTAGGTGTGCTCCGGTGTCAGTATCGTTTTTTGGGCTTTGCTCAAAAAGCATTATCATAAATGAAAGGGTTTAATTTAATGTTGATCGTACAGAAGTATGGTGGTACCAGTGTAGGTGGTTTAGACCGTATTGAAAATGTGGCTAACCGTGTAAGCAAGGCAAGAGAAGAAGGGCATGATATCGTAGTGGTAGTCTCTGCCATGAGTGGTGAGACGAATAAACTTATAGAGTATGCAAATCACTTCTCTTCAAATCCGGCAAAAAAAGAGATGGATATGCTTTTGAGTTCCGGTGAAAGAGTGACAGCCGCACTTCTCTCTATCGCTTTGCAGGCTAAAGGTTTTGATGCAGTAGCTATGACAGGACGTCAAGCAGGGATCGTCACAGATGATACACATACCTATGCACGCATCGAATCTATAGATCCTACAGCAATGCAAAATGCAATTAAAGAGGGCAAGATCGTGATCGTTGCCGGTTTCCAGGGTATTAATAAAAATGGTTCAGTTACTACACTGGGGCGTGGAGGTTCAGACCTCTCGGCTGTAGCATTGGCAGGTGCATTGCATGCAGACCAGTGTGAGATCTATTCAGATGTGGATGGTATCTATACGACAGACCCGCGTATTGAGCCTAATGCAAAAAAACTAGATACTATTTCGTACGATGAGATGCTTGAACTCTCTTCTTTAGGAGCCAAAGTATTACAGAACCGTTCGGTAGAATTGGCAAAAAAGTTGAATGTCAAACTTTATGCAAAAAGTAGTTTTAGTGACAATGAAGGTACATTGATAACAAAGGAGAGCAATAATATGGAAGCAGTTTTAGTAAGTGGTGTTGTCCTTGACAAAAACCAGGCAAGAGTAACTCTTAGAGGTGTTGCAGACAGACCGGGAATCGCAGCAGAGATCTTTACAAAGCTGGCAGATGCAAATATCAACGTAGATATGATCATTCAAAATGTAGGTACAGACGGTTTAACAAATCTTGGGTTTACCGTACCTCAAAGTGAACATGAAAATGCAAAAAAACTGATGGAAAGTTTTGATCATGATATTGAAAGTATGGATTTTGATGAACATGTATGTAAAGTCTCCGTGGTAGGTGTAGGGATGAAATCTCATTCCGGTGTAGCAGCAACAGCATTTACTGTATTGGCTGAAAATAATATCAATATTCAAATGATCTCAACATCCGAAATCAAAGTTTCTATGGTGATCGATGAAAAATATGGAGAGCTTGCGATTCGTACACTTCATGAAGCGTACGAGTTAGATAAGTAATAAGATTTATGCAGAAGCTCTTAAAATGGACACTTGACACTATAAGGGAGGAGGAGTCCTGCTTCTCGTGGATGGAAGAGTACCGCTATGAGTGGGCACCTTTAGTTAAAAGTGCTGTTTCTCAAGTACTTGAGGGAAAGACTGTTCTGATCATTACAGATGAACCGCGTAGATGGTTTGGAAAATATATACTGAGTAGAGTAAATGAGCTACAAAAAAACAGACCGCTTTTACCTTTTTACCAACTCACTGATATTTTTCCAAATTTGCAGAACTTAACCTCTGCACAAGAGTTGCAGCTACTTGAAGATATGTTGGATATCTCTTACCCGAATGGATATTATATTTGGTATATCGGTAAGGGTGGCCATCCATTCACCAAGGAAGCATATAGAAATGATGATAGCTTTTTATGGATCATGGATGAAGAGGTACAAAATAGTTTTTCCCTTCGAAGTTCTGACCCTCTTTTAGATATTAAACTCTTACAACTTTATAAACTTTTTGATATGACCATCTCAGAAGCTCTTTTTGGTGATTTAGATTTAGAATCATGAGTATTGCATTAGTGAGTCAGGTAATCATCACAAGTGACATAGAAGGTACCATCGCTAAACTTGAAGAGTCAAAAACAACGGAACGTTTCGTTAAGATTATCAAAGAAGACACTTTTCTGGTTGAAGATGCGAAACTTGCTATAGAAAAAGCCTACATGGCAAGTGAAGAGACTACGGTTATTCTGCTTGCCGCTAAAACATTTTCTCCTGTAGTACAGAACAAACTTTTGAAAGTCATAGAAGAACCGCCACCTAGAAAAGAGTTTATTATCCTGACGCAAAGCAAGGCGACTATCTTAGATACCATACGTTCACGGTTGCCTATCACTATGCTTTCTCAAGCATTACAAGAAGAAGAATTAGGGTTGGATGTAGCAGGGCTCTCTTTGGCTACAGTGTATGAGTTTATACAAACTCATAAACGTACAGATACTAAAACGATGAAATTACTTGTAGAACGCATCAGTAAAGAAGCTATCCATTCACAAGGTTATGATTTAGATGAAAAAACGCTGACACTGTTTTCAAATGCTTTTATTGCATTGGACCTAGGCTCTCCTCCTGCCTTCGTGCTGAATACTTTGCTTTTGAAACTTTTGGCAAGAAAAAAACGATAAAATAACTGTAGGGTGCGTTTTTAACGCACCATGTAATAAAATATTGTATAAAATATAACTTTCGCCGTAAGGGCTAACATCTCAAAGGTGCGTTAGTACCCCAAGGGCATTTCCTTTGGGCACCACGCACCCTACAAGGGTTGATATGCATATCTATAAACTCGGAAACATCGCAGATAAAAAGGCAGCACTCAAAGCACTGGGTGTAGAGAATGGTGGTGTGGGTATCATGGCCAAGAAGATGGAGTTGCTTTACTTCTTCATTAAAGACCTTAAAACACCTGCTGCAAACATACTTAAGCAAGATGCTCTAAGCATTGGTGCAGAGCTTGCTGTTCCCGGTGGAGTGATCTTGTGCGAAAAACCTATGTATGACTGCATACTCATAGGGACTAAAAAACATATGGAGTTACTCTCTCGAAAAGAGTTAGCCCAACCTTTTGGACTGAAAACCGTTGCTACTGAACTTAAAAAGTTTCTTTCTGTAAAAACATACCCCACGCAGATCATGGGTGTCCTCAATGCCAACGACGATAGCTTTTTTGAAGGCAGCAGGTTTGTAGCAGAGGATGCCATAGTCCAAATAGAAAAGATGATAAACGATGGTGCACACATCATTGACATCGGTGCAGTCTCTTCCCGTCCAGGTGCGGATGTAGTCAGTGAAGCGGAAGAGTTAGACCGTATGAAGATTGTCTGTGACATCATCAAAGAGCAAAAACTTTATGAAAAAGCCACCTTTAGTATAGACAGTTATACGCCTTTGGTCGTGGAGTATGCGCTAAGGAGCGGATTTACCCTTATTAATGATATTACAGGTGCAAATGATGAAGCCATTATTGAATTAGCTGTCAAATATGATGCCAAACTTTGCATCATGCACATGCAAGGTACTCCACAGACCATGCAGAAAAACCCTACGTATGATGATGTGATGGTTGAAGTGAGTGAGTTCTTTGAAGAGCGTATAGAAAAATGTGAAACTCTGGGACTCTCAAGAGAAAACATCATTTTGGATGTAGGTATAGGCTTTGGTAAAACCTTAGAGCATAATCTTACACTTATTAAAAACATGGCACATTTTAAACTGTTTGGATGTGAAGTACTTGTGGGAGCGAGTAGAAAGTCTATGATTGACAAGATCATCTCTACCCCAACAGAAGAACGGTTACCTGGGACTTTGGCTATTCATCTGAAAGCAGTGGAAAACGGGGCGAGTATTGTGAGGTGCCATGATGTGAAAGAACATGTGCAGGCTTTGGCTGTGTTGAAAGCTTTAGCGTAAGGTAAAGATGCGTTATATAAAATGGATATTTTTCTGTTTCATTTTTGCTGCTATAGGTTTGATTTCCATTGATATTTATATCTCAAAACAAGCTACATCTATCCTCTATACTGATATCAAACAAGTTCCTCCAAAAAAAGCAGCTCTTCTTTTAGGTACAAGTAAATATATTGCGAAAGGAAAGCAAAACTACTTTTATACTTATCGCATCCGTGCTGCTGTGGCACTCTGGAAGGCAGGAAAAGTTAAAGCCATCGTTGTTTCCGGTGATAATGGTACGAAAGACTATGATGAAACTACAACGATGTATAAAGATTTGCTAAAGGCAGGTGTCCCAGCCAAATATATCACTAAAGACTATGCAGGCTTTAGAACGCTTGATTCTATAGTGAGAGCTGAAGCGATTTTTGATTTAAAAGACTATATAATCATCTCTCAGAAATTTCACCTTGAAAGAGCGTTATTCATTGCAAAAGCCAAAGGACAAAAAGCTATAGGTTTTGTGGCGAAAGATATCCCGGGTACAGCAGCTGCGTATAGGATGAAAGCAAGAGAATATTTGGCTAGAGCCAAGGCTTTTTTAGATGTGTATATTTTACATACAGAGCCGAAATTTTATGGAAAAAAAGTGAAAGTAAATTATAAAAAATGACAAATGAACAATATCTGGAAAAAGTACAAATCCTTAAAAAATGGGCACATGCTTATTATGTTGAAGACAACCCTGTCGCTGCAGATGAAGAGTATGATAAACTCTATCATGAAGTGCTTGACTATGAAACTGCTCACCCTGATGAAGTAGCAGAAGATTCACCTACAAAGCGTGTAGGCGGTGTAGTACGTGATGAATTTTCCAAAGCAAAACATAAGAAACGTATGTGGAGTATGGAAGATGTGTTTACTCTTGATGAAGTACAGGAATGGTTGAACAGAGTAGAGAAAAATGTAGGAAAGTGCGAGTATTTTTGTGAGCCTAAGTTCGACGGTGCAAGTATGAATTTGCTGTATGATGACGGAAAGCTTGTTCGTGCCATTACGCGTGGAGACGGTGTTGTAGGTGAAGAGGTAACGGACAATGTCCGTACTATTCGTTCTGTACCGCTGGCAATAGATTATGAGGGGCTTATAGAAATACGCGGTGAAGTGGTCATACGTAAAGATGATTTTGAAGTTATCAATAAAGAGCGACTCGAAGCAGGGGAACAACCTTTTGCCAATCCAAGGAATGCAGCAGCGGGAAGTTTAAGACAGCTTGACTCTTCTGTGACAGCAAAACGTAAATTGGTTTTTTATCCTTGGGGAGTGGGGGAAAATATTTTGAATTTTCCTAAATTATCGCAAAAGATGAACTTTGTATATGAGCAGGGTTTTTTAAGACCTCCATATAACAAAGAGTGCAATACTTCAGAAGAGATAGAAGACTTTTACCAATTTCTTATTTCAAAGCGTGATGAGATCCCTATGATGATGGATGGGATGGTTATCAAAGTGGATGAAATCAGCAAAGAAGAAGAGCTTGGCTATACGGTAAAATTTCCTAAGTGGATGTGTGCGTACAAATTCCCAGCCATAGAGAAAATCACAAAGATAGAAGCGATCACTTTACAGGTAGGCCGCACAGGGGTTATCACACCCGTAGCAGAGATAGAACCGGTCAACATAGAAGGGGCGATGGTAAGCCGTGCAACCCTGCACAATTTTGATGAGATAGAAAGAAAAGATATACGCATAGGTGACAGTGTGATCATCATTCGAAGTGGAGATGTCATCCCTAAGATCATTAAAGTACTTGAAGATAGACGTACAGGTTCTGAGATACCAGTAACTAGACCAACCCAGTGTCCTACTTGTGGCAGTGAACTGCTTGATGAGGGTACTTTGATAAAGTGTCAAAACTTGGACTGTCCGGACAGAGTGGTGAACTCCATTATCCACTTTGCAAAAAAAGGGTGTATGAACATTGATGGACTGGGAAGTAAGATCGTTGACATACTGGTCAAAGAGCATATCATTAAAGATATTTTAGATCTCTACTTTATCAAAGCAGAAGATCTGGTCCATTTGGAAGGCTTTAAAGAGAAACGTATCAACAATCTTCTCCAAGCCATAGATAATACTAAAGGAACACCGCTTTACAGACTTATCAATGCAATGGGGATAGAACACATTGGAGAGGTAGCCAGTAAGTCTTTGGCTTTGGAATTCGGACTGGGTATTGTGGATGCCAAATTCGAAGAGGTAGTCGCCATAGACGGCATAGGTGAAGAGATGGCAAATTCACTTTTGGAGTTCATGCGAGTCAACCGTGAGCTTGTCTTGAAGCTTTTTGATGTGGTGCAGCCTACAGTTGAGGAGAAAGTGGAAGCAGTAGATAATCCTTTTAAAGATAAAACGGTAGTGCTTACAGGTACGATGTCTGTAAGTCGTGGTGTCATTAAAGAGATGCTTGAAAAACTTGGGGCTAAAGTGAGTGGTTCGGTGAGTAAAAAAACGGATTTTGTCATTTATGGTGAAGATGCGGGAAGTAAGTTAACTAAGGCTGAGAGTTTGGGTGTCACAACTTTAACTGAAGAAGCAATGAGGGAGATGTTATGAGACTAGATAAATACCTGGTAGAAGAGGGTTACTTTGAGAGCCGTAATCGTGCGTTAGATGCCATAAAAGCCGGGCATGTGACAGTAGATGGCAGGAAGCCTAAAGCCTCTGCGAAGATAGATGAGAATTCTGTAGTGGAAGTGGCTGATGAGAAGTTCTATGTGAGTCGTGCTGCACGGAAATTGGAAAATTTTCTGGCTGAGTATGCTATGGATTTCAAGGGTAAAAAGGCGTTGGACATTGGTTCAAGTACAGGGGGATTTGCTCAGATAGTGCTTGAACATGGTGTGGCATCACTTGACTGTGTGGATGTAGGAAGAGACCAACTTCATATTTCTCTGCGTAATGAAGAACGACTCTCTTTGCACGAAGAGACAGATATCCGTGACTTTAAGAGTGATGAGGCTTTTGATCTGCTGACCTGTGATGTCTCCTTTATTTCCATATTGCAGATAACAGATGATATAGACAGACTTAGTAAAAGTGGAACAGATATCGTAATCCTTTACAAGCCTCAGTTTGAAGTGGGCAAAGATGTGAAGCGGGACAGCAAAGGTGTAGTGCAGGATGCAGATGCCATAGCCAGAAGGAAAGAAGCATTTGAAGCAGAAGCATTGAGCTTAGGCTGGGAACTTAAACATCAGGCACTCTCAAAAGTGGCAGGTAAAGAGGGTAACCGGGAATATCTGTATCATTTTGTGAAGATGGAGAAGTAGTTGCAGTTCAATAATGATATTCGATCTATAGCCATAGGTTCATTTGACGGTATGCATATTGCCCATCAAACACTCATAGAAAAAGCCGATGCTATCGTCATCATAGAACGTAACAGCGGATACTTGACTCCTGGGTACAAACGTTCACTTTATACTTCAAAAGTATGCTGTTTTTACCATTTTGATAAGATAAAATCATTGACTCCAGAAGCTTTTGTAGCAAAACTTCAAAAGGATTTTCCGAAATTAAAAAAGATCATCATAGGATATGATTTTGCTTTTGGAAAAGAAAAGAAGGGTAATGCCCAGTTGCTTAAAGTATTGTTCGAGGGTGAAGTAGACATCATACAGGAGATAAGTATTGATGGTGTTTCTGTACACTCCCGTACGATCAAAGCGTACATTAGAGAGGGTAATATAGAGATGGCAAACAGACTTTTAGGCAGAGAGTATGTTATCAATGGAGAAGTGGTTAAAGGCCAGGGACTTGGTAAAAAAGAACTTGTTCCTACACTTAATCTTGATGTCGATCATTACCAACTTCCTTTAGAAGGTGTTTATGCAACACGAACAAAGATAGAAGATGAATGGCTGGATTCTATAAGCTTTTTAGGACATCGGGTAAGTACAGACGGTTCCTATGCAGTTGAAACATATGTGTTGGATAAAGAGATAGGCAAAGTAGAGGGAGAGGTTGAACTAAAGTTCTTGGACTTCATACGTCTAAATCAAAAATTCGAAAGCCTGGATGATCTGAAAATACAAATTCAAGATGATATAGAAATAGCTAAAAAGATATTGGAATGAAGTAGGTTAAATAACAAAGTTACTATGTAAGTAATTTATATTTTGTTGTTTTTTTAGACAATATACGTTAAGGTCCGACTGAGAATACTCTATGCGGTTTTTACCACGATTTTTTGCTCTGTACATTGCAGTATCAGCTGCCTGTATCAGCTCTTTTGGTTTAGTCCCGTCATCTGGATAAATAGAAGCACCGATACTCATACCTATAGAGATAGTCTTGCCATTTATGACACAAGGTGTATTGGTGAGATTGTTGATCCTTTGTAAAATATTGTCAAGGTATTCAAAACTGTTTAAGTCTTCAAGAAGTATGACAAATTCATCTCCACCGAAACGACAGATCGTATCTTCTTTTCTTAAAATTTCTTTAAGAGAATTTCCTACTCTTTTAAGGATCTCATCCCCGATGGTATGTCCATAGGTGTCATTGATCGGTTTAAAATTATCCAAGTCGCAAAATATGAGACTGATACATTTGTTGAACCTTTCTGCATGATCGATGGCATGTGTTAATCTATCATTTAATAAAAGTCTATTGGAAAGACCTGTAAGAGGATCATGTGTTGCCAGGTAAGCATGGTTATGGGCATCTTTTCTCTGATGTGTGACATCCGAAAAGATACCTATGAAATTTTCTATTTGACCTTGTGAACTTTTGATAGTATTGATGCTTAACCATTCAATATATATCTCCCCGTTCTTCTTACGATTTGTTATCTCTCCCTGCCAGTACCCGTCCGTAGTTAATTTATCCCATATCTTTTGATAAAAATGTTTAGTATGTTTTCCGGATTTCAGGATCTTGGGATTTTTTCCGATGACAGATGACAGTGAGTATCCCGTGATATTAAGAAAGGCATCATTGACATGTATAATATTGTTATGGGCATCTGTGATTAAAACACCATCCATTGTATGTTTGAATACGGCAGAAGACATTTCAAGTGACTGAAGATTGTATGTGTTGTTAATAGCAGATCCAATGATGGATGCTGCCGTACCGAGCATTTCAACATTGGTTGTTTTCAGTATTTGATTGTGTTCATCGCCGATACCAAGAAAACCCCACCATTTTTTTTGTATGAATATAGGTAATATAAGGAGAGAATTGATCTTGAAAAGGTCCAAAAGTTTCTTTTTTGATTTATCGTAATCATCTCTGCTTCCGTTTACAGGCAGGTTTTTTTCCAACTTGTTTTTCCAGCGCATGAGACAATGCTTACGGTAATGGATATGTTTTTTACTTTTTGCTTCAGAATTATCATTGATATATAAAAGCTCATGTGCCAGAAGATTATTCGTATGCTGTTCGTTCTGGTATATAAAGATCGATGACATTTCAGAAGCCTGTTTAAGGTTCATCATCTCTTGCTGCAGTGTCTCTCGCCAATCAGATTTCTGTAAAAAATTATGAGCCATTTCATTGATGGCATGAAGTATGTTCTGCTGTCTTTGAACCTCATGGTTGATATGTCTTTTTTCAAGTACTTCATTGCAAAGATGCTGTATGATCTTTGTAAAACTTTTACTGTCAAAAGGTTTTGAGAAAAATTGGTTGACACCAAGCTGGATCGCTTTGAGAAGAATATCCCTTTTTTCAAAGTTGGTAAAGATGGCTATTTTTACATCTTCATCTGTTTTTCTTATCCGTTCAACCATTTCCAGCCCATTCAAACGAGGTATATTGATATCTGAAAGGATGATATCCGGATGATATTTTTGATAAAGATCAAATCCTTCCAGGCCGTCAGATGCCGTAAGTATAGTGTTTGCATATGGGGTTAACATGTGATTCAGGATAGAAGTAGTGATTTTATCATCATCTACGATAAGTACAGTGAGTTGTTCCATTCTTATATTCTAATATAAAAAACTTTTATCTTCCATGAAATTATTATATATAAAAAATTGTTAAGATTTAGTTCTTCAACTGATTGGAATAGACTTCTAATATAATTATAAAAATAAAACATAAAGAAATCATAATGAAAGACAAAGTATTCGCCAAAAAAATAGAAAAGAAATTTGAATTTGATGTGAAAAGCGTCAGCAGGCAACAACTGCTTGTTGTCTGCAGCTTTGGAACCGGAATGGTCGGAATGAAGTGTAGCCATGCAGGGCTTCTGTCGAATGACGGGAATTTGATATAAGGACTGAGTTGTGAAAGAAGATAAAGTATTTGCTAAAAAAATAGAGAAGAAATTTGAATTTGACGAAGCCGTGGCTTCTGTATTTGATGATATGCTGAGCCGTTCGGTACCTTTTTATGATGAGGTACGGAAATTGGTCATAGCATTGATCCTGGCAGAGCAGGAAGAGGGTAAAAAAGTGCTGGATCTTGGTTCTTCTACGGCAAAGTTCTTACTGGACCTGCATAGTAAAATGCATACAAAAATGCAACTTAAAGGCTTGGACAATTCTCAAGCCATGTTGGACAGAGCTTTGCAGAAGTGTCAGGCTTTTGGTGCCGATATTGAATTGGAACTTGCTGATATGTTGACCTATGAGTATAAAGATGAAGATGTGATCGTGGCAAACTATACCCTGCAGTTCATCCGTCCTATGCAGCGTATGGAGCTTATGAAAAAACTTTATACCGGATTGAAGGATGAGGGGATATTCATCTTTTCCGAAAAAGTAGTTTTCAAGGATAAAAAACTGGATAAAGTGCTTATAGATATCTATTATGACTATAAGAAAGAGCAGGGCTACAGTGAATATGAGATAGCACAAAAAAGAGAAGCATTGGAAAATGTATTGATCCCATTCACTATAGAAGAGAATATACAGATGTGTAAAGATGCAGGATTCAAACAAGTAGATACCGTTTTTCAGTGGGCGAACTTTGTAACATTCATAGCGAAAAAATAACGTGAATAACAGTATGTTATTGCGTGAATAATTCAGAGTTATTCACTCCTTTTTTATATTATTTAATAAGACTTATTCACCTCCTATTCACAGGGGTGAATAAGTCATCTTTCTATTAAAAGATAAAAATTATCCACAAAAATAAACCTTTTTTCCAAATCATAGTCATTTTTCATATTTTTTAAGCTATAATCATCCAATTAATTTTGGGCGATCAGAAATAGCCCCTAGAAGGATAACCTATGAGTTGGACACCAAGTAGCTGGAGAAATTTTCCTATAAAGCAACAACCAACATATCAAGATGAAGAGCAGCTTAAAAAAGTAGAAGAAGAATTGAGTTCCTACCCCCCACTTATTTTTGCCGGTGAGGCAAGAAGACTCAAAGAGAAATTAGCCAAAGCCGGACGAGGTGAAGCATTTTTACTTCAAGGAGGAGACTGTGCAGAAAGCTTTTCCGACTTTAATGCGCAGAGCATAAAGAACCTTTTTAAACTTATGCTTCAAATGAATATGGTGTTGATGTATTCAACCGGTAAGCCAGTGGTTAAAGTAGGACGTATTGCAGGACAGTTCGCCAAGCCGAGATCTTCGGACTTTGAAGAAGTAGAGGGAGTGAAACTGCCAAGTTACCGCGGTGATATTATCAACGGTATTGAATTTACCGAGGAGGCCAGAGTACCCAACCCTGATAATATGATCAAAGCGTATAACAAATCGGCAGCAACACTTAACCTCTTGCGTGCATTTTCAAGAGGCGGTTTAGCTGATCTCAACAAAGTACACCAGTGGAATCTTGACTTTATTAAAGACAATCCGCTGGGTAAACGATATGATGAGTTGAGTGATAAAATAGACCATGCGATGAATTTTATGGCAGCATGCGGACTGAACAGTGACACTATGCCTCAACTTCATCAGACAACACTTTATACTTCACATGAAGCACTGCTTTTGAACTATGAAGAAGCATTGACAAGGAAAGATACCGAAACAGGTGAATGGTATGACTGTTCAGCGCACATGTTATGGATAGGGGACAGAACAAGAGATCTCAAGGAAGCCCATATTGAATATTTCAGAGGGATACAGAACCCTATTGGCTGTAAAGTAGGGCCAAGTATGGAAGAAGATGAGCTTATTGAACTTATTGATGCCCTTAACCCGGACAATGAAGAAGGAAGGCTCAATCTGATCGTTCGTATGGGTGCAAGTAAAATAGGTGAATATTTCCCTAAGCTTCTTAAGCGTGTAAGAGATGAGGGGAAAAATGTGGTTTGGTCCTGTGATCCTATGCATGGAAATGTAGAGAAGAGTTCCACAGGCTTCAAAACAAGAGATTTTGACAATATCCTCTCAGAAGTGGAACAGTTCTTTGCTATTCATAAAGAGATGGGTACTGTTGCTGCCGGCATACATCTTGAAATGACAGGTAATGATGTAACAGAGTGTACGGGTAGTACATCCTGTGCCATCACGGATGAAGGACTTGCAAGCCGTTATCATACACAATGTGATCCAAGACTGAATGCTTCACAGGCATTGGAACTTGCATTCATGCTTTCTGATACGATAACGGATTCAGACAAGTAAGAGATACATATTTTCTTCTGTCTCTCTATCATTGTCCTTTCCGCTGATCATTGAATTCAGCGGATCCGGATTTACTCTACAATAAAGATATTTTCACCCTCTTCATGTCGATATTTCAGTGTCATATGATGAATATCCAAAATACTTTTGACAATATATATCCCCAAACCTAAGCCGCTTTTTGAGGAATGGAATGGTTTAAAGTAGTTTTCCAAAGGTTCTTTCAGGGCTTTTGCTTTGTTAATGACCTCTATTCTATTTTCATTGATGATCACAGTTACATGTTTATTCGTACTGTATTTGATCGCATTATCGAGCAGGTTTTTGATGACCAGGGTAAAGAGTTCAAAGTCTGCTTTGACTATATAGTCTTTTTTTATCTTTACTGTGATAAGCCGCGCAGGGTTCTCTACCATCAACATATCTATACTTGCTTCGAGAAGATCACTCATTTTATAAGGTTTTATATTAAGTTTGAAATTCTTGGAAGTGATCTTTTCTATTTTGGCAAATTCATCAATGAGCAGGTTCAAACGTTCAAAAATACTGTGCATACGTGCTTTGTTCTTTTCATCGGGAAGCATTTCACTCATGAGCCGGCCTTTTGCAATAGGTGTTTTAAGTTCATGCATGATAGCACGCAAGAAGAGCTGGCGTGACTGCAGAAGTTCCCGTATCATAGTTACAGCATGGTCGAACTCATTGGCAACTTCCGCTATTTCATCATTTTTATCACTGGTGCATTGTATGTCGAGATTCCCTTCCGAAAATGTTTTGATCTTCTTTTTAAGTACGGAGAGGGGTTTAAGACTTTTGACTATCCATAGATAGAGTGAAATGATCAAAAGGAATACTATAGAAAAAATAGCAATACGTTTAATGGGGTATTTAGGTCTGTTCTTGTTCTCTAAAAAAAGTTTAAATCGATCATTATTGATAAGGATGATACGTTGCAGACGATAGGTATCGACGGCATAACGTTTGTATTTCCCTTTTTCTTTAAAAGAGCGTTCTATCTGTATTATCTGTCCCTTGTCTTTAATAAGAGAGACATTCTGGGATTCAAGATATGCTTCGTCTATCTTGCCTGTTTTGAGATAATAGTTATAAAGATAATGCGAAATTGCTCTCTCCTGTGCTTCATTGCGCTCTTCAAATTTGGCATGGTCATATTTGATCGATCCTACGAAAAGAATAGCAAGAAGCAACAGGGTGATCGAAAAAACAAGATTGATCTTGCTTCGTAATGAGCTGAAGCCTTTAAACAAGTTTATACCCTATACCGCGTACGGCTTGTATTCGCTTATTGTCTCCGATCTTTGTACGTATCTTGGAGATGATCACATCAAGACTTTTCCCTTGGGAATCAATACTCATCGTACCTGAAGTGTTAATGATCTGTTCCCGGGATTGGGTGATGCCCTGATGTTTTACAAGCAAGGAAAGTACTTCAAATTCTGCAGGGGTAAGTGAAAGTGCCTTGCCTTTAAAATAAATGGTATCACCTTTGATCTCAAAATCACTTTTCGGCAGTGTGCTTTGACTGCCTTGTGTTTTGTTGACCCGGTTTAAAATCGCCATAATACGTGCATACATTTCTTTTGGATCATAAGGTTTGGGAAGATAGTCGTATGCTCCCAGTTCAAAGCTTTGTACTTTGTCATTAATATCGCTTCTTGCCGAGGAAATGATCACAGGGATATCATATTTTCGTACGACTTCCTCACACACCTCCAATCCATCCATACCGGGCAGGGTAAGGTCTAGTATCATCAGATCATATTTTTTTACACCGGCACTCAGTCCCAGGTAAGGGTCTTCAAAGTTCGTTATTTTAATATCGAATTGTGAAAGATATTCACTTAAAAGTTCTGCAAACTCCGGATCATCTTCTATCATAAGGATATTGATCATGATGTAGACTCCTTTTTATTTAATTATACTAGCCAAAGGTTAATTAAAGTCAAATAGCTATTTAAATCCTATCGGAGGGAGTTCGAGTTTCTCCCATTCCAGTTTTCCCCATTCTTTGAGATTGTCCTGCAGATCATCCAGGCTTTTATCTTTATGGCATGCATAGCAGGCATTTGTTTCCGGTGGCATTCCATAGGCTTTAGTTTGTGCAGGATAAGTGAAATCAAAAAGATGTGAACGTACTGTAAGAGGTGATTTCCCTGTATGTTTTGCTGTTTTGGGCATATGACATTCTGTACACAGGGAACCTTTCGACTCTGCTTTATGATGTGTATGCTGCTCAAGTGTATCCTGATGCGGACCGATAATGGAACTAAAGGAGTGACATTTTATACAGGCATCATTGCCTTCAGGTTTTTGGGCAGTATTGGTCAGTTTATGCGGATCATGACAATTAATACAGGTAATACCGTGCTTATACATGCGGTCGTGGATATATTCATTCCCCTGTGTTCTGTTCTTCTTTGCCGCCCCGTTCGCCCAAAACTCTTTTGTCTCTTTCCCCAATGCGAAAGGTGCCGGAAGTTTATAGCTGATAAGCGGTTTGCCCGGTTCATATCCGTCAGGATAATCTTTTGCATTCATCCACATCTTTTTTGCATTGAGGTTCTGTGTTTCGATACGTTTATCCCGATTTCTCATATGACACTGAAAGCAGACTTCGTTCGTACGTATCGGATCAGAAAGACTTGCTTTGAAAACAGGGTTGTCCGGATCTTTGGAATGTTCACTTCCCGGACCATGACAACTTTCACAGGCAATGGCCGGTTCAACACGTTCTCCGGTAGACATAAATCCTGTAAAGTGGCAACCGTCACAGGTGTTCGATGTCGGAAATTCTTTGTTATCATGAGGGTAAGAGTCTTTATACCAGTATTTATAGGGTTTGAAGTGCTGCCATTTTTCGGTTTGGGAATTCCACTGATAATTTCCAAGCCTAAAATCCTCTTTTCCGTTGATGGTGGCAGGTATCATATAGCGTTGTTTAAACTTGCTTCCTATGGTGTAAACAGCCTCTGCCAGTGTAAAGTCGGCATCATCAGGGAGTTTTGAAAAGTCTGCTACGACAACAGAGGAGTCGGCTTTGATATTTTGGATCATTTTGGAGTGCATAGAGCCTTTCCAGTCATGGTAGTTCTCTTCATGACATTTTTTGCACTTTTGGGAGCCGACAAAGCGGGCCTTTTTTTGTGCTTCCGGCTGCAGATCAAGGTTCAGCCCCACACGTGTTTTTGTAAGTTGTGTGTAGTAGGAAGTGATTTTGGGTAAGCTGAACCAGATGAGAAGGGAAAGAAGAAGCAGAAAGACAATAAAGAGAGTTAAAACCTTTTTCATAGTGTGAAAGTTTTTTGCATATGATATTTGATCTCATCAAAAGTGAATCGGTGATCTGTAAAATATTCAAAAGCAATGATCCCCTGATAGAGCAGCATATCAGACCCGTCTTTGGTTTGTTTATCATAGGACTTCGCCAGTCTTAAAAAAGGTGTCTCTTTTCCATAGATCACATCGACACAGGCTTTGGCCTGGGGAATCACATGTTCAAGTATCTCTTCCGGAGCAGGGAGAGAGTCATCTTCAAGACCTGCAGATGTCATATTGATGACTAAGTCATATGACTGTGGAATAAAATCCTCAAAAGTGTAGGTTTGAAATCCCTCTTTAATATAGCGTTCAAGTCTTCCTTCGCTTCGGTTCAGAATAGTTACTTCATATCCCGCATCACGCAAGATGCTGCTTGTAGACTGAGCGGTACCTCCCGCACCTAAGAAGAGTATGGTTTTAGACCCTTTAAACTCAGAGATGGCTTTTAGAAACCCTGGTGCATCGGTATTGTACCCATAGAGTTTTCCCTCTTTTTCAACAATGGTATTGACTGCACCCACTTTTTTGGCAAATGGGTCAAGTACATCACAGGCATTGTAAGCATGTTCTTTATGTGGTACTGTAATGTTGATGCCTTTAAGCCCTAACTTAAAAAAAGTCTCTTTGAGCTTTTCTCCCTCTTCTAACAAATAACGGGTATAACATGCATCATAATCCAAGCTTTGAAAAGAGAGATTATGCATAAGAGGTGATTTGGAATGGGAGACAGGGTTTCCGAAGATAGCAAATAGTTCTTTTGCCATCTTTTAAAGTGTTTCCATTTCTTTAAGGGTGGAGAGCAGAGCACCAAGTTTATTTTTTACTTCAAGGTACTCCAGTTCAGGAATAGAGTCAGCAACCACTCCGGCACCTGCCTGCAGAGTGATACTGTCGGGTTTGATAAGTGATGTACGTATGGCTATGGCAGAGTCCATATTGCCGTTAAAAGAGAAATATCCCACAGATCCGGAGTAGAAACCGCGCTTAAGTCCTTCGAATTGGGCGATGAGTTCCATCGCTTTGATCTTGGGTGCACCGGTCATGGTCCCGGCTGTGAATGTGGCAGCAAAAAGATCGAACATATCTTTGTCTTCCAGTATCTGTGCTTCCACATCAGAGACCATATGCATCACATGAGAGTATTTTTCAACACGCATCATATCGGTTACTTTGACCGTGCCTGTCTGTGCTACCCGGCCTACATCATTACGCCCAAGATCGATAAGCATCAGGTGTTCTGCACACTCTTTGGGATCATTGAGCATTTCAAGCTCGAGCTCTTTATCTCTTTTGGCATTCTTCCCCCGTTTTCTTGTACCTGCAATAGGACGCAGAAGTATCTCGCCTTCTGTTAATCTTACCATGACTTCCGGAGAAGAACCGCAGATGGAGAAATCCTCATAGTCAAGCAGGAAAAGATAGGGAGAAGGATTTTTGGAACGCAGTACTCTATAGAAACTCAGAGGATCTATCTTTCCCTTTTGTGTATATCTGTTTGAGAGAAGTATCTGAAAGATATCACCGGAACGTATACTCTCTTTAGACTCATTCACAAGAGTTTTAAAACGTTCTTCATCGATACTGAAACTTCCTTCACCCTCCAATTCTACAGCTTTTAGCGGCATCGGGGTACAGGTATTGTGTAGAATGTCCTCTATGCTTTTAAGCTCCTTCTGCATAGAGCTGTCATTTAGGATCAGTGTAAGTTTTGCACTTTTATGTGAGTAGGCAATGATGATCTTTGGACGTACCAGGTCCAGATCCGGAGTATTCAGCGGGTCAAGCAGGTGGTCCATACTCTCTTCAAGCACAGGTTCAAATACTTTTACCATATCATAAGCGATGAAACCTATGAAGCCATCAACAAAAGAGAAGCCGACTTCCAATGCTTTTTCTTTATAGGCAGCTTTGTCCAGGGAAGCATAATAGGTCTTTAAAAAACTAAAGGGGTTTTCATCCAGTATTTTTTCGGTACCGGTCTGATCTATATATGTGGTGGTCTTGTCTTTATAAATGAGACGTTCCTGTGCCCCTATGGTAATGAATGAGAAGTTCCCGTCACTGGTATTGACGACACTTTCAAAAAGCATGGTGATCTCATTTGGAAAAATATCTTTGATCTTCCCATAGAGGGCAACAGGTGTAAGTTGGTCAAAAAGAATTGTTTTATGCATCATATCTACTTTTTAATCACAAAAGCACTTTTGTTGATACGGTCTTTAACTCTTGCTAAAGCAATATCTGCAGCTGTTCTGTTTTTATATGGACCGATAAGCAGTTTCTTTGTTCCATTTGCTGTTGGAGATGTGATCTTGTAATTAAAACCACTGTTTCTAACAATGCTTAAGAATTGTGTACTAGGTGTTTTTTGAAATGATCCTACCTGAATATAATAATCTTGTGCTACAACAGGCTTTGTAATTGTTGGGGTATTCACAGATTTTTCTGTTGGCTTTTTCTTGGCTTTTTCTATGATTTTAGTTGGAAGAGGTTTTGCTGTTTTGGGTGCCTTTTCTTTAATTATTTCTTTTTTAGACTCTTTTGGGGCCAATACTTCTTTTTTTTCTGAAACTTCAGTCGTGGCTGCTTTTTTTATGCTGTTTTCGATTTTTGCTTTTGCTACAGGTTGTTCAGGAGTCTGGATACTCTCTTTGATAACTTCTTTTGTTTGAACAGGTGCTTTGGGTTCAGCTTCCATGATATTTGAAAGTTTTGGCTCTTCTTTTACGGGTTTTGGTTCAGTAGCACTCTGTAACGTAAGTTCTGGACTGATCATCTCAGTATGAGTTTCTTCAAAAGCAAGTTGCTCTGCATTTGGGTCTTTAAGGATGATTTTTGTAAGGATTATTGCTACAATTAAAACAACGATCAGCAGTGCAACAATAGTTAAAAAACTTTTTGTTCTGCTGTTTTCAGGTTTGATGTTGTCGATGATAAGGTCATCTAAATTGTGATCATTCATAAGGGGGAAATCTCCGAGTATTATTTTGAATTAATTATATCATATTTATCTATATTAAAACTTTATCACTTATTTAAAATGATCAAGTATAAGGGTTTACTGTTGTAAGAGGTAGTTTAATAGAATATGTATAATATCAAAAACAGATAGCTTTATATCGATTACCTCTTCTTTCAATTTATATTTTTATTAAATGTATTTAAATTTTAGAGATTTGAAAAATTTATGTTAGAATGAGTACAATATTCTTGTATCTGGGGAGATCTATGAAATTAATGATATATTCTTATAAAGGGACATGGAACATGCCACTTGATTCTACTTTAGATTCAAATGATACGTTAGTTATTGTTTTTGGGACATCTAAAAAAGAGATAGTAGATAAACCAATACAAGAAGTACTGTCCCATTTTCCAAATTCAAAAATAATGGGTGCTTCTACTGCTGGAGAGATTCTTCAAGATGAACTCTTAAAAGAGAGTATTGTGGTAGTTGTTATGCAGTTTGATACTACAAGAGTAAAAATAGCAACTCAGAGTTTATCTCATGCTGATGACTCTTTCTCTAGAGGTGTAAATATTGCCAATACACTTAAAGGTGATGACCTTAAAGCGATATTCATACTTTCAGATGGTCTTATGGTTAATGGTTCAAAACTTACAAGTGGTATTGATTCAGTCATTTCAAAAGATATAGTTGTTACCGGTGGGCTTGCAGGTGATGATGATCGTTTTATAGAAACTGGGTCATAGCAGATGGTAAAATTTCATCAGGTTATATCACCATTGCCGTCCGGAACATGTGATCTGTATAATCAAACAATGACATTAACTCTGATCTGGGAAGATGATGCATCATTTACTTAAACGACAGCTAAAAAAGATCGCCTACCAAAAAGATAAGTGCTCTCAAGAGCAAATTGAAAAACTTATCAGTCTTGTAGACCAAGCATACATTGATGCCGATGATGATCGTAAATTATTGGAAAATGCTTTAGATGTTTCATCTAAAGAGATGCAAGGTTTATATAAAGCACTAGAGACAAGAGCTAAAAAAGAGCTTGAAATAAGTGAAAAAAAGTATGAGCGGCTTGTTGAAAATCTTAAAGGTAACTATTTCTTTTATACATACGATACAGATAGAGTTTTTACATACTTAAGTGATTCAATCACCGATATTTTGGGATACAGTAAAGAGGAGTTTTTAATTCATCACGTTAAGTATCTGACTGATGATCTTATCAATAAAAAAGCAATAAGATATTCCCAAAAAAGTATTGCCGGAAAAACACAGCCGCCTTATAAGATCAGTGTCCATCATAAAGATGGTACGATCCGTTATCTTGAGGTAACTGAATTTCCCATTTTTGATGATGAGGGAAGAGTAAAAGAGGTTGAAGGAATAGTAAGAAACATTACAGAGCAGGTTAAATCATCAACTCAATTGCAGAGCATATCAGAAAACGTGTTGAGGGAGCATATTTTGAACAGGTCCAGCATATCACTATAAGTATTGGTATAACATTCTACTATGGACATGAAGAGGTTAGAGAGACAATAAAACGTGTTGACGATGCATTGTATAAGGCAAAAAACAGTGGGCGAAACAGGGTTGAGACTAATTTCCAAACAGGATCGTTTATGTTTTGAGAATGGGTCTGTATATTAGAGACCTCTATATTAAATCCCTAGTTTTTTTTGATTGAGGATCGTATAAAGAACAGGTAGATAGAGTAGGTTGAGTACTGTTCCCCAGGCAAGTCCAAATGCCAATGCTATCGCCATAGGCTGGAAAATGGCAGCTTGTCCTGTAGGAAAAAAGACAAGAGAACTCAGACCGATGAGTGTGGTGACGGAAGTGAGTATAATGGGTCTGAATCTTTTGGAGGCATAGAGGAAGATCTCTTCCATATTATGTGCTTTTTTAAGATTCATGACCATGATGATACCGTCATTGACCACGACTCCGGAGAGACCAAGCATACCGATGATAGATGGCATGGAAAGATTGATCCCAAGTGCGAAGTGTCCTATGAGTACACCTAGAAAGGCAAAAGGTATTACGGACATCATCATAAATGTCTCTCTAAAAGAGTTAAAAAGGTAGAGTAACGAGAGCATGATAAGAAGCATGGCGACCGTACTTGCCATCATCATGTCATTTTTAAGCTCTTTCTTCTTCTCCTCCTCTCCTTTTAGTATGATCTTGATACCTTCTTTTTTTGCCTCTTCTAAAATAGGATCTATCTGTTTAAGTGTCTCTGTGGCTGTGATCTTTTTACTGTCAACATTGGCATAGACATAAAAGTTCTTCTCACCACTGTCTTTGATGATCTTTTCAAATGATTTAATGACCCTGAAATGTACGACATCTTTAAGTGAAACAAACTGGCTGCTGTCAAGTTTGATCTGGAAATTCTTCAGTGCATCCAGGGAGTCTTTCTCTTCACTTCTAATTTTTAGCTCCAGCAGATTATTACTGTCAAAGGCTAAAGCTATTTTTCTCTCCAGATAAGCATTAGAGAGGAGGATGCCCAGCATTTGTTCTGAGAGACCTAAAGATTCTCCATAACTGTTGACTTGCAGTTTTATCTCATCCACACCGTAATTCATGGCATCGTTCACCGATACAATACCCTCTATGCTGCGAAGTTTTGCTTCTATCTTCTCGACATAATGCATTACTCTCTGATCATTATCCGAGACAAGACCGATCTTCAGATCAGATTTGATCGGACCTACTTTTTTCTCTACGATAGCAAGATCAGAAAGATCAAATCTCTTTTTATACGCTTGTGTTTCTAAAAAATGCCGTAGTCGGTTTGCGATCTTAACAGATTTTTCTTCTCTGGTACGCCCCTCTTTGTCATAATAGAAACTCAATGTAGGTGTAATGAACTTATCTACAAAATTCTGTGCTTTAAGTTTTTGCAGTTCAATGGTGATCTGTCCTACATAAGGGTAGGTTTCAGAGTTACCTGCACTGTCTCTTCTCCATCCGGCAACAGAACCCACATGTGAAATAAAGAATTCCTCTTTTCTTTCATAGAGGTCTTTTTCGATCGCTTTGAGGTACCGGATGGTCTCTTCCGTTTTTGTGTTGACATTGGCTTTCAGTGTGATACTCAGTGTAGTGGCATCAAATTGCGGAAACATTTGAAATTTACTGTTTTTAATACCTATGATGATAAAAAGTGGTACAAGTATGATAAAGAGCAGTAAAAAAGTTTTTTTATAGTGCATAAAAAAGTGGATGATTCTGCTATATAAATGATTGGCTTTTTCCCATGATGTGGTCTTTTGCTCTTTTTTTAAGACATGTGCTGCATGAATAGGCAAAAAGAGAAAAGACTCTATAAGAGAGGCTAAAACAAGCACAGATACAGCAATAGGTATGAGTTTGATGACTTCTCCCATGGTTCCGCTCATCATAAGGGCGGGGATGAAAGCAAAGAGTGTAGTAAGAGAAGCAATGGTCACAGGCTTGAACATCTCTTTTGCCCCAAGAATGGCAGCTTCTTTTGGTTCCATCCCCTCTTCAATATGCTGCTGAATATTTTCACTTACAACAATGGCATCATCAACAATGATCCCCAGTGCGATGAGTACCCCGATCAGAGAGATCATATTGATGGAGTATCCCGCAGCATAGAGATAGATCGCACCCATCACAAAAGAGGTAGGAATACCCAAAGAGATGATGAAAGACATGCGTTTGTTGATCAAAAGTGCTACCAAAAGAGCAATTAGAATGAGACCCAGTAAAATATTTGAGATGACAATATTGAGACGATCCTTGATCGCTTCAGATCTGTCATCGTGGATCGTATAGGTGATATTACCGCCTGTTATGTTACTTTGCTCTACAAGGTCCATAATGGCTTTTGAAAGCTCTAAGGCATTTCCTTTGCTGCTTTGTTTAACAGAGAGGTCAACAGCATGTTTGGTATCTATGGAGAACATTGTAGCACTGTCTTCATAGCGTTTGGAAACGGTCGCGATATCTTTCAGGTAAAGTGTTTTACCTGAAACCATGATCCGGCTCTGAAGCATCTTTTGTGCATCTTTGGGACCATTATAGGTAGAGATAAAATAGTGCCCTTTTTGGCTGTCTTCTATGGTTCCTATGGGAAAAATGTAGGAAAGTCCGGAGAGTGCAGCGATGATACTGTTCTCATCCAGACCCAATGCACGTATCTTTTCACTATGAAGACGAATATCATAATATTTATCTGAATCTCCGAAGATGGAAATTTCAGAAATATTTTTTAAAAGGCTGATTTTATCTTTTAGTTTGTTTGCAGCAGCTATGAGTTCACTATGTGAAGCTTGATCGGATGAAACTGCGATACGCATAAGATCTTTTTTGATCTCCAGGACTTTGACACTGGGTTCATCCATGTCACTGGGCAGATTCTGTCTGCTGAGTGCGATGGCATCTTTGACTTTATCTGCGGTATTGTATTTATCGACTCTTTTTTCCAGTTCTAAAATAATGTTGAACTTGCCTGCAGAGATGACAGTTGCCATTTTATCGATACCGTCGATATTTTTAATTTCACTCTCTATCTCTTTTACAGCCATTTTATCCAGCATATCGATAGAAGATCCTGCATAGTACCCATTGACAGAGACCATATCGAGTTCAAAAGAGGGGAATATTTCTTTGGGTGTTTTTATATAAAGCGCAATGCCTGAAAGAAAAACCAGGATAAATAGAAAATAGTTCAGTCTGCTGTTATTGACAAAGAATCTTAATAGTTTTTCAAACATCCATTACCCATTTTTATTTTTAGAAGTTATTGTATCGTATAATTCTGATATTAAATACTGAAGAAAATAAGATTGTAAGAAGAGCTCTCCTCTACGGATGTAAAGGAGAGTTTAAATGCGATAACTGAGAAGACTATTTCCAGCCATCCTCAACAATGCGGGTTGATTTTTTATAAGGATACTTTTTAACCAACTCTTTTACTGAAAGTTTTTGGTCTCCTTCTCTCATGAAGTGAGCAAGTGTTACTGATGCCCAATAGTCATCTTCATATTTTGTACCTTTAAGTTGCATAGGCACCCCATGTTTATTTACTGTATGACATGCAGAACAGGTTACAGGTCCGGCATATTTTCCATCAGGACTGTATTGCAGTGCTTGTTGATGTGTTGTTACATCCACCGATCTCTCATCTCCGTCATATCGGGTAGAGTAAAGACCATGGGTTGATTCATGACATGTTTGACATGCGATGTTTCCGTGTGCCTTAGAATATCTATAGAGTGAGTATTTGTTCGGCTGATCGATAGGGAAGTATTTACCACCGGTCTCTTGCTCAACAAATGGTGCCAAGTGACAATCTGCACAATGTGGTTCAGAGGCAGACAGCCACCAGTCATCACCGCCTGAAGCAGCTTTGTATGGTACATCTCCCCCTTTTGGATGATTCCACGGTTTAAGATCCAATTTACCGTCTTTACCGACATTTTTTACCAGTGTTGCAGATTTATGGTCTGCATAATAGCTGAGTACTTCGTTGTCCCCTGTCGATTTAGGGTCGGCAATAGCTGCAAATTTTTTCATATCTCCACCGGTAACTTCTGCTACGATCTCTTTTAAAGATTTGTTTCTGAGTGTTTTTCCTGTTTGCAGACTGTCATTCTTGATATCGTCATAAGCATACATTTTTTGAGCCACTTTGGTGTGACAGTTTGTACAGTAAAGTCCTCTTAACTCACCGGCATCTTTTCCATGCTCATCTTTTGTAGCAACATTCTCAAGCTGCCATTTACCATAAGCATTCAGGAAGAATGGAGGTTTTGCATTAGGATTGGAGTGTGCATCACGTCTGACATAACATCCGCCTCCTGATTTTCTGATGTCTCCTTTGGCGAATCGGCCTTCACCGTATCTGTCTGTAACACGGAATGGATTACTGTCATCATTCATGTTAGGGTTTTGGAAGTGTGTAGGGTGACAAGATTGACATGATTGTGATCTGCCTGCAGCATCCGGCATAGGAACCATACCCAAGTGGAAGCTATGGATCGCTTCAGAAAGAGGTTTTGCTTTAACCGCTTTATATCCTGTTGCGACAGGTCTTGGTTCTTGAAGGTTACCTGAGACATTGTCACCATGACAGTCTGCACAGTTTACTTCACCTACTTTACCAAGACGGTTACCCGGAGCATCTGATTGATAGTCACGTAAGAAAGAAGTACCATGGTGGGCATCATGAAGTGACAGGATATTGATAGATGACTCGGAAAGTCTTGCCATGTATTCACTCTCATCCGGATATGATTTCCAGTATTTATACTCTGCATCAGATTTTGTCAAGCCCTCATCTCTTGCCATTTGTGCAGCTTTACCGTTTCTGGAGTGACATGCATAACAGTTCGGAATATCTACAGGGTTTGTACCGAAATATTGGTATCCGTGACCTTCTTTATCTACAATGGCTTTACCGGTATTGTCGTGAAGCTGTACTTGAGAGTATTGGAAGGGTTGAAAATCCTTTTCTGTAATAGAACGGATGGTACCTTTTCTTGTGCTGTCGTTAAATGCAGTTAAAGGAAGACCGAGTGCATCCCAGAGATGTGAAGCTGTAAGTATAAGTTTTACATCTTTAACAGCCGGTACAAGTGTATCTGTCATGACAACATTCCCACCATCTTTTCCCGCATATTCCAGGTATCCGCCAGAGATAGGTTTTCCGGAAGGACCGGCATCTATTTTCACTTTGATCTGATGTCCTATGCGTAGTCTGTCTTTTTCGGTTGCACCTTTTGGAATGGTACCTTCGAGATCTTTATAAATAAAGAGGTGACCCCATACATAGTTGGCAACATTGTCACCTGGGCTGTCGAAGTGTCCGTCACCATCTACATCTTTAGGGACAGACCAGTATTTCATCTTGTTCCCTTCACTGTAAGAGTTGTCTTTAGTGTTATAATAGAGCTTTACATTATCGGCTGGACTTAAAAGTTTTGGCAGTTTCCCGTCTTTACCTGTTTGAATTGCTTGTGATTGTATGGAATTATAAGGTGGAATCACACAACAGTAACTCATCTCAAAACCGACACAGTGCATCCCCAGTTCATAATTGATAAATAGACTATAGTCATTTTTAGGTTGGTAAGCTTCCTCACCTTTTACTTTGGTCTTTTTTAGAAGATCCATTGTAAATGGAGGTTTTTTAGAGTAGTCAGTTGCAGAAAATGCAGTTGTAACTAAAAAAGAAGCGACAAGGCTTGATCGTACAATTTTTGAAATCATTTTATCCCCTTTATATTTAATTTCTATTAATTCTTACATGAAATAGATAAGATAATCTTTAAAAATAATATAAAATAATTAAATTTATTGAGTGTGATTTTATGCCAAAAATATTAATTACTGATTCAATTCACGATGATGCCGTGGAATTATTAAAACAGATAGGAACCGTAGAAGTGGCAACAGGTCTTACTGTTGAAGAATTAAAAGAAAAAATAAAAGATGCTGATGCACTTGTAATAAGAAGTGGAACAAAAGCTACCAAGGAAATAATTGATGTTGCAGATAATTTAAAAGTAATTGCTAGGGCTGGTGTTGGCGTTGATAATGTTGATTTAACGGCAGCAACAGAAAAAGGGATTATTGTTGTTAATTCACCAGACGCTTCTTCAATTTCAGTGGCAGAATTGGCATTAGGTTTAATGCTTTCATCTGCAAGAAATATACCTCAAGCAACTGCATCACTAAAAAGAGGCGAATGGGATAGAAAATCATTTAAAGGTATGGAACTTTACGGAAAAACTCTTGGTATTATTGGATTAGGTAGAATTGGACAGCAAATAGCAAAAAGAGCAGAAGCTTTTGGAATGACTGTTGTAGCTTATGACCCATATATACCAGAGGAAGTTGCTAAAAATATGGGCATTGAACTTATGGAAGTAAATGATTTATGCAAGGTTAGTGATTTTATAACTCTTCATGTTCCATTAACTCCAAAAACAAAACATATGATAGGAAAAGAACAAATTTCATTAATGAAACCAAATACAGTTATTGTAAATTGTGCAAGGGGCGGACTTATTGACGAGGAGGCTCTTTATGATGCCATAAACAATAAAAAAATAGGAGGGGCAGGACTTGATGTATTTGAACAAGAACCACCAAAAGACAACCCATTATTAACTCTTGATAAAGTGATAGGAACACCCCACCAAGGAGCTTCAACCGTGGAAGCTCAAAAAAGTGCTGGAACTGTGGTAGCGGAACAAGTTGTAAAAATATTGTCTGGAAAACCTGCGGATAATATTGTAAATCTCCCAAGAATACCAACCGATAAAATGAATAAATTAAATCCATATATGGCACTTGCCGAAAAAATGGGTAGTATGATTATACAACTTCTTGATAAATCTGTTGAAAAAGTAGAATTAACTTATGGTGGTGAATTAGCATCAGAAGATACTGAAATGGTAAAAAGGTCATTTTTAATGGGGTTATTATCTCCGATATTACTTGCTGGTGTTAATTTGGTAAATGCTCCAACACTGGCTAAAAATAGAAATATAAAAATCGTAGAAGGAACACTTTCAGAGTGCGAATATGGAAGTGGTATCAAAATAAAGGCAGAAGGAAAAGAGGAATCTATTTCATTAGTGGGCTCTCTTGTTGAAGGAGCTCCCGTACTAAAAGAAATAAATAGCTATAAAATAGACATAAAACCAGAAGGTATTGTTTGTGTAATTAAACACATGGATATACCGGGAATAATTGGAAAAGCGAGCACTCTATTAGGTGATTATGGAGTAAATATTGCAGGAATGCAGGTTGGAAGAAAAGAACCGGGGGGAGAAAGTGTTATGGTTCTTAATTTAGACCATACAATCGCTGACGAAGTAATAAATAAATTAAAAAATATTGATAATATACTTGATGCTAAAATAATTAAATTATAGGTCATTTTAATTTTTTAATGATGTGGAACATAGGAGCTCCTAAATTAATATTAATATATTTTATTTATAGTAAATCGACGAACACTTTCGTAAATTACTCTTGCAAATAAGAAAATAGATGCTACTAATGAACAATTAAAGTAATTCATTCCAATAAAGACCCAATAGGACACATTAGGGACAACATGTCGATTTACTATATTTTCTGATAAGATTTTGAATTTTCTACGAAATGGTGGTATTATTAACGAAATAATTGCAGGACTTCTTGTAGCTCTTATGTATGGTGTAGGAACATTTTTAGCAAAAATAGTTTCTGAAAAAGACCCCCTCTTGCAATGGATAATTGTAAATATTTTAGGTATTATATTCTGTCTATTTATTATTATAAAATACCCCCAAAAATTACAACTTCTCCACGGAGATATTTTATTATATGGAATTACATCTGCAATATTGGTAATATTAGGAAGCTTGTTGTTATATTATTCACTCCATAGTGGGAGAGCAAGTATAGTTGTAACGCTATCTGCAATAGGTCCAGCCATTACCACAATATTAGCCATGGTTTTTTTAAAGGAACAATTATCTCATATGCAGATATTCGGGATAATATTGATAACTATGGGTATTATTTTAATTTCAACAAATTCGCAATAAATTAACTATTGCTCCAATTCCACAACCCTATTTTATTGTCTTTTGCTTTTCGCTCTTCCTCTAAAAACTTATTTTTTAGTTCAAAATTGCTAATATATACTCTCGCATAACCATTTTTTATAAGTTCTTCATTAAAATTAATATTATCTACATAAATATATGCTAAATATCTTCCATATCTGCCTTTTTTTTGTGATTTCCCATCAAATACTACCATTACTGTTTTATTATCTAACATGTGTTTTGCATATGTTGTTGCTTTTTTACCCCATATTTTTAAATAAGTAATATTTGTTATTGGTTTGCCGTTGCTCATAATATATTCATCAGGTTTATTTTTTATATATGTTTCAGGAGTATCTACACCTAACAATCTTACTCTATATATAGTTCCATTTCTTACCATTACATCGACCGTATCCCCATCAACGACTTTTACTATTTTTCCTTCAAATTGTTCATCGAAATCAGAATTATATTTCTCAAATTTTTATCCATACAAAAGCAAGGTCATATCAAACAAAAAGCATATAGTTGTGCTAAGTATCGGTGGAAATATAGGTAATATAAGAAGACGATTTAATAAGTTGTTTTTAAAATTCAAACAAGATAACAAATTTGTCATTTTGCAAACTACTCCTTTATTGGAAAATCCACCTTTTGGATATATCAAACAAGATGATTTTAT
>CAJXJN010000018.1 GCA_913055205.1 uncultured Sulfurovum sp. | reverse complement strand
CCGGGTGGTACATATTTGCTATGCATATTGGTACATTTTTGGATTGCACTTGACATTTACAGAATAAAGGAAATTTATCATGAGTATAGAGTGTTTATCCAAAGCAAGAAAATTGGTAAAAAGTTTTTTAGATCAAAAAGAAGAGGGTTTTATTCCTGAAATAAATTTTGTAGAAAAATTATTACGAATAAAAGCTGAAGAGTTAGAGATGCTAGGGTGTCAACTGTGAAGAAGATATTATGATATTGAGTAAGGAGATTCATTCAGAAGAGACCATAAGTATTCCTCGTGCTTCTACAATTATGTCTAAAGAAAAAGAGCCATGGTTACATACATTGAAAAATCCTTCTACCTACTATTCGGATAGATATAAAAATTACTTGACAATAGATGAGGGATTTTCACGACAAGTAGTTGATAAAATATTTAAAACCACTGATGAAACATTAGATTTTATGACCAATCCAAATACGGAAGATGAATGTATTAAAAAAGGTTTAGTTATGGGAAATGTTCAGTCAGGTAAAACTGCGAACTATTTAGCCTTAATTAACAGAGCGGCAGATGTAGGATACAAACTTATTATTTTAATTGCTGGGGTACATAATAACCTGCGTATGCAAACACAAGCAAGAGTCAATAGTGGATTCATTGGTTTTGATACTGTAGAGAAACAGGAGCGTGGGGTAAGTAAATACAATAATGAATTTAGACCTTTTTCATTTACAAGTACGGAGTATGATTTTAAAAGAGATATCGCTACATCGTTAAACTTTAATCCGAAAGATTCTAATGTTCCTGTTATTCTAGTTATTAAAAAGAATCCGCATACATTAAAAAATCTATTAGACTGGCTGGAGACAAATAATACTAAAAAGTCATACTCCACCTATCCTTTATTGGTCATTGATGATGAAGCTGATAATGCATCAATTAATACCAAGAAGAATCCTGATGAAGTAACCACAATTAATAGGCAGATTAGACAACTATTGAAAATGTTTAAAAAGCGAAGTTATGTAGGCTATACAGCAACACCATTTGCAAATATATTTATTAACCCTGAAAGTAAAACGGATGAACATGGGGATGATTTATTTCCAGAAGATTTTATTGTCTCATTGGAAAGTCCAGATAATTATATTGGAGCTGAAAAAATATTCAATAGTAACAAAAATATATTAAGAACGATTACCGATAATGAAATATGTTTAGATGTTAAATTAAAAGCAGAAGATACTGTGGATTGTTTACCTGAAAGTTTGTATGAAGCAATTAATGTTTATCTTTTGACTATAGGTATTAGGAAAATAAGAAAAAATAAAAATATACATGCTTCTATGTTGATTAATGTATCTTTTAGAGTTGTTATTCAAGAGCAAGTGAAAGAATTAGTAAATACGTATCTACAATTAATAAAACAGTATATTCAATATAATCATCATAAATCTATATGACCTGCACCAAATCTTCATACCAGATCCAAAGTTAGTTTTCAATTGTACATTAGGCAACATTTTTTCTGCCTGAGTACGCAGCCGGTGTTTGATATCCAAGTGAGCTATGAGGTCTTTTAGTATTATAAAACCTTCTCCATTCTTCTATAATGATCTGAGCTTCTTTGAGACTGACGAACCATTCCCTTGAGAGACATTCATCTCTGAATTTTCCGTTAAAACTTTCAATATAGCCATTCTCCCATGGAGAACCAGGATTTATATAGCTTGGTCCTATTTGCTGGGATGAGAGCCATTTAATGATAGCTTTTGATGTGAACTCTGGTCCATTATCGCTTCTAATAAATCCTGGTTTACCATAAATGCTCATCAGTCTTGAAAGTGTCTCTATCAGATGATGTGATCTGATGGAGGTTGCTACTTCAAGTGCCAAACATTCTCTTGTGTGTTCATCTACAACAGTAAGGATCTTCAGTTTTCTTCCCGTTGCTGTTTTATCCGAAACAAAGTCATAGCTCCATACATGATTGGCATATAATGACTTTAATGTGTCTGCGGAGGATGACACTCGTTTTCTTTTCGGACGTTTCTTTGGCAGCTGAAGATTCAAATTTTTCCAAAGACGGTAAACTCTTTTTGCATTAACGCTCTTTTTTTCCTGAAAGGAGAGCATAACAGCAATACGTCGATAACCAAACCTGGGATAAGTATCACTGAGTGATTTGATCTTCTGTATCAGATATTGGTCTTTCTTACTCTGTTTGGATTCATAATAGAGCATGGTTTTGCTGACATCCATTACTAAGCACGCTTTTCTAACAGAAATACCCTTTGCCTGCATTATTTTCACTGCCTTGATCTTTTGTGCAGGCTTTACCACTTTTTTTCATTGATCTCTTTTAATGCCTCATTGATCAGCATCTGTTCTGCCAAAAGTTTCTTGAGTTTACTATTCTCTTGTTCTAAATTTTTGAGCTTTCTGACATCCGAGACATCCATACCACCATATTTCCGTCTCCATTTATAAAAGGTCTGCTCTGTAATATTGTTTGCTTTGGCAATATCCTTGATAGTCTGAGTACCATTTTCTGCTTCTCTGAGTATTCGCACAATCTGCTCTTCGCTAAATCGTTTCTTCATTTGTTCCTCCGTTAGATATTTATATTTTATCTAACTTTGAAAATGGTTCAATTTATGGGGTGCAGGTCACGACCCTTTTATCCCAGTATTATCTACTCTAACTACTATACTCCTACCAGATGGGGATGGAGAGATGAAGAGGGACCATCCTTTAGGGATGGAACACTCTCTTTGTCGTTTAATTTTAAATTTTAGAACTGCTTGAAATATCTCATTATTTGCTTATGTTCTCTTCCATATTTTCAATCAATGTTAAATTTTAAATACATTAAATAAGAAAGATATACAAAGAGAAGAGGAATAGATCCCTATCTCGACTTAGCTAAAGATGCCAATTTCTTTTTTAAGATGATTTTCCCTGCTTCAACACCAGGCTGATCATAGGTATTGACATCCATGAGTTCTCCAACCATGGAAGTCAGCAGCTCATAATAATACATAAGACTACCGATACTCTCTTCATTGACAGAATCAATAACTATCTCATCAAGAGGAATCTCCTTTTGATCCTTCAATGCTTCTATGACAGAATCACACTGCATTGTAATCAGCTCATGAAAAGCAATGTTGTTTAAGATATCCAAAGACTCTAAATGAGGTAAGGTTACAGAAGGAATATAGAGTTCATGCTCAAACTCTCTTAATTTGATGAAAGTAACAGATTTGTTTCTTTTCCCCTCCATAATAAGCTGCAAAAATGAGTGTTGGTCTTTTGGTCCTATGAGTCCTATAGGCGTTACCCCTACATTAAATGCACTATGCCGCTGCCGCTTACCCAGACTCTCACCCCATAGTTGTACATACCATTCGGTAAAATATTTGAGTGTCTCCGAATAGGCAAAGAGACAGTTGATATTATAGCGTGTATGATTTTTGGCATAATAGAGTGCTTTATCAAGCAAGACCTGATGCATATCACCCTGTTCAAAAAAGCTTTTACTTACTGCAGCTGCACCTTTGAGAAGTGCTTTGATATCTATACCGCAGAGTGCAAGGGGAAGCAGTCCTACTACAGAGAGTACAGAGAACCTTCCTCCTACATTCGGTGGCAGGTAAAAGATGCGTGAATCCAGATCTTGGGCAAACTTATCAAGATTGGAACCTTCATCTGTAATAAAAGTATAGTTCTCTTTTTCCGGATTTGGCGCAAAAATATATTTGAAAATAGAGATAGTCTCAACCGTACCGCCGGATTTGCTGATAACCAAAAAGTGTGATTTGGCTATATCAATATCTTTTAAAGTATCTACAATATTTAAAGGATCTGTACTTTCAAAAAAATAAAGTTTTCTTTTGGGTGTTTTCATAGGCTTTAAGAACTCATAAATGGCTTTAGAACCCAAAGAACTCCCCCCAATACCCAATACAACGATATTCTCTATCGTCTCATCAAAGCTCTCTACATAAGAGAGGATATCATCTATATTCTGCTCTGGCAGATTATAGTACCCTATCTCTTCTTTCTCTTTTTTTATTGCTTCAAAAAGTGCTGTTTTTGTTTCTGCTTCTAATGGTGATGTCTCAAAGAAAATTTTATTTTTCATGCTATATCCTTTTTTGCCTGCATAATAAGTGCATTGACTTTCTCTTCATACTCTTTGACCAGGGCTTCATCTGTAGATTCAAATCTGGTCACAAGTACAGGTGTTGTATTGCTCGCTCGTACCAGTCCCCATCCTTTTTCAAAGTTTATACGCACACCATCTACATCAATGATATTTTTAATAGCAGGAAAATCAGCAGGTGGGTTCTGAAGTAACTCTTTTACTCTGTCTATGATGGCAAATTTCTCTTTCTCAGTCGTTTCCACTTTAATCTCTTCTGTTGAGAAGACATGTGGCAAAGCCTCTATCTCTTTATCTATATCGATGCCATCTGCGATAAGTTCTATCATTCTAAGCGTAGCATAGATCGCATCATCATACCCGAAATAGCGATGCTTAAAGAAGATATGTCCACTTACTTCACATGCCAGATCCGCACCTGTCTCCTTCATCTTTACTTTTAAGTTGGAGTGACCTGTTTTATACATAATGGCTTTGGCACCGCGACGCTCCAGCTCATCATACATGACCTGTGAACACTTCACTTCACCGATCACTGTAGGGTGTTCCATCTTCATCGCATATAAAAGTGCCATCTGGTCACCTTTAATATTGTACTTATGTGTAAGCACGGCAATACGGTCCGCATCTCCATCATATGCAAAAGCAATGTCGCCTTTTTCTTCTAAAAGACGTTTTACATCAACAAGATTTTTTTCTACAGAAGGATCAGGGTGGTGGTTGGGGAAATTTCCGTCCGGCTCAAGATACAACCCTACATAATCGAATTCCAAGGCATCAAAAATAGCACTGATAACCGTATCGGCAACGCCATTTCCTGCATCAAGAATAATTTTTTTGGAGAAGCCTTTAAGATGGGAGAATGATTTAATCATATATTCTATATATTGGGTTTTGGTATCAATAGAAATTCTCGTAGTATTGTCAGGTATTTCCATTGTCTGATTTGCAATGATCTCATCACCTAATGCATAGATATCTTCACCAAAAAACGGACTTTTATCCAAGGTTATCTTAAACCCATTATACTCACTGGGATTATGAGAACCGGTGATCATAATGGAGGCATTTACACTCTTTTCAACATTTAAAGGATTCACATAATTTGAAAAATAATTCACCGGTGTAGCTACCATACCCATATCAAGCACTGTACAACCGGCATAGTTCAGACCCGAAGCCAAATAGTCTCTCAATACAGGAGAGTGTGTTCTCGCATCATAGCCGATGGCAACAACCCCTCCAAGCTTCTTGATTTTTTGACCCAAAAAATATCCTATGAGTTTAACACTTTTCTCATTGAGCTCTTTTTCAAAAATACCGCGAATATCATATTCTCTAAAAATTGTTTTCATCCATCTTTTCTTTTTTAATTTCTTTAGGGCACTTCCAAAAACCCTAGATATACCCATGATATCTCTAGGGTTTTTAGAGGTGCCCTTTGTATTAAATTATACACTAAAAACCTTATCCAAACATATTTTAAAATATAGATTAATGTAGATTTTTCGAACATGATATCCACCCAAAACAACCAGATGTTTTTATCCAGGATCTCTTTCAGAAAAAAGGGTAAAAACAATGTCGCAAGTAACATTTTTGCCTCATAATTCATAGGTGACAGATACCCGTTTGATGAATGAAGCCTTTGTCTGTTGTAAAACACTTCAATATATTCAAAGAGAGTTTGATTTACCTTGGATTTGGTTTGAAAGTTCATATGATACACCATCTATGTTTGGAGTGCATGAAAGAAACTTTCACTTAGCGCATTTCTCGACAGTCACCTTTTCAGCGTATACTTGGAATCTAAAAGCTGATAGATACTTGAGACACTTCAATGTCCTATTCGTGCATATCCCCATGCCCCTAAACTAAGAATTGCATAGAGTATTACGATAAAAAGCAATTGTTCAGGATTGGACAGAAACTCATAATACAAGATCAAAACCGTACCCATTAAAAGTCCCAAAATAGCGATAATGGTTATAAAAGTAGAAGAATCGGTCTTATGCCGCATCTTAAAGTTGGCAACGGCCATAAGCAGAGAAACCAATAAAAAAGTAATACTTCCAAATTCTAAAATAAGACGCAATCCTCCCATGGCAATAAGCAGTGAAGCAATAGCGGCCATAAACATAATGGCTGTTTTGGGGATACCATCTTTTCGTTGTGAAATAATAAGCGGCAGATACCCGTCATCGGCAATTCGTGCCATTTGACGTGATGAACCAAAAAGTGTACCGTTAATAGCACTGCTTGTTGCCAATATTGCTCCAAAAACCACCAAAGTACCTCCTATATCCCCCATAATATTATTGGCTCCTGCTGCTAAGGCATACTCTTTGTTTTTGATCAGATCTTCAGCAGGTATTGCCAGGACTGCACCAAGTGCAATAATAAAATAGATAAGCGCTACCAGGATAATGGCTGAATAGATGGCTTTTGGAATATTTATATCAGGATTTTCCATCTCATTTACAGCATTGATCACCAACTGAAATCCCTCATAGGCCACAAAGGTGATGGAAGAGACGATCAAAATAGTTATAAGTGGCGTTACTTTGAAATCCTTTATCATCATTGACTCAAATGTATGTATATCGGTTTCAGCAAAAGAGATAAGTGCTACAGAGATAATAAAGAGGATCAAAAGTTTCGCATAGACCAGCACATCTTCAACTTTTCCCATATCCTTAACACTCCAAAGATTAATCAAAGTAAAGAGCCAAATAATTCCAATGGCAACCAGTTTCCGCACCGCTTCATTATTACCAAAAGAAAAATCACTAATGCCATAAGAGGAGAAGGTATAGGCATAAAGAGCTAAAGTACTAATGTATCCAAAAATCGTGTACCACCCTATAAATGATGCTGCCATCTGTGAGCTGGGATAGGTACGTTTGAAAAAAGCATAGGTGGCTCCCTCATCTTTGTAGTAAAGACCCAACTTTACATATGAATAAGCAGCGAACCAGGCTACCACTCCGCCCAAAGCGATAGCAAAAGGGGCAAATGCTCCAACCATCGAAACGGAAATACCTAAAATAGTAAAAATTCCTCCGCCAACCATACCACCAATCGCAATGGCCAGAAGTTCTTTAAAACCTAGATTTTTTGGACTTGTCATCTGTTGCCTTTTGAGGAAAGATAGACCATATTTTAACATTTGTTACTTATTGTTGGTCTGCCAATGAAGTAAACGAAAGAGAGTATTCTCTCCTTATCACTATTTCACTAATGCATAGAACCCTCTATATATCTAAGGTTTTTCCGGAGATTCTATGATGATAGCTTTATTTTCTATTTTCATAATTCTGTCACAGTAGGGAAGCATTCTGTCATCATGTGTTACCATGATGATTGAGACATTCTGTTCAAGAGCGATTTTTTTAAGCATCTTCACTACATCAACAGAGCGCTGCATGTCTAATGCTGCTGTCGGTTCATCTGCGAGGATGATCTCTGGGTTGTTTACCAAGGCTCTGGCAATGGCAACCCTTTGGTTCTGCCCACCTGAAAGTTGTGAGGGCATCGCTTTCTCTTTTTCTGCTATATCAAAATACGTGAGTAGCTCTCTGGCTTTTGCTTTTGAGACTTTATCCTCTGTACCATTTGCTTGAGGAAGCAAGGTCAAATTGTCGATGATATTTAAAAAAGGGATGAGGTAGTGTGCCTGAAAGATAAAGCCGATCTTTTCTCTTCTTATTTTTCTGGTCTCTTGGGTGAGCCACTTGTTGTCATACACCTTTTCCTTGCCTAGCCAGATCTTGCCCGCACTGGGTTCTTCCACACAACCTATCATCATAAGCAGTGTTGTTTTTCCTGCACCGCTTGGAGCGACAAGGGCTACAAGTTCACCTTTATTGATAGTAAATGAAGCACCTTTGATAACATCAACATAGCTATCGTCTTTACCGAAATGTTTACAAAGACCTTCTACTTTTATAGCTTGTTCATTGCTCATCTTAGCCTCCTATTGCTGCAGTCGGATCTGCATTTATCACTTTTTTAACACCTATAAATGAGGCAAATATGGAAGCAAGCACAACAATACCAAAAAGCATCCATGCATCCGGGATCTCCAATACAACTCTTTTTGGAAATTTCGAATAGATAAGATGTGAAAATATATTGCCAAATATAAAGGCTAAAAAGCCTAGCAGTAACGTCTCTTCCACGATCATTCTGATGATCATACCGTTTGGTAACCCTATAAGCTTCATGATGGAGATCTCTTTCATCTTCTCCAGGGTCATCGTATAGATGATAAGTGCGATGATGATAGTGGAGACGATCACTAAAATAGCAGTAAACAGTCCTATCTGCTTGGATGCTTTTTCTATGAGGTTTTTGGTCAGGACAATTTTTTCCTGTGCCCCGGTATAGACACTTTTATGTTGCCATTTTCGTATTTCTCCGGCCACTTCATCAATGGAGTAACCTGCTTTTACTGTTGCTATAATGGCATTTACCATGTGGGAATCTTTACTTATGATGCCCCTTGCTCTATCATTTTGGATACGTTTGTTGCTGTATGAGAATTGTAACTCCTGAGCATCTTTCAAACTGATGTAAACCAGTGAATCACCCCCTGATGAGACGGAGCCATGCGTAACCCCGACAACCGTATAGGTATTTCGTCCGAGTTTTATCTTGTCATGCAGTTTAAACCCTGTCTTGTCGGTGACAACGATCTCATAGTGATCTGTTTTAAGACCTCTCCCCTCTATAAGTCGTGCAGGATTGATAGGGTCAATATCACCATAGACATCAAAGCCCACTGCAACCACTCTTACTTTTTTATCAGTACGTGGAAGTTGTATATTTTGAAATGTAATGGCTTCACTTTTATCTATGCCTTGTAATGCTTTTAAAGTATATTTTAGATCCTCATGTATTCTTGATGATTCTGCAAACGGTCCTAACGTGTCTTCTTGAACTACCCAGAGGTCAACACTTAAGTCATCTAACAAAACCTCGGCATCGACCATCATACCACGATAGACCCCCATCATAATAAGTACGATCCCAAGCAACATTCCAACACCCATAGCCGTTACAAGAAACTTACCGAGCGTGTGTTTTATATCCTCTTTGGCTAAATGTATCATTAGTGTATCTTCATTCCGTCACTAAGTGGTTTTTTGTGACTATCAGGTACTATTATTTGTGTATTCTTATCTATATTTGCGATAGCAATCTCACTGTCATTTTGTGCGATTTTTTCTATGTTCAGGTAATGTGCGTGTTTGTCTTTTGCAATCCATATGCCGAGTTTTCCCTTTTTTTGCACAATAACATTCAGGGGGATTTTTAAAACATCACTGTATGTTTTCACATCAATTTGGATTTCTGCCTGTTCATTGATGTAAAAAGGTTTTGGTATCGTCTCAAAAGCTACATCAATCTCTCTCTCGAGTGTTACAGCATCGCTCATAGCTGCCACTCTTTTTACAATACCCTCATATTTTGTATTTGGCTGTGAGCGAAGAATGATAGTGGCTTTTTGCATAGGTTTTATTTGAGAACTTATGCGCTCATCTACTTTTGTTTCCACCCATAATGTTTTTGGATCGACGATCTTTAAGATCGGGGTTGACGGCAGTACATTCTGAGTGACTTCAGCTTCTTTGGCAGTAACATATCCATCAACAGGTGCATACACTTTGAGTCTGTCTATCTTGGCCTGAATGACATCAATATTTTTGGAAGCAATGACTACTGAAGCTTTTGCAGAGTCTATCTGTGAAGCAGTAGCCGTAATGGTGGCATCTATGCCTTGTAAGTCTGCTTTTGCTTTATCATACTCAGCCTGGGCAGCAAATTTTTGCTCTTTTAGTCTTTTATAGCGTTTGTATGTCACTGCTAAAAGTTCTTTTTGTACCTTTTGATTTTTTAATGCACTTTGTAAGGCTTTCACTTCATATTGTGCTTTGAGCAGGCTGGCCTTTGCCACCTCAAGTTGTTCCGGAAGATCAACACCATCCATAATGACAAGAAGATCACCTTTTTTCACCCACATACCTTCATCTGTTAAAATGTTCAAGATCTTCCCGCCGGTTTGGGCTGTGATAGCATAGATATTTAAGGCACTCACATTTCCTATGCCCCGAATGCTTACATGCAGCTCACCAACAGCAGGTTTTATTGTCGTAAAGGTACTTTTTGGGATATAAACTTTTTTGTAAAAAACACCGGCTAAGATGGCAATGATTACCAGGGTTATAAGATATTTTATAAATGTTTTCATAGAAGTCCTTGATCATAAATAACTTCTCATTCAGCAACAGGCAAAGAGTACTGGAGCTATTTGCCTGCTGCCTTTTAGGAAGTTTAAAAAGAAAGCTGCTGATTCGTTGAAAATCCTTGAATCAGCCCTCTTTTTATGCTTCTGAATTGGGAGTTGTTTATGATTAGGAACTCAATATTTTTCCTTGCAAATATTCTAGTCTGTGTATGGTGCTGCTTCTTTCATACTTTGCTTGCAGGAGTCCCAGCTGGGCATCCAGCGTAAGTGCATAGGCATCTAAAACTTCTATGTAAATTGAAAGCCCCTCTTTGTATCTGGCTTCGAGTACTTTTTGTGTCTGCCTGGCTGCTTTAAGCTGAACCTTTTTGGCTTTTATCGTTTGCTTATAGCGTTTTAGGTCAATTAACAGCCTCTCAAACTCTTCTGTGAGAGCCAACTTTTTTGAATGGTACTCAGACTCGGCACTTTGTTTGCTTATCATAGCCTGTTCTTCCAAAGCAGATATTCGACCACCGCTATAGAGTGGAATATTCAGTGTGATCCCTACCAGTGTTGAGTCATACTCATTTAAAGTATCCTGACGTGTGTAAGAGACTACGGCATCAATGGAGCCATAGTGTGAAGCTTTTGCGGATTTATAAAGAAGTTCATTTTTATTTATATTTTTTTTAAGGCTGTTCAGGGCCGGTGAGTTTTGTAAAATATGTGCTTTACTTTTGAAATGCCAATTACTTTTTGAGATACTGTCTTCCAGTTTTACATTATTGGTGATGGTCTCATTGATATACAGAGATAAAGTAGTTTTGGCTTTTTCAAAACCTGATCGTGCAATGGCTAAATTATCTTTGGCAGCATAAACAGAGGATAAAAAACGTGTAGAATCAGCCTTTGTCTTCATTCCTCTTTTTACAAGTGCTTGTGCCTGTTTGTAGAGTTCCTCTTTTGCATTTAAATCTTTCTGTCTTACCTGTATAGCTTTTTTTTGAACAAGCATCAGCTCATACTGAAGTTTAACTTTATAGGCTAAAAGTGCTTTGGCATCCCGAAGAGATAAATTTGCGATCTCTTCCTGTACTTCCTGTGCTTCTATATTGGAAAGGGTTTTTGAGAAGTCCCAGATCTTTTGCCTTACCGTAACTTCTGCTTGCCAGCCATCACTGTCTATGGTGTGAAAAATACCATTCAGTGGCAATGCATAGGTTTTAGCAGGGTCATACTCAGCATTGAATGAAACCTGAGGAAGATAATCAGCGCGGGCAGCATCAACACCATATTTGCTATGCTTGACCTGTAACATAAATCTTTTTATATCCGGATGCGTATTTAAAGCTTTGTTGATACATTTATTTAATGTTAATGTCTGTGCACCTAAAGTACTAAGCATCATAAAGGAAGTCAGTAAGATGATTCTTTTCACGTAAAGTTCCTTTTATTTCTTATCGTTTAGATGATAACTTTTCAGTATTAACTTATCGTGAATTTCAATACCGGGAGTATCAACTCAGGTTATGACAGCCTTATTGTCATCTCTCTTATATTCACATTGGAATATGCTATGGGTTCTCTTCTGAAATATCGATCATATTACAATTGTTCTTTCACTTTAGTTAAAAGTCTATCTTTTATATGTTCATAGGTCTTTTCAAATGCTTCGTAACCTTTTCCGTCCGGGTCTTCAAAACCTACATGTATTTTATTGACCGGCTTAGGGAACATGGGGCATGTTTCATTTGCATGATCGCATACTGTAACCACCAGATCAAAATCAATATCTATGACTTCATCAAGATGTTTGGAGTGATACGCATCACTCCAGGCACCATGTTGTTCCAATACTTTTTTTGCATTTGGATTGACTTTTCCTGTTGGTGCTACTCCACAACTATATGCTTTTACATTGGGTAAAAACGTATTGATAAGTGCTTCTGCGATAATACTTCTGCAACTGTTTCCTGTACACATCACTAATACTTTTTTATCATCCATTCTTACATCCCTGTTTGAATTCCGGTATATTGAATTCTAAAAAACTGATCTCTTCTAAAATATTTTGACGAAACTTGTCCAGTGGAGTTCTTATGCTGTAATAAGCCCATCTTCCTTTCCTGTTGACACTTAAAAAGCCAGCCTCTTTCAATATCTTTAAATGTCTTGAAATCCTTGATTGGATCATATCAAATGCATTTTCAATATCACATACACATACTTCTTTATTGAGGTCAATAAACCTTAATATCCTTAATCTTGTTTCATCATTCACTGCACCGACAGTTTTAAGAAATATATCCATACCTTTACCACCATTCTTGTTTGATCAGTCATTATAGCATATTATGATTCATGCATCGAGATATATTGATATATTATCTGCTTTGATAAACTCCTCAATTTTCACATAGACACCATCCTTGTGCAAAAGCTGAGTGGTCTAATTGGAACAACAGCTTGCTGTCTCTTTTTTAACATAGGGTTTTACGATAAAGTAAAGCACAAAACTCCATAAAACAACACTGCTTGCTATAGCGATCCGGGAGGTTCGTTCATCCATATGTACTAAAGACTGTGGATCGATATTCGCAATATTGAAAATATAATCCAAACCAAGACCAAAAATGATACTTCCTGCTACAATCGTACCAAGATAGATATAGAGTGAACGTGCGCCCAGCATTTTCTTGACGACACCGATGGTGACGGTGTTGGTAGCAGGTCCTGCACTTAGAAAGACAAAGGCAGCTCCCGCACTCACGCCTGAGAGCATCAACGCTGCAGCGATAGGCAGTGATGCGGTAGCACAAACATACATCGGAACGGCAATAGCAATCACAATAAGGTACGACAACCAGGAGTACTCTACTAAAATATCACTAAGGTTTTGAGGGATAGCTACACTAATGAGGGCACCAATGACAAGTCCCCAGAACAGAGGTTTGGCAATATCGCCCAGGAGAGTGACAAAGGCATATTTTAATGCCTTTGTTATGGAGAAACCTTCTGTTTTACTTTTACTGTCTGCACACGAACCGGATGAACAACCGTTGCTCTTTTTTGTTGGTGCTGCTGCAAAAGAACGGTTGGGCGTATCGACTTTTTCTGCAGTGCCTACAGCAGAAAACCGGGGTTTTTCTATACGGTCTTCTTTAACAGAAAGGTTAGTGAATATTCCTGCGAACATAGCTATGATCATAGAAGTTACGACACGGTACAGGGTAAAGACTCCACCGAACATTCCATAGGTTGCCAAAATGGAATCTACCCCTGTAATGGGTGTCGAGATGAGGAAAGAGAGGACAGAACCTTTGCTTGCACCGCTTTTTTTGATGCTGGTTGCCAAAGGAATGACCCCGCAGGAACAGACGGGAAGCGGGATTCCAAAGAGGGTGGCTTTGATCACTGAACCCATACTCTCTTTGCCCAAATGTTTTATGATCAGATTATCGGGCACCAATTCATGCAAGATACCGGCAAAAAGTAGACCGAACAGGATGTAAGGTGCCATCGCATTACTTAAGTCGATAAGTGCATTAAAAAAAAGAAAAATGTAATCCATATTCAGTTGCCTTTACGCTTTTTAAAATATATTCTATTAATATGCTTCTTAAATCAACCCTGCGATCATTTTGATTTAAAGTGAAGCCTGAACTCTGTTCCTTTCTGAGGAATGGAATCAAATGATACGTCTATACCATAGGCATCACAAATACTTTTAACGATGCTTAATCCTACACCAAAACCGCCGGAATAGCTTGTAGCCCGTTGAAAACGTTCGAAGATCTTTTCTTTTTCTTTGGGTTCAATACCTATCCCTTCATCTTTAATACTAAATTGATGTTCTTTAAGTGTGATGCGAATAGTAGAGTTGGCAGGTGAATATTTTATGGCATTTCCGATAAGATTGCCAAAGAGAAGCTGCGTCTGTGTTTCAGGGATACGGAACATGGTGGTTTTGGTTTCAAGCTCAAATTCGATACGTTTGCTTTGTGCCAATGCTTCATAGTAAGCAACACTTTTTTGAAGCACTTCAGATATATCGATAAGATGTGCTTCGGGTTGTTCCTGTGCAAAATTCAAATAGGTCAGTGAACGATAAATATCATAGAGCTGTTTGGTACTTATGGAGATGTTTTTTAAGGTATTTGGTGTGCATTTTTCTTGTTTGAGTGCCTGCTCTGTTGCCATGGAAAGTGAAGTAATGGGTGTATTGAGTTCATGGGTCACATCATTGATGAACTGTTCTATCTGTTCTACTCTTTGATGTATAGGTTTCATAAAGAGTTTGGAAAGTATCCATGCAACGAGTGAAACAAACAAAAAGGAGAAGAAGATCACCGTCAATACGGATCGTTGCAGTGCCTGTATCTGATGAAAAAGAGCATTAGACTGCACGACAACATAACGGATATTGAGATGTTCCCTTGGTGCATCTGAGACAAGGATCGTATAGTTGTTCTTTTGCATATAGACCGGTTTGTTTATCTCTTTTGCGGGAACCCATAATTTCCCGTTCACTACCTTTCCGTTTATATCTATCAGTGCAAGTGTCACATTATCGGGAACGGCACGATCATTCAAAGGAACCCCTTTCATATGTGACATGATGATATCTCCTGATTTTACATCAGCAATATGTTCAAGTTGGTAATAGTTTTCATTTTGCAAAGCATTCTTTTGTGCTGTATAGTACCAGAATCCTATAGCGAGGATAAACAGAAAAGAGCTGACAAGATAGAGTCCCAAAAAAGAATAGAACGAACGTTTTTCAAGATTATTCAAAACGGTATCCCATGCCTCTCTGGGTGACTATCTTCTGACCTCCTATGACTTCACGCAGACTTCTGATATAGGAACGGAGGGTTGCACCGCTGGGCAACTGATCGAACTCCCAAATGTTCTGCAGCAGCTCTTCCTGTGAAATGAGCCTGTGGGGATGTGCGATGAAATAGTCCAGTATTTGTGCTTCTTTGGGACTTAGTTTGTGTTCGTCATTTTTATTTTTGACAGTCTGTTTATGGGGATAGTAGGTGAGTTCATCAGTTAATTTTACAGGGGTATTTTGTTCTATATGAAAAAGCTTGCGACTGTTCTCAATACGTACTTTTAACTCTTCAAGCTCAAAAGGTTTACGTACATAGTCATGTGCGCCCGCATCAAAACTCTCTTTAAGATGTTTGGTGTCGCCATAAGCAGTGATGATGATAGCAGGTGTTGTGTCATTAAAACTGCGTATCTCCCTGATGAGCTCTATGCCGCTTTTCCCCGGTACATTAATATCAAAGATAAAGAGATCATAACGCTTTTCGTCGATCATCTCTTGTGCTTCTTTGGAGTCAAAAGCATGTTCCACATCATAATACTCCCGTAAGTATCCTGCGATAATGTCTCCAAGTACCGGATCATCTTCCATTAGTAGTATTTTCATTTTTTTCCTTGTATATATTTTACAATAATTTTAAGCGTCTAAGACGTAAAGAGTTCGTTATGACAGAAACTGAAGAAAAACTCATTGCAGCTGCCGCAATAACCGGTGAGAGCAGTATGCCAAAAACAGGATACAGTACACCGGCAGCTATAGGCACACCTATAGAGTTATAGACAAAGGCAAAAAAGAGGTTTTGGCGTATATTTCGCATCGTGGCTTTACTAAGCTTGATGGCTCTGACTATACCCGTTAAATCTCCTTTAACCAAAGTCACTCCTGCACTCTCCATGGCTACATCCGTACCTGTACCCATAGCTATGCCTACATGTGCCTGTGCTAAAGCAGGTGCATCATTGACACCGTCTCCCGCCATCGCTACATGTTTCCCCTCTGCTTGGAGTGAAGCTACTATTTTCGACTTCTCTTCGGGAGAAACTTCGGCCTGTACCCGGTCAATACCAAGTTGACCGGCCACCGCCTGGGCGGTAGTGTTATTATCCCCTGTAAGCATTACTATTTTGATACCTTGTGCATGGAGGCTGGCTATAGCTTGTGGTGTAGTTTCTTTGATAGGATCCATTACACCCACAACACCGGCAGCTTTTCCCTCTAGAGCTATGAGCATGACTGTTTGTCCTTCTTTTCTGTACTGTTCGGACAAGGAAGCTAAATGACCTATGTCAATACCCAGATTTTCTAATAATTTACGGTTACCGATAGCCACTTTCACACCATCAACCGAACCGGTAACACCTTCTCCTGTAATAGAGTTAAAATCTTGTGTCTTACTCAGACTTAACCCTCTCTCTTTTGCCCCTTCTACAATGGCTTCAGCCAACGGATGTTCACTGTATTGTTCAAGGCTTGCAACAACACTGAGAAGCCTGTTTTCGTCTATCCCTTCTTCTACTTTCACAGTGACTAACTTGGGGCTCCCCTCTGTAAGGGTACCTGTTTTGTCCACCACCAGCGTATCTACTTTTTCTAGAATCTCTAATGCTTCGGCATTTTTAATAAGTACACCTACGGAAGCACCTTTCCCTGTGCCCACCATAATGGAAACGGGTGTCGCAAGACCCAGTGCACAAGGACAGGCAATGATAAGTACTGCCACTGCACTGACCACGGCATATGCCAAACGCGGTTCAGGACCCCATGTCCACCATCCAAAGAATGCCAACAGTGCGACCAGCACAACAATAGGTACAAAATAACTTGAAACTATATCAGCCAGTTTTTGTATGGGAGCGCGAGAACGTTGTGCATGGGCAACCATTTCTACAATTTGAGAAAGTAGGGTATCTGCACCTACTTTCTCTGCTTTGATGAGTAATGAACCTGTGGCATTGATGGTAGCACCTATGACCTTGTCTCCTTGACTTTTTTTAACGGCTATAGGCTCACCTGTAACCATAGACTCATCGATGTGACTTTCACCTTCCGTGACCACACCATCTACAGGTATCTTGTCTCCGGGGCGTATGCGTAACACATCACCTACTTGCACATGTTCTAAAGGGATGTCTTCTTCTGTGCCATCTTCTCTTACGATACGTGCCGTGTTCGGTGCCAGTCCCAGAAGCATCTGTATGGCTGTATTGGTCTGTGAACGGGCACGCAGTTCAAGTACTTGCCCCAGTAAAACCAAAGTAACAATGACAGCGGATGCTTCAAAGTAGACATCTACCAAACCACCTTCCATCTGCATTTTTGGCGGGAAGATTTGGGGCATCAGCAAGGCAACTATACTGTAAACCCATGCAGCACCTACACCTAAGGAAATGAGCGTAAACATGTTCAGGTTCCAGGTACGTACAGAGTTCCACCCTCGTATAAAGAAGGGCCAACCACCCCAAAGTACCACAGGTGTAGCTAAGGCGAACTCTATCCACTGTATCATACGCATAGAAAGCCAAGAAGGCAAAAATTCAGGCAGCAGATCTGCTGTCATCGCCAGAATGAATAGGGGTAATGCAAGTACAGCACTTACCCAAAATCGACGTGTCATCTCATTAAGTTCTTCATTTTCTGCATCGTCCTGTATGACCAAAGGTTCTAGAGCCATGCCGCATTTAGGGCAGGTACCTGGTCCTTTTTGTTGAATTTCAGGATGCATAGGGCAGGTGTAGACAGTATCTTTGTCTTCACTTTTCCGGGTACTCCATTTTTTTACTTCGATATAGGTTTGAGGATTATCTTCAAATTTGTGTAAACAGTTTTTGGAACAAAAATAATAGTTTTGTGTCCCATATGAACTGAAAAATTTTGAATCTGTAGAAACATCCATACCACACACAACATCTTTGACTCTACTATGCATCATATCTCCTTTATACATCGCTAGGGTATTTTGAGGTGCCCTTGTGTTATAGCTAATGATAACATGAAAGTGTGCATAAAGTGTGCAAAACATATGCAGATCCCAATGCAGGAATATTCGCTAAAACTAATTTTTTCATTACTTTTTCCTGGTAATAAATTTCAGGGTGCGACCCTGTGTACGGGAAAAGCATCATAAGAAAGTGTGCATAGAGTGTGCATATATATTGCACACTCTATGCACACTTTAACAGTACACTGCGGAGAAGAAAAGAGTACAAAGGAGTAAGGAATGCAAAGAAGAACATTTGTAAAAGGTGTAGCTGCCGCTTCTCTTATGGGTTTAACAGCAACTAACCTTGAAGCGAATCAACTAGACGAGAAAAAGTAGACAACAGCAATATCCTGGTGGGTAATGAGTTTTTTCTCAACATTGATTATACGACTGTAAATCTCACGGGGAACCGTGCAGTAGCTACTACGGTCAATGGTCAGATCGCAGGACCCACATTAGTTTGGCAAGAGGGTGAAACAGTTACACTTCATGTTACCAATCACTTGAAAAAAAGTGCATCTATCCACTGGCATGGGATTATCCTGCCTCCTGCGATGGATGGGGTCCCCGGTATCAGCTTTAACGGTATAGCTCCCGGAGAGACGTTCACTTACAGATTTAAAGTACAACAACACGGTACGTACTGGTACCACAGTCATTCAGGTTTTCAAGAGCAAACAGGAGTGTATGGTGCCATTGTCATCAAGCCCAAGAAAAGAGAACCATTTAAAGTTGACAAAGATTATGTTGTGCTGCTTTCTGACTGGAGTGATGAAAAACCGACCACTATTTACAAAAAACTCAAACAGATGAGTGACTATTATAACTTCTCGCAAAGAACAGTAGGAACTTTTTTCTCTGAAGTGAAAAAGAAAGGTTTTTCTAAAGCTTTTAGTGACAGAAAAATGTGGAATGAAATGCGTATGAATGATGGGGATATTTCTGATATCACAGGATACACCTATACTTTTTTGATGAATGGACAAAACCCTGCAACACAGTTTAAAGCACTGTTCAAAAAAGGTGAGAAGATACGCCTTCGCTTTGTCAATGCAGCTGCGATGACCTTTTTTGATGTACGTATCCCCGGACTCAAGATGACTGTCGTAGCTGCAGACGGTAACCATGTCAAACCAGTCAGTATAGAAGAATTCCGCATTGGTGTAGCAGAGACTTATGATGTCATTGTAGAACCAGGAAGTAACAAAGCCTATGCTATTTTTGCACAAAGCATTGACCGTTCAGGCTATGCTTTGGGCTCATTGACACCAAATAAAACACTTCTTGCCAAAGCACCCCAAATGGATCCAGTCCCTCGCCTCACACATAGGGATATGGGAATGGATATGGGCAGTATGGATCATGGTGGTGGGATGAAATGTTCTTCCGGTATGAAGATGGATAAAAAAAGTATGAAGAAGATGAAGTTTGCTGCTATGGAAGCACAACAATATCCCATCACAAAACTTCCTATGAAAAGAGGTGTTCAGACTACGATGATGGCAATGTCGCCAAAATACAGACTCGATGATCCGGGTGTAGGATTGCGTAATAATGGACGAAAAGTATTGACTTATGCAGACCTTAAAAACAGATACTCCACACGCAGGGACAGAAAACCGGACAGAGAGATCATTCTGCATCTTACCGGAAATATGGAACGTTATATGTGGTCGATCAACGGTATCAGATATGCAGACTCCAAACCTTTGCAATTTCATTATGGAGAACGTTTGCGTATCACCTTTATCAACGATACGATGATGAACCATCCAATGCACCTGCATGGTATGTGGAGTGACTTGGAGACAGGTGATGACAACCATCTGGTACGTAAACACACCATTATCGTACAACCCGGATCAAAGATAAGTTACAGGGTCACTGTGGATGCCAAAGGGGCTTGGGCATATCACTGTCATCTGCTTTATCATATGGCAGGGATGTTCAGAAAAGTTGTAGTAGCATAAAGGAGCTTAGGATGAAAAAATTATTATTAGGATTCATAACAGTGATCGGATTGGGACAAACGGCTCATGCAGGTATGGAAGATGATCCGCTTTTAACTATGTTTGTGATGGATAAATTTGAAGTACGCAATGATGATGAAAACACACGTGTTTGGGAAGGAAGCTTCTGGATAGGGCATGACATCAATAAACTCTATATCTACAGCACAGGTGAAGCGACTGCCGAGGGTATAGAATCAAGTCAAAATGAACTGGTCTATTCCAGGGCTATCGCACCTTTTTGGGATCTTCAGGCAGGTCTTGCTTATGATGAAAACGGTGATGCATCTCAAACATGGGGAGAGGTCGCCATTGCCGGACTGGCGCCCTACTATTTTGAAACACGTGCAGCACTTCTCATAGGGAGTGGCGGGAACATAGGTTTACGTGTGGATGCAGAGTATGAAGCACTGCTCACGCAAAAGCTCATCTTGACTCCTTCGATCGAAGCAGATTTTTATACGAAAGATGATTCTGAAATGCAATTGGGTTCAGGACTCTCTTCTTTGGAAGCAGGAGTACGATTACGTTATGAGTTTGTACGTGAGTTCGCACCCTATATCGGTATAGAATGGGAAAAGACGTTTGGGAATACTCGAGACTATAACGCTGTAGATGACACCCGTGCAGTTTTTGGTGTAAGGTTTTGGTTTTAGAGAGGGGATCGCATCTTGATATAACTATTTTTCCTATGAAGAGGCTGCAGTAATAACTCAGATAATATACGTTGATATATGTTTTGATCATAGTAAAATTTGTAAATGAAAAAACTCATGGTATTATGTCAAAAAAAGGAGTTTTTTCATGAGTGGGAATATAGGAAAATTAATTTTAAGGATCATGGTAGGCGGACTGTTGTTGTTTCATGGTATCGCAAAGGCACTACACGGGGTAGCGCCGATCAAAGGAATGCTGAAGTCCCATCAGATTCCTGAAATGTTGGCTTACGCTGTCTATATGGGAGAGATACTTGCAGCGATTTTTTTGATACTCGGATGGAAAAGCAGGTTTTGGGCAGGTGTGATCGTGGTCAACATGGCAATGGCTGTCTACTTAACTAAACTTGGGGCATTTCTGAAACTGGGAGCGCATGGTGCCTGGGCTCCGGAAGTGCCAATGTTGTATCTTTTAAGTGCATTGGCTATTGTCTTTTTGGGTTCCGGGAAATATGCTGTAACGAGAGATTAGTACATTAAAATTACACATTGCCTGCGTATGGTATGTTAAAAATAAAAAGGTCAAACCAATGCAAAGAATACTATGGACTTTACTGGTACTGTGTGCAACACTTGTTAAGCCATGGACAGTAAAACTGAACAGTCTCAGTACATTTGAAAAACATGTCATTATAGACAAAGGCACGGAACGGCCTTTTTCCGGTAAATATGTAAACAGCACAGAGAAAGGGGTTTACAAATGTAAAGTATGTGATATGCCTCTTTACAGGTCTGATGACAAATTCAACTCCCATTGCGGATGGCCGAGTTTTGATGATGCTATTCCCGGAGCCATTAGAGAAATACCGGATGCAGATGGCAGACGTACGGAAATCGTTTGTGCAAATTGCGGTGCACACCTGGGACATGTTTTTAAAGGTGAGGGACTCACAAAGAAAAATGTACGCCATTGTGTCAACTCTGTCTCTTTACAGTTTGATAAAAAGAAAGTAACAGAACAAACACATGCCAAAGCCAATCCCATACAAAAGGCATACTTTGCAGGGGGATGTTTCTGGGGTGTGGAGTATTATCTTGAAAAGATAAAAGGTGTCAAAGAGGTAACCTCCGGCTTTATGGGCGGTCATGTGAAAAATCCGGGTTATGATGATGTTGTCCGTAAAAATACAGGGCATCTGGAGACTGTTGAGGTACTTTATGATCCTTCAAAAGTAAGCTATGAAACACTGGCGAAAACTTTTTTTGAGATACACGATCCTACACAAACAGACGGACAGGGTCCGGACCTGGGAAGTCAATATCTCTCTGCAGTATTTGTCAACAACAAAGAAGAGCGAGAGACAGTAAACAGACTCATCAGCATACTGGAAAGCAAAGGGCTAAAGATAGCTACAAAAGTTTTAGACAAAGCACCTTTTTATCCTGCAGAGGAGTATCATCAAGACCACTATGTGCGTAAGGGAGGTACCCCTTATTGCCATAGACGAGTAAAGAGATTTAATTAACCTTTGGTATTTACCATCCAGATGGAGAATACATTGATATAGTCCCAAAAACTTTGCAGATTCTCATCACCGGTTTTCCCTATGAGTGGTTGCAGTCCCTCTTCAAAAGTAACAAGCCAGTGAAGCCTTGCCTCAGGAGTGATGGCAAAGGGAGCATGTCTCCTTCCCATTTGGGGTGCTCCGCGGTTTTGGTTGAAGTAGGGTGTCCCTCCACAGATCTGGATGAAAAAATCTGCAGAAGTTTGTCCTGCTTGTTTCATCTCCTCTTTGTCTTTGGGAAAGAGGTGTTTGATAGGACTTTCAAAGAGTCCCATATAAAATCTGTCGAGCAGTGCACGTATCCCTTCTTCGCCTATTTCTGTTAAAAATGCCGGGTTTGGTTTAGTGACCGGAGGGTTATACCCTTCCTGATAAGGGAGTATAGAAAAGTTGAGTGAACTTGCAGAAAAGTGCATAAAATACCTTTTTTAAAGGTTATAACATGAAAAGGCTTAGGTGTCAACTAGTGACATCCGCCCGTACCGCAACTTCCGCTATTTTCAACGGAAAAACTGTTGGCATACCCGCACTCCGTACATTCAAAAGAGAGGATCTTTGGACCCGAACAGCCGCCGGACCGTTGGTCTGTCAGCTCTATGCTTTTTTGATGACACTTGGGACAAAAGCCTCTTTTGATACTGTCAAGCTGCTCTTTCTTCTCTTTAAGATAATAGATGTAAACGCTTACTGACCCTGTAAGGATGATAAGCATAAAGGCTAAAAGATAAAAATCGATGGGTGACTCCTTAAGTGGTGTAGTTCTTTAGTTCTGTGACATGTTCTTTGTAGTCAGGCAAATGTTGTTCAATTAAGCACCAAAAACTTTTTTGATGGTGTTTATGTTCAATATGTGCCAGTTCATGAACGATGATGTATTGTATCACAGATAGAGGAAGCTTCATGAGCATTGTGTTAAAACTCAAAACATTCTCCCCGGAACAGCTGCCCCATTGCCGTTTTGTTTTACGAAAGCGTATACTTTCAGGTACAAGAGCCATCTGCTGAGACCATTTCTCTACAAGAGGAGGAAGGCACTGTTTCGCCTTTTCTTTGTAAAAGTTGTCAATATGTTTTTGAAAAATCATTTCATTGTAGTGGTGATAATAGAGTAAAAATGCTTCCTGACTAAAGATGAGTTGTGTTCTCTTTTTTGAGTGAGCTATCAGTCTCAATGGGTACGCATGACCTTGATAATAGAGTGTTGCCTCTTCAGAAAAATCTAAAAGTCTCCCTTTTTTCTGCAAAAGTTTTTCTCTGGATCTGTTGATCCACTTAGATTTTTTAAGCAGTAGTTGTTCGATGTAGTGTTGAGAGACTTTGGGAGACTTGATGACGAGGTTCGCCTCGTCATCAAAAGTGAGATAGGTATGTTTTAGTTTAGGGTTGACGATATGCGTATATTGTGGTAAAAGTGCCAACATCAAAGATTAGTTTATGATTTTACCATTTTTAAATATGACCTGCTGATTAATAGTACCATCCTGGTTATAGGCTGTTGCTTTACCATTTTTTACATTGTTTTGGTAAGTGGTAGCGATCATAACATCACCATTTGGATAATAAGCTTTTTGAATACCATGTTTTTCTCCATTTACATAAGGTATTCTCATAATAACACGGCCATGTGGATCAAACCAGGTTTCTATACCGTTCTTAACACCATTTTTGAGGGTAACAGTTGATGTAAGTTTCCCATCGTAGCCATATTTTTTAAGCAGACCATTTTGTCCGGTCGAGTCGGTCATGAAAAATTCAGAACGGAGCTTTCCTCCGGTGAAATACTCTTTTTTAACTTTCCCCCCTAAACCTGGTCCTTCACAGGCAGTGAAGAAAAGAAGAGAGAAAAGAAGAAGAAATAAAGAAGTTTTTTTCATAGATGTACCTTCATGTTTATAATATTGACATTAGTATACTATAAATTACTTTGTCTTTCAAAAGGATTCAAAAGTATGTCAATTTGACATCTTTTTAAGTGCTTTTGGGGAATAGGTTTATACTTTGGCAATCCATAGGTTCAGGAAGAAGATTTATGGACTTTGAGAGATGCAGAAGATCGATAAAAAGGAAATAAGGTTTATAAAATGAAACGTATTAAAGAGTTACATAAAGATGACAAGCCCAGAGAAAAATTGGCAGCAAAAGGTGCCCAGGCACTTAAAAATGATGAGCTTTTGTCCATGCTGCTTGGCTCTGGTGTGCAGGGAAAAGATGTACGTAAGTTGTCAAAAGAGATCGTCTCTATGTTAGAGAGTGACTTTGACAACTTGACACTTGACAAACTTTGTGACATTCACGGACTGGGCATAGCCAAAGCCTCGCAGATACTCGCTTCTATAGAACTAAGCAAACGTTACCTCATACGCAACAACACGCGTATCACATCAGCAAAAGAGGTCTATGATGAACTCAAACCTTTTAGCACCAAAACCCAAGAACATTTCCTCACCATTACCCTCGATGGTGCTTCCCACATCATTAACACACGCACAGTGTTCATAGGCACACTGAACCAAAGCATAGTCCATCCAAGGGAGGTGTTCAGTGATGCGATATCTGACAGAGCAGCAGGCATCATTATCGCCCATAATCATCCATCGGGAACACTCGAAGCGAGCAGGGCAGATATACAGATAACCCAAAGGCTCAAAGAGGTGTCAAAGTTAGTAGGTATAGAGCTGCTTGACCATGTCATACTCTCAAAGCACGGGTTTTACAGTTTTTCTGATGAGGGGTTGCTGTAATGAATATGTATGTACCTGAAAAAACTAAAATATATAGGAGAAACCCAGCCAAGAAAAGGGAAGAATAGAGCCGGACGCCAGCTTAAGTCTCTACGGTATTGTGTTCTAATTGTTTCTATAGGGTCTTTTTGGTTTATGAATGACTTTTATCTGTTTTGGATTTTATCGTACTAAAACGGCTTAAGCATTATAAAGGGTACGCTTTATTTTGTATAAATGCCAAAGTCTCTTTTACTACAGCTTCATTATCCAAGATCGTTCTATGCCCTAAACCCTGGGTTTGTTCAAGTATTGCCCACGGCCATTTTTGACATAACGCTTTAGAGTGTTCTATGCCTATTTCCCTATCTTCTTTGTCGTGAAATATAAGTGTTGGTACATGAAGCCCGGAGTTAAATAAGTCACTCCAGTCAGTTCCGTATTTTTGAAATCCTTTTTCATTATGTTTCCATGTATAATCACGCATTTTTTCTGTGACATAAGGAGGGATACCCAAGTGTTTTGCAAAATTATCGGAAACAGAGATCACATCATGGATAGGTGCGACAAGAACCAGTTTTTCAGTGGGTAACCCCAGTTTGGAAGCTACGGTCACAGCTGCACCTCCAAAAGAGTGGGCGATGATACACTCTACCGGACCGGTATGCTTCAACACAGCCCGTACACTGTCCGCCCAGTTTGCCAGGTCCGAGAATGCTCCTTTACTCTCTCCGTGGCGCAATGCATCATAGGAGACTACCCGGTAGTTGTTCTTGAGTAGTATTTCAGCAAAATGGCTCATGCTTCGTGATGTGGTTGACCAACCGTGTACCAGGAGAACTGTGGGATGATCTGTACTGCCCCAGCTGTATCCCTGCAGTGTTGCTTTTTCGTAAAGAGGGACAGAAAATTTCGTTGCTTTCGGCAGTGCTTTTTCATGACGGTTCTTCCTTTTGCTGTTGACCGGATGATGAAAAAGCCTGTGTGCCGATATCACAGCCAAAGAAGGAAACAAACGGCTGACAGCAGCAAAATAGATGCGTATAAGTTTCAGTTGTATTGGATGGTGCATTGTTGCCTCCTGTTCCCGAAGTATATAAACAGAGTGGTTTTTCTTATTATAGTCAAAAATAAGGGTACAGTATAGAAGGTCCGGACAGGAAGACCGAAAGAGAGATATGTATGTCAAAGCGGCAGCGTATGCCGGAATTCAATATCGTGTCCTTTCGGGAAGAGAGTGGAAAAAGTGAGGATCTGGTGGAGTATATAGTATAATAGGGTACCGGAAAACCGTTCACAAAGGAGCCGTTCATGAAAAAGATAAAAGGATTGATCTTTGATATTGGCGGAGTACTGTATGTGGGAAGCCACGTCATCAATGGTGCTACCGATACCATTTCGTATCTGCAACAGCATTACCCCCTTCGTTTTGTAACAAATACAACAAGACGTGTACCTTCAACCATCATTGAAAAACTCTCAAATTTCGGGTTTAATATCAACAAAGAAGAACTTTTTACAGCACTGGATGCTACAAAAAATTATGTTTTATCAAATCATGCTACTGTACAAACCGTTATGACAGATGAAGCAGACCATTATTTCGAGTCCCTTAAATCAGACCATCCGGATTTTGTAGTAGTAGGGGATGCATATACCAATTTTGATTATGCACATATGAACAGGGCATTCAGAGCACTTACAAATGGTGCTTCACTTATTGCAGCAGCAAAAAACAGATATTTTAAAGATGATGACGGGGTACTTTCCATGGATGCCGGCGGTTTCATCTCCGCATTGGAGTTCGCATCAGGCAAAGAAGCCAGGATCATAGGTAAACCCAGTCAAACCTTTTTTCATCTTGCCGTAGGATCGATGGGACTCCAGCCTCATGAAGTTCTTATGATAGGAGATGACATAGAATCAGACATTCAAGGTGCACAAAATGCCGGACTCAAAGCGGCACTGGTAAAAACAGGAAAGTTTCAAGAGTGTGATCTGAACAAGGGGATACAACCTGATTATATACTTGAAGATGTTAATGCGTTATTAAAGATTTTGTCTGTTGTGAAGTGATTGAGTTGCGGGAGGTGGATTTGAACTACCGCCTTTTATTTTAAAGGTCAGGATTCAAATCTTGAATTTTGACCTACAGACCCTAAATTTTTTATATAATGGAGTATAAGAGAAAATGAAAAAACGTATCAAGTCTGCAGCCGAGCGTGCAGCGAGAAATCCTGTCTTGCGAAAAAGTGCCCAATCACTGAAGCCAAGTCGGAGTATTTGGGGTGCGCTTGGTATTGTGCTTTTCTTTATCGTCCCGGAGATCGCAGGATTCATCTGGGGAGGGGAGATCACTGCCTGGGCGCATGTCCATACTCTGACCGAACCGACAGAGACGGGAAGACAGCTCTACTGGGTACTTGAAAAGCTTTTTGAAGATGGTGGCAGTTGGATCAATCTGGGGATCGGAGTGCTACTCTTAGTATGGTTATTTTGGGATTGGAAGCAAGCTGAGGATCAGCAATTTAGATGAACTTGGATCCCTTTTTGAGAAAGCTGAAATGTATCATGCAAATTGTAATTCGGTGTTATATAGATATGTAAAAATAGTTTTTCGGAGGAGGGGTTGAAGATGAGGAGGATTTACTCTTCCAGCTCCATCTTCACTGTCAAAAATTCGAGTAGGTCCTTGAGGGTAACGATCCCTATCATCTTTTTGTGCTCCATGACCAGTAGGCGGCTGAGCCCAGTGTCATTCATTTGAATTAGGGCATCTTTGATAGGGGTATCAGGGGTTATCGAATTGTCCGGATTAAGCGGATGCATCACTTTATCAACCAGGAGGTGCTGCCACTCTTCACGGGGAACTGCTTTGAGAGCCTGTAGCGTGATGATCCCTGAAACGCTATTATCTTCCATGACAGGAAACATCTTGTAATGGTAGTGGTAGAGATACTTGTCAAGAAATTCCTGCAGTGTTATCTTCGAAGGTACGGTAACCGTATTGGGGTTCATGAAGTCACGTACGGTTTTTCCTTCAAATGATTGCTTTACCAGCAGATTTTGATATGAAGCGTTGGCAGCATTAAAGAGAAAAGATCCGATGAGTACCCACCACAATCCCCCTATGAAATTGCCTCCGATCAGATTCATAAATCCTATGAAGATGATGGCTATGGCAAATAGCAGACTGATACGTGAAGCCAACCTCGTCGCCCAGCGGATGTCGCCTTTTATCCACCATAGAACGGAACGTAGTATCCGTCCGCCGTCTGTAGGAAATGCCGGTATCATGTTGAATATTGCAAGCAGCATATTAATGGCACTGAGATACCCTAGTATCCCTATGAGTGGTACGGGTGCTTCGATGATGGTGGTGATCTGATAGAAGGCAGCGAAGAGAAGGGAAAGTATGAAGCTGGCTATGGGTCCTGCGATTGCCATGAAGAATTCAGTTCTGGGATTGTCAGGTTCATCTTTCATTTCAGCTACGCCACCAAAGATAAAGAGTGTGATACCTTTTATTTGAAGTCCGTACTTGCGGGCTATGAGTGAGTGGGAGAACTCATGGATGATGATGGAGACAAAGAGCCCTATCGCCCCGAACAGTCCCATCAGCCAATAGGTTCGTATGTTAAGATCCGGGAAATAATTGGGGAAAAGTCCCTCAGCAAGCGACCAGATCACCAAAAAAAGGATGATCCCCCAACTCGCATCGATCGATACGGTAAAACCAAGCAGTTTGAAGAGTCTCATTTTTCTTTTTAACATTTTGTACCTCTATAGTTTTTATTATAGCGCTTTTTGTGATGTAATAGTATAGCCTATTTTTTGGAGGGACTAAGGTTTACTTTCCTCACCTGAACATTACTGAAGATCGATCAGAGAAAATTGCTTTGCCCTTTGCCGGATTCAATGACAGACCCTCCATTCCCCATAAAACAAAAATCAGATATAATATTACCCATGATTATTTGTAACTGCATATTTCACATAGACCTGCCGTATGTCCAATCACTCAAAGGACGCAGGAGTGTCACCAACAGCATGAAAGAGAAGCTCAAAGCCTTTAACCTCTCTGTGCTTGATGTCAGCGGTGAATACGCCAAAGAAGCTGATATTGCTTTTGTCTTTCTCTCTCCAAACTCCCTTGGAGCTGTGCAGTACCGTGAGAAGATCGAAAAGATGCTTGAGAGAAATTTTTCGGAGTATCACTATGACCTGGAGTATGAAGAGATCTGATTTATATATGCGGGAGTCAATACATATTTGACAATACTTCTCATTTGATATTCTCAGAACGGTAAAAATGGTAAAGAAAAACGCCTAGCCCTGTGAAGAACCCCATGAGGAACAGGTACCACGGGAAGTGGGTTGGGAGACTCTGCCCAGCCACAGATAAACCGGGGATAATGAATGAAACGATGATAAGAAGTGCTGCAAAAAGTTCACTCCGTATAAATCCTCTGCCAAAATGCAAAAAGCGGTTTTGATAGTTACGTATCAGTATGGCTGTACCGGCATAGATAAGTCCGATAGAGACAAGGACCGGTGCCCAGACCGGTCCGACCCACGGCAGAGGGATAAGAAAGAGGATATCCCATGTAACCAGGCTTTCCGGCCAGTCCAGAAGCAGTTTCAAAAAGATGTAGTAGAAGATATCCCATATACCAAACAGTATGACAAAAGCTGCAATACGGCTCTGCAGTCTCTCGTGTACCAGATATACTGTCGTCCACACGATGAGCAGTGTTGCTGCTTCCCGCAAAACTTCGATCAGCATGATAGGTGCAGGAATGACGACCAGAGGAAATGTAAACCCCTCAGGATAATAGATATCCCGAAGATAGATAACGACAGCAGCCTCCATGTATCCGAATACTGCACCCCATATCATCAACCAGAACAGATGCTTTATCATAACCATCCTCCATTTGTATATTAGACTTCTTGCAAAATATAGAGTTTTGCAAGAAGTCTATTAAGAGGGGTCAATTATAGCACTAGTTAGATGCTTTTATCTGTAATATGATAAGATGGGTATAAAGAGCACTTCCAATACCATTAAGCTAAGAGATTATACGAATATTTTTGGAACCGATGCTTTAGCTTCGGCAAGCGTTCAGGCGAAGCTGACGTATCACTTTCAAGAACAAAAACCTTAGCTTAATGGCAGTGAAGGGCAACTCTGAAGTAAAAGAAGGAGATGTAAATGATAATGTATATTTATAATTCAGATGTCGGAAGATTTGAAATAAGAAAGATCGGACATAAAAGATACGAACTTTGGATAAATGAGGAGATGCTCGGCTCTTATGACAGTGCTGAGCGTGCAGCACAGGATGTTGCAAACTTCAACACCGACTATGTCGAATGGGACAGATTTAAGAACGAATGTGAAAACTTTCCGACAAATCTAGGCCAATGGGCAGAGATCAAGGAAGAGAGACCTGAATAGCAGATCTCTGATCATCATCTTTTTTGACCTCCAGACTAATGATATGCAGAGGTTTTCTGCGTAAGAGGGGTAAACCATGACTATTCCAGAACATCCTCATGTCGAAACGGTTGAATCGTTAGCAGAACAGTTAGAGACCTCAAAAGAGGGATTAAGTCATGCTGCTGCAGAAAAAAACTTCTCTATCTACGGTCCAAATGAGCTCCAGGAGAAAAAACACAATCTTTACAGACTCTTTTTTGCACAGTTTAAAAGTCCTTTGGTCTATGTGCTGGTAATAGCTGCCACGCTTTCTTTCTTTTTGGGAAAGATGCATGAAGGTTTGCTGATAGTGCTTATCATCCTTATCAATGCATTTATCGGATTTTGGCAGGAGGTCAAAGCATTCTCCTCTATCAAAGCACTTAGAAAACTGACTGAAAGCAAAACCGAAGTCAAACGTGAAAACCAGGTATTTGCCATCCCCTCTGCAGAGCTTGTACCCGGAGATGTCATCATCTTAAACGAAGGAGATATTGTACCTGCCGATATACGCCTTTTTGATACAGAGGGACTGGTGATCGATGAATCGATTCTTACAGGAGAGTCTGTACCGGTACAAAAAGAGGCAGAGCTTACCTTGCCGAGGGAAAGCCTTCCCTATGAACTGGACAATATGGCACTCTCCGGGACTACCGTAACCAAAGGTAATGCGGAAGGGTTTGTGGTATTTACAGCAGAACAGACGTATCTTGCGTCTATTGCCGGTAAAGCAAAAGAGGAGTCTCCTGTGACCCCTCTGACCAAAGCACTGGAAGTCTTTATCAAAAAACATATGTTTATCCTGCTTGTGATCATCGCCTTTACTGCTATCCTTGCCCTTTGGCAAGGCAGAGAGATGATAGAGGTCATCTATCTGGTCATTGCTGAACTGGTTTCTGCCGTACCGGAAGGTCTGCCGATCGTCGTGACACTGGTACTCACGATCGGTGCGATGACGCTCAGTGTCCAAAAGATCTACATCCGTCATCTGCCTTCTGTTGAAACCCTGGGAAGCGCTACGGTTATCGCTTCAGATAAGACCGGTACCATCACTCAGGGCAAACTTAAGGTAGAAGAGGTCTTTTCTCTTCAAGAGAGCTTCTCGTATACCGTTTCAGCCCTTGCCAATGAATCGATAGAAGGGAAAGGAGATCCGGTAGATACTGCCCTTGCATTTTGGGTCGGCAAAGAGTATGAGAGCATCAGACAAAAATACCCCCGTGTCAACCTTTACCCTTTCGATACCAAATACAGACTGATGGCAAGTTCCAATATGGTTCAAAAAGAGCATAGGATCTTTGTCAAAGGTGCTTTTGAATCACTCAAAGGATTTGCCACGAACAAGGAAGATTTTGAGACCCTTGAAAAAGAGCATGACAAACTGGCTTCCAACGGGTTAAGGGTCATTGCATTGGGTACAGGAGAGTACACGACAGATGATATCGACAAATGGCAGATCGAGATAGTGGGGTTGGTAGGCTTTTTGGACCCTCCCAAAGAGGGGGTTTTAGAGGCAGTAAAGACGGCACAAAAAGCAGGCGTGAAAGTAATGATGATCACAGGGGACAACCCCCTTACTGCTGCTGCAGTTGCAAAGTCGGTAGATATCTACAAAGAGGGGGACCTGGTTGTCAGCGGAAAAGAACTTAACGATATGGATGATGAAGCACTCGAAGAGATTTTACCCAAAGTCACTGTTTGGGCAAGAGTGCTTCCTGAACACAAATACCGTATCGTTAAAGCATTACAAAAACAAGGAGAGATCGTTGCAGTGACGGGTGACGGAGCCAATGATGTACCGGCGCTCAAAGCTGCAGATCTGGGGATCGGTATGGGAGGCGGCACCGATGCGGCAAAATCTGCTGCGAATATGGTGCTTGCCGACAACAACCTCTCTGTCATCGTCGATGCGATCAGGCAGGGGCGGACTATTGCCAGAAATATACGAAAAGCGATCTATTTTCTCGTCTCTACAAGTTTGGATGAAGTGATACTTATCACCGGTGCGATCTTCATGGCACTGCCGCTGCCGCTCTATCCGGTACAGATCTTATGGATCAATCTCGTTGCAGACAGTGCACTGGATAAAACCTTTCCATTTTTAAAAGATGAAGAGGATGTCATGCGCAGAGCACCAACCAGACTGCATGAACAATTTTTAGATAAAACACAGCTTTTGCGGGTACTTTATGCCGCACTGGTGATCAGTATGGGTGCACTCTTTTTATATATCTGGATGCTGGATCATTATACAGAGGAGAGTGCGATATCCACACTCTTTACAGCCTTTGTCATTGCTACATGGGTCAACGGTCTGCAGTCACTCAAAGAGCATGAACCCTTTTTGAAGAACATGAAAAAATCATTGCATATCAATCCATATATCTTTTACGGCATCGGTATCGGTCTGATATTGCAGCTGTTTGCCATTTATGTGCTTTCAGATGTTTTTCATACCCTTCCGCTGAATGCAGAGTCACTTACGATGATCGGTCTGATGACACTGTGGGTATTCGGCATGATCGAGATACGCAAATGGGCGGAGTATCTGTGGGGCAAGAACAAAAATCCTTAGCCTAATGAAATGGAAGATGGGTGGATGAATTGCAATAAAAAGTTTTGATCTGAAAGAAGACCAAAAAGACTACAGTGAATCATTTTTAATTAAGATCCGCAGTGATGGAACAAATATCTATATAGATATGCTCAATGCATATGCCATTTTCTCTCTTCTTCACAGATGTAGAAGATCCTGACCTGTTCCGGAGTCAAATCTGCTCACTGTACCATTCTCTTGATCCCTCCCGAATGTCAACTATACACACCGGTTGAATTATCAAAGCAATACAGCCATGATCTGCTCGAAGTTAAGGGACTTTGTATTCATATTGCATTCATATTGCGACGGTAGAATGGTCACTACAGTGCAGAGGTGGAACTTCTATACTTTACTACTCAAACCCTCGGTATAACCCTAAGCATTGAGAGGGTTCTCTTATCATATTGACTCCAAACAAAAGGAATTATAATGCGTTACTGTCTTTTAATGATCTCTACTTTTTTGTTTCTTGGTTGCGGCAAGCACATGGATGATGCCGCTACAGAGGTAACAACGACAAGCACCATACTTTATTATGGTGATATAACGAACAATGATGTTGTCGCTCTCGATACAGCAGAAATGCAACTTAAAGAGACGATCAGCAGTAACGGCATGTATCCTTATGAAATAGCCCAGGCGCTTGATGAAGAGCTTTATGTTCTCAATAGAGCTGACTACACCATAGGTATCTTGGACAGCAGTACCAATACCATTGGCTATGAAATAGATTTAAGTTTTTATCCGCGTTCGATCAGTATTCAGGGCAGTGATATTTTGTTAACAAGTACCAATGAGCCGGCCGCTGCGCTCATTACATCAAATGTAGCCTCCCCCTCTTATTCTGACTCCCCTTATGTAACACCCATCTCTTATGGAGGAGAGAATGCAACAGGACATCCGATCTGGGTGGACAATGACTATTTTTTACTCTTGGACAGAACAGAAAACAGTATAGAGCTTTATCTTAAAGACGGATATACGCCTGTTTCTAAAATAACAACACAAAGCAGTGTACATCATGTGATGTATAGAGATGGATACTATTATGTTATCTGCGAGGGAGAACAGAATGCAAGCTCTCCGGGGGTAGTTAAGTTCTCTGTGGCGGAGGGAAAAATCACACTTGAAACAGAGCGGTTACTCAGTTCATTCAGCAATCTTCCGGATGATTTCAACAGTGCTTCCTGGGGAGCCCATCATGGGGTGCTGCATCCTATCGCGGATTATATCTATATCGGTTCAGCTGAGGGCAATGTATTTGTATTGGATCTTCTGCAATTGGAGTTGGCAGATACATTCAGATCGGGAAAAGGGGTAGGGCATTTTAGCTTTTATGACAATATGCTGATCACAACCAACCATTATGATAATTTTAAATCATTTTATGATGCAGCTGATCCAACATCGCACAAGTTCATCAAAGAGTTGACATTCTCTGATCAAATCTATTCTGGTATCACGATGCAGTCACATACTTCGCATATAGTAGATCAAAAGCTCTATTTTATGTTCAATACCGATCAAACCAGTACACTGTACAAAATAGATCTGGAAACTATCACTATTGAAAATAGCGTGACCTTGCAAAATCGTTATTGTCTCATGGGCAGTTTTGTTGAGAGTACAACTGTAGTGAATGAAATGTAGCCGGTTGATATTTGATTCCAAGAGTCATGAAATGGAAGAGATATGCTTGAAGGGTTGTATCGTTAATAGATAAAACCAAATAACCATAGTGGTATTTTATTGGTAGCTCCTATTTCCATATCTGCAGATACAATGAAGCTGTTGTCAAGATCTTTGATCTGTTTCTTTGTTTTCCCTCTACCGCCTACTTCAAAGGTATAGGTGTCATCGACAATGAAATCTCCGCCGTCTTTGGGATAATTGAGCGAATGGGTATAAGAGAGTGCAGATGCAAAAAAAGTTTCTCTTATTGTGCCATCTTTGGGAGTATCACAAAAGATATTAAACAGGTTGGTATTGTCCAAGTACAGTTTTTCCGGTTTTGAGATGATGCTGATCCCGGAAGATTTAGCTCCGAGAATACGTATAAGTCCTGCAGATTGAAGAATACCAAGATATTTGTAGAGTGTTTTTTGGTTCAACTCAACTGCACCACAAAGTTTTGAGATATTAATATCAAAAGGTTCACTTCTGCATAGCATGATGAGCATTTTCTTAAGTGAGTTTATTTTGTCATGTTCTATGGCATAAATCGAAGGAAGATCTGTAGAAAGTACTTGCATAGTAGCTGCCAAGAGTTTTTGCATGTAACTTCCTTTTCCATCTTTATAGAAAGGATAGGCACCTTCCTTCAAATAGCTGTCAAAGTATGCTAAAGGCTTTACTTTCGAGAGTATGCCTATGGCTATTTGAGTATGATCTTCCAGTATGTCATTTAGTGTATAGTTTTTAAAGCTTATTCCAGTCTCCAGTTCTAAATATTCTCTAAAAGAGAGTACTGGTAAAGTATGGATGACAGCTCTACGACTGAGATCTGCTTTGGCATGGTCAAGTGCCACTGCAGATGAACCTGTAAAGATGACCTGGAGTTCAAAAAAACTATCGTATATGAGTTTAAGTGCTATCTCAAAATCTTTTACTTTGTGGATCTCATCAATGATCAATACTCTACCGCCCACTTTCTGAAATGCATCTGCTATGGCAAAAAGTCCTTCACTTGCTACAAGAGGATGATCTCCAATGAGGTAGAGGGTTTCTTTTGCATTGGTTTGCTCTTTGAGATATTGTAAAAGCAGGGTGGTTTTCCCTGCTCCTCTTGCCCCTATGATACCTATAAGCCTTTCATTGAAATCTATTTCAGAATAGAGAAAACGTTTGTACTCTGGTACTGCTTGTGACTTGATCTGGTTTGAAAAGGTAAGTAGCGAAGTTATCATTTTATATCCTAATAATAAACTAAATACATATTTTTTGTATTGGATTACTAAAAATAGTATACATAGTTTATACTTAAGTATATATTTTATATGAATTTGTGATATTTGCCTATCGCTGTTATTTTATTCCAGAATAAAAGGGGACAGTAAACTTCATCCCAAACATACCGGCTATGCTATAATCATAAAATGAATCAGTACAAAGGAACAACAATGGGAGATCTTCTTATCGTGATCGGGCTTGGACTTGTTGTGATAGGTATAGTTTATAAATTTGGTTTTTTAGGGTGGTTCGGTCATTTACCGGGGGATTTCAGCTATCAGGGTGAACATACCTCTTTTTTCTTTCCGCTCACCTCCATGATACTGATCTCCATCATTGTCTCGCTTCTGATACGTCTGTTCGGCAGATAGCAGCATAAAAAATATAGAGTCTGGTACTGAAAAATAAACCTGTATCACTTGCTGACTGAAACAAGTCCTTATTAAAGGTTAAGCCCATATCGTTTAATAGTGAATTCTCTTATTAAAAGTTTAAGGAAAAGGTAGACAGGCTGCTTTTTCCTTAAAAAACACTGCTTCAGTAGAAGTTTGTGTAGATGAAAGGAAGCTAATAGGAAGTGAGATCTCTGCTAAAATGGAAGTAATACTTCAATAAGGCATAAAGAAAATATCGCTAAAATAGGCTTTAGAGAGAAATTAGAGGGAAGTAATAAAAAAATAAAAAGGAACTAAGATGGAAGCAATACAGATACCAGACCCATCTTGGGGAAGTGATCTTGCCAATATCATTTTGGATTTAGAAAAGCTTCGTACAAAGCAGTTGGGTGGGGATGTACCACCATATATATTTTTTCAGCTAAAAGACATATTTCAGATACTTGAGACACTGGGATCGGCAAGAATAGAAGGAAACAATACCACACTTTCGGAGTATGTTGAAAAGATTATTGTAGATGGTAGCAATGATGAGAGTAGTGATGAGATCATCAATCTTGAAAAAGCCATTCATTTTATAGAAGAGCATACCAATGAAACAACGCAGTTTGACAGAGCCTTTATATCGGAGATACACAAAATACTTACCGATGGATTGACCCCACCACCCAATGGAGAAGGCTCACGCTATTCTGGTGCACTTAGACAGCATGATGTCAGCATTAAAAGTTCAGGGCACACACCACCAAACCATTTTGTACTCCAACAGTATTTTGATGCTTTTATATCGTTTATCAATGAGTCTCACAAGGAGCAGTATCAGCTTCTGATGGTGGCAATTGCCCATCATAGATTTGAACACATACATCCATTTGATAATGGTAATGGCAGAATGGGAAGACTACTCAATTATGCTTTTTTGATCAAACTTGGATTTCAGGTAAAAAATGGGCGTATCATCAATCCATCATCTGTATTTTATACTGATAGAGACAAGTATTACGATATGCTCTCGAAGGCTGATTCACTTAAAGATAGTGATGTACTGGAATGGTGTGAGTACTTCCTCTTGGGACTTAAAAATGAGATAGAAAAGATAGACTCATTGCTTGATCAAAATTATGTCAAAAAACAGATACTCCAGCCAGCTCTTAAAATAGCACGAGAGAATGAGCATATAACAACTCAAGAGTTTAAAATTCTTACCTATCTTGTTAACAAAGAAGAGATGGCTATGAAATCTGAAGAGTTGAGTAAACTTGGCATAACTGACTCCAAAAAGAAGTCCATAACTATGGCAAAACTTAGAGATAAAAAGATGTTAATATCTACCACAAAAGGCGGAAGAATTTATACAATACATTTTGTAAATAACTATTTGCTCAGAGCGGTTATGCAGGTACTTAAAAAAAATGGATTTGTATCGGATTTCTTAAATAATGGTGAAGAGGTATAGAGTAAACCAAAATAGTGTTAAAAGAGGGGACAGGCTACTTTTCATCTAAAAATAAACTTCATCCTAAACATACCGGCTATGCTATAATCATAAAATGAAGCAGCAAAAAGGAACAACAATGGGAGATATTCTGATCATGATCGGGGTTGGGCTTGTGGTGGCTGGTATAGCGTACAAGTTTGGCATAGATGGGCTTTATTACAAAAAGAAAGGTGACACCATTAAAGAAGTACTTGTATCTGAAAGTAAATGGAATAAGTCAAGATTAGGTTTTAGCGGTAAAAATAAAACTGTTAAGCAAATGTCCCAAGAATGGGTACTTAGAACCATGGATAAACTCATAAAGAAAAATCCATCTATGCCATACGATACACTAAAAAGATTTATTATAGCCGACCAGTACAGAGCGAGATTATTCAGATTAAAACCTCTCAAAGATAATCAAATACAAATTACCATCTATAAGATTAAAAACAAGGGGTTAAAGGCTTTTGATAAGATAAGAGATACCCAGCTAAAGCCTATGGATATAAACAATCCTAAAAATAGTTTTGAACAACGTATGATACAAGCATATAATAATTGTAGAGATATTCAATTACACAAGTATTTAGGGGTTTTATCTGATCAAGAAATTAAGCACCTATTAAAAGATAATTATATTCAAAAAAAAGACGTAAAAGCACTATTCAGCTTTTAGCGTGAGAGCAAATATATTGCTGATAAAGGCTAAGTGAGGATAAAAATATTACTACAGCGCAACAGTGAAAAAGTGCAAAAAGTATTCATGGTGTTATATTACAGCGAACTACTCACTTTTTAGATGAGATCCAGGAAATCTATAACCGAACATATAAACCATGAGTATATGGGGCTTAAAATATGTTTCCGAACATCATATAAAAATAAATGAACACTTTGTAAACAATCAAACCATAAGCCCAATGGCATTAAATAGGTTTTGTTAATAAAAATGAACGCAATAATGAACAGTAAAAAGTCAA
>CAJXJN010000017.1 GCA_913055205.1 uncultured Sulfurovum sp. | reverse complement strand
TCTCTTTCACGTTATCTTCTCAGAAATTGCACTTATTGTTGGAATTGGCGCTTTTAAAAGATACAGAAAAAAATATGAGTAAAATTACAAAATATTACCTCAAAAAACTCTGCAAAAATCCAGAATCCTTTTGGCAATTCATAGACAATAATCCTTACCTGGAGCGTTCAGATATCCAGTTAGATAGAATTTGCCAACTTTTTGAAGAATATGGGGATGATGTAGAGCTGTCACTTTTAATGGACGAAAAAGAAGTAAGCACAGAAGCTTAAAAGTATCCCCAATAGATAGTTGCCTCCGTGGGTCGCTTCGCTCCACCACTCTGGTTCCGTAGCTACAAACGTGAAGCAGTTCACGTTTCCTTAACACTACTCACCTTATAGATCACGGTATACATCAAAGGTACATAATAAAGATTTAGTACCGTAGCCCATGCAATACCAAATCCAAGTGAGATCGCCATAGGCTGGATAATGAGGGCCTGTCCGCTTGCAAAAAACATCAGGGTCAACAACCCCAGGACAGTCGTGACGGAAGTAAGAAGAATAGGCCGAAGTCTGTGACCGGCTTTTTCCATGACCTCATCATAATCCTTACTGCCTTTGATAAAACTAAGCATGATCAAGCCATCATTGACCACTACTCCGGCAAGTCCTATAATACCCATCACTCCGGGCATGGTTAAGTTGATACCCAAAAGATACGTTCCGACCAGAGCACCTACAATTGAAAGAGGAATCGTAGAGATAATGATCAAAGGCAGTATCAAAGAGTTGAACATCCATACCAATGAAATAAAAATAAGGAAAATAGCGATCATCGCTGCCTGGGACATCTCTCTTTTCATCTGTTTGTTCTCTTTCTCTTCCCCTTTGATGATAACTTTGATCCCCTCATCTTCCAATTTTTGAAGCAGAGGTCTTATCTGTTCCATTACTTCAGTAGCCAGAACTGTTTTGCTGTCTACTCTTGCCGTTACAGACCGTACTCTCTCACTGTCTTCTTTAAATATCTTTACAAAACTTTTTTGATAGTTGAAATCACAAATATCTCCCAACCTTACAAAGTACTGCTTATCAGGTGTAGAGATCATAATGGACTTCATTTTGATATTTTTATCTTTATTGAGATCTTCTATACGTATACGAACCAGACCGGTATCATTAAACATTTTTCCATATTCGCTTTTAAGAAAAGATCCTTTCAACACAGAAGTGACATATGCTTCGGTGAATCCTAATGCCTGACCATATTCATTGACACGAAGTTTAAGCTCTTGCACACCTTCCTGGGCATTATCTGCAATATCATGCACCCCGTTGATCTCTAAAAGTGCCTTTTTCAATGCCCCCAAAGCCTTCATAATCTTCTGCGTATCAGGTGTGCTCAACCCTATCTCGATATCATGTCCCACAATACCTGTCTGTTGTACAAAAACATTGATCTCCCTGAAAAGGAGATCACCACTTTCAACTTTAACATTTTTAAATTTTTCCACCACTTCTTTTTGTACTTCTTTAACGATCTCCTGTGCTTTCTTTTTTCGGACCATATCACTGTCATCATATTCTAAAGAAAAGATAGGATTGATATACCTGTCAAAAAAGTTTTCCGGTGCTTTTTCATGAAGATTGACAAAGATCTGGAAAAGGTTGCTGCCTGTTTCAAAACTCTGATCAGGGTTGAACATCATCCCGATCACAGAGGTGACTGAAGCTACTTCACTCTTTTCCAGACTTGCCAAAAGCTTTTTTTCTATCTGTGTCACTGCTTTTTCTGTATCTTCAAGTTTATAATTGATATCCACTTTACCATTGAGATATATTTGTGTTGTATCGAACTCCGGGAAAAGCTGAAACTTGGTGATCTTTGCCATACCGAATGTTGCCAGTATGATAAAAAGAACCATGAAGAATAAAGAACGTTTCTTTATCTGCAATAATCTTCCGAGTATCTTTTCATAAATATGATCTACTTTTAACCAAAAGTCACTTCTGCTATGCTCTTTATCTACATCACCCCGGGTATAAAACTCTTTGGAATGCAACGGTAAAAAATAAAAAGCTTCAAAAAGAGAGCTAAGTAACAAAATAGTGATCATTACCGGCAGGACTTTCATGAACATCCCCATCTCTCCGCTCATGATCAACAGAGGCAGGAAAGCAAAAACTGTTGTCAGTGTTGCCGTCATTACAGCAGGAAACATTTCTACTGAGCCGTCTATAGCTGCTTCTCGGGGAGATTTACCCATTTCCATATGCCTGAAAATATTTTCTGCCACAACGATCGCTTCATCCACCAGCATACCCAAGGCGATCAAAGCCCCCAAAAGCGTAAGCATATTGAGGCTATACCCCATCTGCTCCGCACCTATGATCGTGATCATGAAACTAGCCGGTATCCCTATGGCTACCACCAATGCGATCTTATAGTTCACACTCATAAAAAGTGCCAAAAAGACCAGTATCAATCCAAAGAGAATATTGGAAGAGACCAGGTTCAGTCTGTTTTTGATCCATACAGAAGTATCGGTATATGCTTCAAACTCAACATCTTTGTACTGTTTACCAAACTCAGCAAGCATCGCCTTGATCTCTTTACTCAAAGCAATGGCATTCCCCTCTTTGGTTTTATTGATATTAATAGAAATATTTTTCTTACCGTTAAAATGAGATATCTCATTCTGCTCACTCAAACCGAAACTCACCGTTGCAATATCTCCCAACCGTACTCTTTTACCTGCGACGGTGATAAGGGTCTCTTCCAGTTTTTCAGCACTCTTCTCACCATTGATCGTAGAGATATAAAGATGACTTCCTTTTTTCTCTATTGTCCCTATGGGGAAGATGGAACTTAAAGAGCTGATAGCTCCATAAACTGCATCTTTAGGCAAAGCATACACACGAAGCCTCTCTTCATCAATCTTGATCAAGACTTCATCCTCTGCATCACCACGTATTGTAATGCCGCTAAGATCTTTATATGTGCTCAGTTTATTTTTGAGATCCTCTGCAATATCCAACAATACTTTGGTTGGCAGATTGGCAGAGATCGCTACAAGCAACAAAGGAAAATCATGAATCGATATCTTGGCAATAGGCTCATTCATATCAGCCGGCAGATCTCGTCTGGTATTGGACAAAATATCTTTTACATCTCCCAGAACAAGCTGATTGTCGCTTCCCGGTTTGATATCCGCTTTGATATAAAAAGAACCATTTTGTATTATGGTATCGATATTTTCTATTTCACTGACACTTTTCATATTATCTTCGATGGTTTTAACCACCATCTTATCAAGTACATCTGCACTGGCTCCAGGATAGCCACCTGTCACTGTGATCTGATCAAGTTCAGAAGGAGGAAAGATCTCTTTAGGGATATTTTGATAAGAGAATACAGAAAGTACCAGCATAAAAACCAATAGAATATGGTTGATGATAGGTTTATCTATAGCAAATGTAATGAATTTTCTGATCATTCATTCTCCATATCATTGATAACAAATATTGTATCAGTCACCCTGTTTTTGAATTTCAGTGCTTCCACATTTTGTTGCAATATCACTTTTTCCGCCTTAAGGGCTTCTACTTCTCTTTGCATTTTATTGACTTTTTTACTCTCATAGTAGATTTGATTACTCAAATAGATTTTGATCATTGTCAGTATCAAGACAATGGTCACTGACATCATAATCACACTGATCATACCAAAAGTAATACCGTTCGGATTAGATTTTTTCTTTTTAGCTGTCATTTTTAAATCTAAAACTTCTTAATTTTGCAGACCTGCTTCGAGGGTTTGTTTTAAGCTCCTCTTTTGATGCAGTAATGGGTTTACGTGAAAGTGCTTTACCCAGTGCATGATTTTTTCCACAGGTACAACGCATCGCCTGAGGGTCACAAATGCACGCTGTACTCCACTTCTTAAAACGGTTTTTAACCAAACGGTCTTCTAAAGAGTGAAAAGTAATGAGTGAAACCACTTCACCCTTGTAATGTTTTGCTTCTATGGCATCCAGTAAACCTTCTATCTCTCCCAGTTCATTGTTTACTTCTATACGAATGGCTTGGAACATCAAAGTTGCAGGGTGTATCTTACCGCCTGCAGGAATGACCTTTTTTGCTATCTCGCTTAAAGCTTTAGCACTTCTAATAGGCTCTTTAGCTCTTGCTTCTACTACTGCAGCAGCCAACTTACGATAAGAACGTACCTCACCATAGGCATCAAAGATATATTCTAATTTTTCTTTAGGATATTCATTGACCACTTCATAGGCACTCAAAGGTGCAGATGCATCCATACGCATATCTAAAGTTTCAGAAGTAAAAGAGAATCCACGCTCTTTTTTGTCAAGCTGTAAAGAGGAAACACCAAAGTCTGCAAGCAGTGCTGTAATAGGCGCTTCTTTTAAAGTAGGAAGTACTGTAGCAAATGTACCTTTGTAAAGCGTACTTCTATCCTTAAAAGGTTCCAGTCGTTTTTTTGAAAATGCCAAAGCCTCATCATCCCGGTCTATCCCGATATGCTTCAGGTGTGTATACCGTGCCAGGATCTCGGAACTATGCCCGGCATACCCAAGTGTACAATCAACAAAATATCCCTCAGGAATATCTTTAAAACTTTCCAACACTTCATCCAACAATACCGGTATATGGGGAGTTTCCACATGTTTCCTTTCTCTACAAAAGCGTTGTGAAACAATGCATACATGCACTCTTCACTCTTCACTCTTCACTCTTCACTCTTTTTTAGTGCTATAATACCAAAATTAGATGAAAAAGGCTCTTTTTATGGATAAACATCTTATCGATGACATCAAGCATGTTTCCTTCTCTATGTTTAACAAAAACTTCTTTGGTGTCTACCATGGTTCTATCTCTGCCAGAGTATCTGCAAGCGGGTTTATTATCAACTCAAAAGATACCATCCTGGATGAAATCACAGAAGCGTCACTTATAAGGCTTGATTGTCAGAAGAAAGACTACAGATGGGGTGAAGCCAATGCAGATGCGTTCATACACGAACACATCTACGAGACTATCCCCAATGCCAAATATGTCTGTTTCACCATGCCGCCATATGCCACCGCCTACTCTTTAAAACACGGTAAAGTATCTCCTCAGGACTACCACGGGAAAAAAGTTTTGGGTGAGGTTATTGTTTATGACCCAAAAAACATAGATGACTGGATAGAACGTGCCCCATACGAGATACCTCAGTTTTTCCAAAAACACGATACCCACCTACTCCTTATCAAAGGATACGGACTTATCTCTTATGACAGAGATATTACCGAAATGGCAAAGAAAGTCTCTATTTTGGAAAACTCGTGCAGATTGTTGGCTTTGAGTGCAAATATGTAGATTCACACCTTAGCTATTAACGTGTATAAGCTGTCTTTTTTTACTTTTCATTGACAGCGGTCAAATGATTTTTGTCGATACCTTTAACCCTGTTTATGCCTATAGGTTTATCTTGAAATTTACGTTTAAAATTTGCTGCAAAATTATGGAGAGGCTCTTGAAATATTAAGATAAAATGCTTTGGCATAAAGAACTTCAACTTTGTTTACCGTAACTACACATGTATGATTCCATACCTTCCAGCCCCTGTTATCTGTCAACAGTGCAGTAAAGCATATTTTTGTTATACTATTTCAAATACACCTCATTTATATCATCCATTGCATTTTGAAGTATGTAATGAGTAATGTAAAAAACAAAACTTCTAACATAGGATATGTGTATGAATCAAACAAAAAAACGTTTAAGTATTATCAAACTCGCTATCTCTATTACAGATATTGAAACGATACAACTTCAAATATTGAAACTTAGTCCCCTTAAAACAGATGTAAAAATCCAAGAGATCATTACCGGGCTGCAGGCAGAGAACTATGCACAAACGCAAGCACTTATCACTAAATATATTGAAACACCTACAGAAGAGATACTGCAAAGAACTTCTCAGGAAACAAAGCAACTTAAAGAAGAGGAAGAAAAAACACTTATTGAAGAGTTTGATCTTTTTATGACAACACCTGAAACGCAGGAGGAAGAGGAGAAAGAGGTATTTGATTTTAGCTCATTAGAAACTGAACATCTCCCAAGAAAAGAGCACGAGAGTATTAATTTTGATGCACTGCTGAATATTGAAGCTGAGAATATTCTGCCTAACAATGATATCGGCCATATACAAAAAGATACTTTTTTTGATGAACCGCAACAGTATGGAGAAAATATAAAGGAGAGTCATATAGATACGACACTCATACCTAAAGATACTTTTTTTGATACAGCAGAAGAGACACTTATCAGCCAAGAGGAACATAAAGAAGAAAAAGAAGAGACTATATTTTCCTCTAAAGAGAGTAGTAGAAAACCAATTCAAGAAAAACCTCTGATCACCCCATCTACAGACAATATATCATCATCATACAAAGTCATCCCGTATATAAAGCAAAAATTCAAAAATATGCATACCCAATATCCTCCAGTACAAGAGAGTGATGAAAACTTCTCCTCTGTCAATGCATGGCTATTACAAATAAGCAATGATGGCTACAATGATCAGGAAATAGAAGAGATCATTAAACATATTACAAAACTAAGTGAATCGGGGCAAAAGGCAGAAGCGGCACAACTACTTTTAATCTCCGGAGCTACAGAATCCAAATTTGCACAGTTTATACTGGCAAGAGAACTTTATAAAGGTGAAATACTTCAAAAAAATCTTCCCGAAGCTTTTACACTCATTAACCGTTTGGCCATGGATGATGACTACCCTGAAGCGATCTGTGACTTAGCACAGTTTTATGAACATGGTATCGGTATCGGCAAAAATAAGAAAAAAGCTGAAGCGCTTTACAAGGATGCTATGGACTTAGGCATCAAAAGAGCCATAAGTCATTATGAAAGATTACAAAAGACCAACAAAGGACTTTTTTCATTCCTCAAACGATAATTTTCTCGTAGGTCGGAGTGCCCCTCACCCCGACTTCTAAATTCAATATCAAATCAAAAATAAACTTTTTTCTCATCAACATTTTTATGTCGGGGTCAGGAGACCCCGACCTACAAAAAATACTCAATCAGTCAACAGTTGCCTGATTCCTTCATACGCAACCTCTATCATCCTGTCTATCTCTTCATAGGAAATAATGTAAGGGGGCATAAAGTAGATAACATGCCCAAGTGGTCTCAATAAAACTCCCTGACTTAAAGCATATTCATAGATACGTAATCCTATACGCTCTTCTGTTCTATAGCCTTTAAGTTCTACTGCACTAACCATACCTTGCTGTCTTATCTCTTTTACATTGGAAAGCAGTGAGAACTTTTCCAGTTTTTCTTTGATATAAATGCGTTTTTTCTCATTTTCACCCAATATATCATTCTGTTCAAAGATCTCTAAAGTAGCCAAAGCAGCACTGCAAGCCAAAGGGTTTCCTGTATAGCTGTGAGAATGTAAAAAAGCCTTATATTCGTTATAGTCACAGTAAAAGGCATTGTAGACTTCATCTGTTGTCATCACTACAGAAAGAGGTAAATAGCCGCCTGTAAGACCTTTGGAGAGTGTCATGAAGTCTGGTGAGATATCTGCATGATCACAGGCAAACATTTTACCCGTACGCCCAAAGCCGGTCATGATCTCATCTGCTATAAGATGTATATCATATTTTTGTGTCAATTCTCTTGCTCCGACAAGATAGGAAGCATGATACATATGCATCCCACCTGCCCCCTGAATAAGAGGTTCCAGTATCAATGCCGCTATCTCATGAGCTTTTTCCTGTAATACTTTTTCCAAAGCTTCTAAAGCCTCACTTGCTGCTGCCTCACTCTGATCTTTAGGTACAGGTACTTGTATATTGGCTATGAGTAACGGTTCATAGGTCTTCTTGTAGAGTGCTACATCTCCTACAGAAAGTGCACCTATGGTCTCACCATGATAAGAGTTTGTCAAAGAGAGAAAAAGAGGTTTACGCTTCCCGCGATTGAGATGATAATGATAACTCATCTTCAGTGCTGCCTCTACTGCACTTGAACCATTGTCAACATAAAATACTTTTGCCAATACTTGAGGTGTAATGTTGACAAGTTTATGTGCCAACTCTACTGCCGGTTCATGTGTGAAACCTGCCAAAAGTACATGTTCAAGGGTATCAAGTTGGGCTTTGATCCTGTTATTTATCATCTTATTAGTATGTCCAAAAAGATTCACCCACCAAGAGCTTACCGCATCTATGTAACTATTGCCTTCGAAATCATAAAGGTAAACTCCTTTTCCTGACTTGATAGGTACAAGAGGCAATGTTTCATGATCTTTCATTTGTGTACAAGGATGCCATATGACCTCTAAATCACGTTGCATTATTTTATTATTTTTACTAAGCATTTTATTCACTGCTCCATTTTAAATTTTATAGTCTATCTGGAAGTAGAAACTTCAGTCCTGTATAATATCTGCATCATGTTATACATAAAAGAACTTATAGATTACCCATAAATAAAAACTTCAACAAGCAAATAAATTTCAGGTGGGACTAAAGTCCTCACTTTCATAAGCTCTAACATAGTTTCTGAGGTTTCATTTACTATCTTACCACAAGTTTATTTAGGTAAAATATTGTACAAATTTTTCGATAGAAGGTAGATGAAGTATGATTAGTTGGATGCAAAAACACAATAAATACCTGGTATGGACCATCTGGGTAGCAACCATCGCATTTATAGGTGCAGGTTTTGTAGGATGGGGAAGCTATAATTTTGGTTCCAAAGCGGGTAATGTTGCAAAAGTAGGTAATATTGAAATCAAGCAATCTAAACTCAATATGGTTTACAGCAATATATACAACCAATACAATGAAATGTTACAAGGTAAACTTGATGATAAAAAAGCCAAAGAGATGGGACTGATAAAACAGGCATTTGCAACACTTGCAACACAGGCAAAAATACTGAACTTTGCCCAGGATCTTGGTATTGTTGTTTCAGATAAAGAAGTGGCAGACACACTTGAATCGATCAAAGGCTTCCAAAAAAATGGTGTATTCAATAAAGAGATCTATGCGGGGTACCTTAAAAGTCAAAGACTCAAAGCAAAGGTTTTTGAAGCAACACTGAGAGATGAGATCACAATAAACAAAACACTTGCATTACTTCAAACTGAAAGTTTACCCCTGGAAGAAGAAGCTATCTCTGCAGCAATGAATGTAGCCGATAAACTTTTGTACAAAGTACTGACACCTTCAGATGTCAATTTTACTATAGATGAAGCTAAAGTGAAAGCATATTGGGAATCACAAAAAGAGAATTTTATGACAAAAAAAGCGTATGTACTCTCTATTGTTTGGACAAAAAGTCATGATACCAATATCACAGATGATGAACTCAAAGCATTCTACGAAGCAAACAGCTTTAACTATACTGATGCCACGGGCAAACAACTTCTTTTTGATGCAGCTAAAGAAAAAGCAAGTAAAGATTTAAAACTTAAGAAAACAAAAAAAGCTGCTCAGAAAAACTATATTGCCTTTAAAAAAGGCAAGCTTGAAAGTTCTGAGGATACTACACTTACACTTGGTGATGCCAAACTAAGCAAAGAGCTTTGGGACGAAATCCGACAAAAGAGCACAGGTGACATTCTAAAGCCTAAAGTTGTCGGTGACCGATATGCTACAGTAAAGATCATCAGCATTCAGGAACCTAAAGTTATGCGTTTTGAGGAAGCAAAAAAAGAGGTAACAGCACTGTACACTCTAGAAGCAAAAAAAGAAGCTCTTTTGACACTTGCAGAGTCAACACTTAAAAATCTGAATGAAAGCAATGCAACGGTTTCAGACTTTGTTACTTTAGAGAAGCATGACAACCTAAAACCATTAAATTCACAAGAAAGTTTACAATTTTTACAAAAACTCTTTACATCATCTAAAGAAAAAGGTATTATTAGTGTATCAAATAAAGTAGTAGTTTACAATATTATGGAACAAACGCTTCTACCAATGGATGCTAATAAAACAGATTTCCTAAAAGAAACTGCCAATCAAATGAAGAAAAGAACATTTGAAACCAACTTTATAAAGATGTTAGATAAGAAATATCCTACAGAAGTTTATATGGAAGGACTTACAAATTGAGTGATACAATTTTAGCTATAGATATCGGTTCCACTAAAATATGCGCACTTATAGCTGAAATTGAAGAAGGCAAAGTCCAAATCCTAGGTCATGGTATCACCAAATCCCAGGGGATCAAGAAAGGTGCTATTACCAATATTGAACTTGCATCCAAATCTATCAAAAAAGCTATTAATGATGCAAAACGTATCGCAGGCAGCAACATCACTTCAGCAACGGTCTCCATCTCCAATGCATATGCGAAAAGCCTGAACTCTACAGGTATTGTCAATATACCTCACAAAGATATCTCTATAAAAGAGATCAACCGGGTGATGCAAACAGCACTTTATAATGCAAATGTACCTAATGAATATGAAGTCATACATGTACTTCCTTATAACTTTAGAGTAGATGATCAGGACTATATCGAAGATCCTTTTGGTATGAATGCCAGTCGTATGGAAGTTGATGTCAACATCATTATGACACAAAAATCAAATCTTTCAAATCTTAAAAAGGCTGTTCGTTCTGCGGGTGTAGAAATGGATGGTATCGTGCTGAGTGGATATGCTTCAGCTATTGCAACAATGGATACAGATGAAAAAGAACTTGGTGTTGCAGTCATCGACTTAGGAGGTCAGACAAGCAATCTTGTCATACATACAGGTAACTCTATCAGATACAATGATTTCCTCGGTGTAGGTTCAAACCACATTACCAATGACCTCTCTATGGCTCTACACACGCCACTGCAAATTGCAGAAAATGTCAAAATACGTCATGGAAACCTCATAGAAACCACTAATGAAATCATAGAGCTGCCAATCATCGGTGATGAAGAAAACCGAAATGGTGTTTCCTTGGAAATCGTACACAGTGTCATCTTCTCCCGCGTTGAAGAAGCATTGATGATATTGGCAAAGTCTCTTGAGAAATCTGCACTTAAAGAACAAATAGGTGCCGGCATTATCCTTACGGGAGGGATGACAAAGCTAAAAGGTATCAGAGAATTGGCACAATCAATTTTTCCTGCTATGCCTGTACGTATCGCTCAACCAAGTGATATTGATGGTCTTTTTGATGAACTTAAAGATCCTGCATTTTCAACAGTTATTGGGTTACTCCTTTATAAAGCCGGTGAGCATACACAATATGAAATTAATTTTCAACAAGAGTTGTTGCACTCTAAAACAGGCTATGAAGACAACCTCAATGATATAAAAATAGGAAATACCGTCAATGAGGTGGAAGAGAGTAAAAAGCCAAAAGAAGAGAAAAAACAAAAAAGTGAATCTGATGAACTTTCATCAATTTCATTTGATGACCTTCCTGATATCGGGAACGAGAACAGTAATCCATTTAAAAAGTTTGCCAACTGGGCCAAACAGCTTTTTTAAATAGAGAGCATATTTAAACACATCATAAAAGGGGGAAAATATGGAAGAGTTTGAAATCGACATCGTTGAAACAAAATGTAATACAAATGGTGCAAAAATAAAAGCAATCGGTGTAGGTGGTGGTGGTGGTAACATGATCAACCACATGATCAATGAGGGGATCAACAATATTGATCTTATCGTTGCCAATACAGATTCACAAGCATTAGAGTCATCGCTTGCTCCGTACAAAATGCAACTGGGCATCAATGCAACAAGAGGTCTTGGAGCAGGTATGATTCCGGAAAAAGGCAGAGAAGCCGCTTTAGAGAGTTTTGAAGACATCAAATCTATGCTTGAGGGTTCTGACATCGTATTTATCTCTGCCGGTCTTGGCGGAGGTACAGGTACAGGTGCTGCACCTATCATTGCACAAGCAGCTAAAGAGATAGGAGCCTTGACTGTTTCTATCGTAACAAGTCCTTTTAAATTTGAAGGTAGGAAAAGAACAAAACTTGCAAAAGAAGGTTTAGAAGAACTCAAAAGAGAGAGTGATTCGATCATCGTTGTTCCAAATGAAAAACTTCTTTCTATCGTTGAAAAAAATCTTGGTATCAAAGAGAGCTTCAGAATGGTAGATGACATTCTTGCTCAAGCAGTTGGCGGTATCTCAAAAGTCATTCTTTCTCATGGGGAAAATGATATCAACCTAGACTTTGCTGATGTAAAAACAGTAATGGGCCATAGAGGTCTTGCTCTTATGGGTGCAGGATACAGTACAGGTACCAATGCAGCGTATGATGCGGCAAAAGCAGCTATTGAGTCACCACTTCTTGACAATATCTCTATTGATGGTGCGATGGGTGTACTAGTGCACTTTGATATTCATCCTGATTATCCTATTATGGAAATCGGTGAAGCTATGAGTATCGTTGAAGAGAGTGCTGATGAAGATGCATCTGTTATCTTCGGTACAACTACCAATCCAAATATGGATATTGATGAAGTGAGAATTACTATTGTTGCAACCGGGTTTGAGGACAAGAATGCTATTGCTGAACCAACAGTGAAAAAACAAGAGTCACTTCTAAGTACAAGCACTACCAATATCAATACCATTAGATCTGCAAATAAAATGGTTGTAGGCGGATACAATGGTGACAATGAGGATATTTTGGATGTTCCAACATTCCTTAGAAAACAAATGGACTAAACAAACCTTTTTTATGATTTAAACAGAGAAACTCTTCCTTCTCTGTTTTCCCCTATCTTTAAATAACTTTTCCTCCCTTACTATTAACCATTTTTTGCTATGATTACTCAAATTTTTGTTTAGGAAAAAACAACTATGAAATATATTAAAAAATTCTCAACTATAGCTACTGCAACTGGACTTGGTGCACTACTTGCTACAGGTATAACCGGGTGTACCGGCAACAGTCAACAACAGCAAGAAGAAGCACAGGCCAAAGGTGCTTTTGTCATCATTGAAGAGACTACACCTGGTAGATACCAGATTAAAGATGAGTTTCCGGCAGATGAAACACGTATCGTACTTAAAAAGCTGGATGGGACAGAAAAAGTACTCACCAAACCTGAGTTAGATGCGCTTATTAAAGAGGAGGCTGCCAAAATAGACAACGGCACTTCCAACCTTACAAAAGAACAAAATGCCCAAGTATCACAACAGGGTGGTATGGGTTTAGGTGAGACTATCCTGGCAAGTGCTGCCGGGTATATGCTTGGAGCATGGATAGGAAGTAAGCTTTTTGGAAACCAAAACTATCAAAACAACCGTAAAGCAGGATACAAATCTCCATCCACCTACACTAAAAGCAAGAACAGTTTTAATAAAGCAAGAACAAGCAGCAGTACTAAAAGAAGCGGTTTCTTCGGCGGAAAGAAAAGTACTTCAAGAAGCGGTGGCTTCTTTGGTGGTTAAGCAATGTTAACTTTACAAAAAACAACCCCTCTTGATACAAATTATCTTGAATCTTTAGGTTTTGTGTGGCATACAGACAGCGATGAGACAAGCTATATCTCTGATGAGCTTGTTGTCATCTCTGAATCTGAGGCAGAAGCATACTATGAAGCGACCAATGAACTCTATGATATGTATATTGAAGCAGCAGAACATGTAGTAGAAAATAACCTATTCCATGAGATAGGCATCCCTTTTAACCTTGTAGATGTTATCAAAGAATCATGGGAAAATGATGTCCATTGGCATCTTTATGGACGTTTTGACCTTGCTGGAGGCATCGATGGTAAGCCCATTAAACTTTTGGAGTTTAATGCTGACACGCCAACAGCACTTTTTGAGACGGCTATCATCCAGTGGGCAATACTCAAGCAAAACGACTTAGAAGAAGAGAGTCAGTTCAACTCTCTCTACGAAGCTCTTGTTGACAATTTCAAAAGACTTGTCACCCTTGAACAGGATGTCTCTGCTTTTGAAGAGCGTTATGATGGCTGGAAGTTTCTTTTTACCTCTATACGTGGAAATTCCGAAGAGGAAAATACTGTCAGACTCCTGCAACATATCGCAACCGAAGCAGGATTTGAAACCGAGTTCGCGTATATCGATGATATAGAGTTCTCCACTGAAGAGGGCATCAGTTATAATGATGAGACGTATGAACTTTGGTTTAAACTCATCCCTTGGGAAGACATAGCCCTGGAAGAGTCTGACTTGGCCATGTTGCTAACAAACATCATCAAAAACCAAAAAGCCATCATCTTCAATCCAGCCTACACCCTGCTCTTTCAAAGTAAAGGCTTACTCAAAATCCTATGGGACTTATATCCAAACCATCCTCTTCTACTCGAAACTTCTTTTGAACCGTTAGAGGGGCAAAAACAAGTCAAGAAACCTGTATTTGGCAGAGAAGGGGGAAGTATAAGTATCTTAGATGAAGATGCTAATGAGTTAGAAAACATAGCCGGTGACTACGACAGCCATAAAATGGTTTACCAAGCTTACACAGAGCTACCAACAGATAAACAAGGCAACAGCTATCAGGCAGGTATTTTTTATGCCTATGAAGCCTGTGGACTCGGGTTTAGAAAAGGTGGAAAGATATTGGATAATATGTCTAAGTTTGTGGGACATGTTGTTAGATAAAGAATCATAACTATTCCACTCTTGTTCCATATCTCCCGATATGGAACATACACCACATTTAAATAATAAAATCACTTGACATCAATTCGTTATAATATTGTATATGCATTCCCACGCAAAGCATGGGAACGAAAGTTTCTCCTGTAGGTCGGGATGTCCCCACCCCGACTTTTAAAATTTGATATGCAAAATAAACATTTTCTTTATTACAAGCTCATGTCGGGGTGGGGACATCCCGACCTACGGCTCCATCGCAGCCTCACACTCCACCTGTACAATCTCCACCTCATCCAAATCTATCCTGGCAGCTGTAAGCTTCCCACCCCATAAACACCCTGTATCAAGAGCCATGACATATTCATCTTGATAAAATCCAAGTGTTGACCAGTGTCCAAAGATGATCTTTAGGTCTATCTCTTTTCTATTTTTGCATTCAAACCAGGGCTTTATTCCTTTTTCTCTTAATGCATCTGTAGGAGCACCTTTTTGTTCAAAGTCCAGTCTATGGTCTTTATAGCAAAAGCGCATGCGTGTAAAGGCACTTACAATGTAACGATCAATATCTATCTTGCTAGAGTCTCTGTTGAAACGGTTTATACCACTTTTAAACATCTTTTCAAGCCATACTTTTGCATGGTCACTTTGCAGTTTCTCCTCTATTCTCCTTGCGTAACAGATCGCCATACCCAGATCAAACTCCGGAGAGATACCTGCATGTGCCATACAATATCCCAGTGTATAGTCCACATGCAGGAATTTTTGCTTCCTAAGCCATTCTATAAGCTCTTTTGCTCTAGGTGACTGAAGTATAGGGTCTATGGTCGGATTGCTCTTTTTGATACCGTAATAGGCCGCTATAAGAGTAATATCATGATTCCCAAGAACAATCTCTACACTCTCCTTAATACTATAAAGATACTCAAGGACTTCAAGAGAATTATTTCCACGATTGACCAGATCTCCTGCTAACCACAATTTATCTTTGGTTGCATCAAAATTAATTTTTGTAAGTAACTGTTGTAACGCATCATTACATCCTTGTATATCACCTATAGCCCAAACACTCATCTGGATACTCCAAATGCAGTGATGAGTGATGAGTGATGAGTGATGAGTGTCTGTCTGCATTGCTCTGCAATGCCTTTATTGAATAAAAAAGAGGTCATAGTGAATGACCTTGAAAGCGAAGCGATTGTCCTCGTTCCTGCGGGATTGCATCGAGATCTATGACGATTTTTGCCTACTTTTTCTCTTGTGAAGCGAAGCGGTGACGAAGTCATCACTCTCTTTGAGAAAAAAGTAGATAAAAGACTTTGAACTTTTAACACAGTATATATCTTCATATAATCTCTCATATCAACTTCTCTGTATAAATTTCAACCTTTTTTTCAAAATTCATTTTAGCATAAGCAGATGAAGGTGAAGGAAGATAGACAGTCTCGATCTCCAAGTGTGAAAAGTGTGTTTTAAATAATGCTTCGGCTTTTTTGCCTGTAAAAGCCAGTTTTTTGATACTGGGATGTGCTTTCAGAAATGCTCCGATATCATTCACCTCTTCCTCTTCCAGCGAACTGTCCAGAGAATTTTCCCTGCTGCAAACTTTTATCATATCCCAAAGCCCGAATTTACACTCTTTAAGTAACCAGAGTTTTTGGTCACGATTGTTGACAGGGTAAGTAGTCACCGCTTCAAGGATCTTCCAAAACTGGTTACGAGGGTGAGCGTAGTAGAAATTCTTTTCAAAAGATTGGATACTCGGGAAAGAGCCAAGTATGAGAATCTCTGTATCTTTATAGACGATGGGTTTAAATGGATGTTCTAATATTTCACTATTCATACTAATTCCTCCTAATAATCACACACAATCATCTATTTACATGCCTTTTGCATATTACGAACTATCAATACAAGCAAAGCCAATGAAAATATCTTAAAATTGATCTCACTGCCTTTATGCGTATTGATAAATGCTTCACTCTGTGTCATTGCCTCACCTGCCATTTGCATCGTAAGAATATCTGGGATATAGTACTGTGAAAAAAGCAAGCCAGTAGCAAATACAAAAAATGTAGCTACTTGTGTAATAGTATCTCTCTCAAACTTTTTATACTTATACCCTTCATACAGTGCTATGGCAACAAGGACTACATTCACAAGATAAGAAAGTTTTACAAAATTCTGCGTCATGATAAGTCCTTCCTGATAATGACTCAAAACCTCTGATCCCAACCATACCTCTGTATGAAATGTTACAGGTGCTACGACAATACCTGCAAAAAGCCCTGCACCCAGTGTTGCTCCCAGAAGTATAAGATATGCGATCGTTGCTATTCTGAAATTTTTCTTCATTTTATATTCCTTCTTGTATATCATGGTCGGCTAAAACCAACCCTACGTAAATTGAATTACAAAACCTCTATCGAATCCAGCTAGGTCTTTATAAAATTCAATGGATTCTACCCCAACTTCATTAACAAATTCTGAAATTGGCTCTTTTTGGTCATAGCCCATCTCACAAGCCAACCACTTAATACCTCTGGCTTTCACATCCAAAATGATCTGTTTAAGCAGTTCATCCCCCACTTTTCCGCCAAAGAGCGCTTCTTTGGGTTCATAATCCACCACATTGGATTCAAGTACACAATCCTCTGCAATATAAGGAGGATTGGAAACAACAAGTTCTATCGTTTCAGGAACATTATCTATCAGATTGGACTTACGAAGCTCTATCTGCCCAGTTAATCCAAAGGCAGCTATATTTTTTCCGGCCACCTTTAATGGTGTATCACAAATATCTGTAGCAATAACACGAAGTTCAGGAAACTTTCGAGCCAACACGATGGAAATAGCCCCTGAACCTACCCCTATCTCAGCAATACGTGTGATCTTCTCTTTTTCAATGATCTTAGAAACCAAGTCTATCAGTATCTCAGTTTCAGGACGGGGGATAAGCACACCCTCTTCTACCTCCAGATGAATATCATAAAAACTGGCAGATCCCACTATATATTCATAAGGTTCATTTGCAGCTCTTCTCTGGATAAGCTTTTTGTATGCTTCCATATCTTCAACACTCTCATTTTCATGGATGAGCAGATACGTACGCTCTTTTTTTAAATGATAAGCCAAAAATAACTCAGCTTCAAATTGTGGGCGTTCACAACTCTCACTAAGCTCTTCTCTTGCCCAGGATAATGCTTCTTTAATGGTCAATGCCTTCATGGCTTCATTCTCTCCGTTCATTCCGACCATTCCGGTTCCGAAGCTAAGATCGTGAAACTTTTCACCATCTTTTAACGCTTCTCATCCATATAGGTAAAGATACCATCACTTGGTAAAGTTGGCTCTGCTGCTTTCTCTTCTTCAGTAGTGGTAGTTGTTGCATCATAGCCCAATTCTTTCAATCTCTCCAGCACAGGTGGATGTGTATGGTAGAAAAATATGACCAGAGGGTGTGACTTTGGGAAAGCTTTGTTTTCAGTGATGAGTTTTAAAAGTGCTGAAACAAGATTTTCTTTTCCACCCATTTTTGAACCAAACTTATCTGCAGCATATTCATTATGACGGCTGACATAACTCATAAATGGTGTAAAGACAAAACTCAACAACGGCAAAAGAAGCATCAACATCGCTATTTTTACACCTGCTTCAGGTACAACACCCATTTGTGTGAACAGTGCATCCGGCAAATGTCCAAAAAGATAAAAAGCGATAAAAAGAAGTAAACCCATCAAAGTGATATTTTTCCAAATATCTCCATGGGAGAAATGTCCCAACTCATGTCCAAGAACCGCCAAAAGTTCTTTCTTGTTCAGTTTTTCAATCAGCGTATCGAAAAGTACCACTCTTTTGCTCTTTCCAAGACCACCAAAAAAAGCATTCAGGCGACTGTCACGTTTACTGGCATCCATTACAAAAATACCGTCACTTTTAAGTCCTGCCTGTTTCATAAGCGTAATGATGGCATCTTTCAGTTCTCCCTCTTCCAAAGGAGAGAACTTGTTGAAAAGACTCATAAAGAACGGTGCCAGAACATTTGCCATCACTGCTATAGCGAACATGAGTACAAATCCCCATAACCACCACATTTCATACTGACTGATGATCCAGGAAAGAAGTGCGAATACAGCTCCACCCAGTACAACAAACAGTGCCGCTGCTTTCAGCGCATCAAGTATAAACATCTTCAATGTCATTTTATTGAATCCGAACGCTTCATCTATCTTAAATGTCTGATAGAGTTGAAATGGAAGTCCCACGATATAATTGACAGTTACAAAACCAAACAGAAAAAGTACAGCCTGCATAATACTGCCTTCTACCTGGACCAGGGAACCAAGCCAGGCAAATCCGGCAAAGACCCACCATATGAATATCAGATAATCCACAAAATGTTCGATCATGGCAAGCTTCTCTTTTGCTACAGCATAATTTGCCGCTACCATGTATTTGCCTGCTGCCATAAGTACAGGGTCTTTTCTTTTTTCCTGGTTGATATAGCCTATCTGCATCACAGAGATATAGAGTCTCATAAAAGTATAAAGAGAGTAAAAGATAATGATGATTTCTAACATATATTTTCCTGTTTTAAAGTCTTTTTGGTGAAAATCCAGAAATATTCGAATAGAGAATAAGTATTTTCCATTTGCATATGGGGAAATATATCATGATGAACTTTAGCAAGCCTTAAAATCCACTCTCTTTGCTATAATTACAACAATTATTTTGAAGGAACGATCGTGGCACTTGTAGACCTCTTTAACATCAAAAAACAGTATGACATTAAATTACTTCTTAATGATGTGGATTTTCACCTCAATGAGGGGGAGCGTATCGCCATTGTGGGGCAAAACGGGTGTGGAAAATCTACCCTTATGAAAATAGCCCTTGGGAGTGAAGAACCTACGGAGGGTAAACGTGTTGTCAATAGTAGCATACAGATCGAAATGCTGGCACAACAGCCTCACTTTGATGCAACACTTACAGTAAGAGATGCCATATTAAACGAACTTACAGAACTTCGAACCGCACAAGAGGCACATGCAAAACTAAGCAACCAAGTTGCCCAAAATTTTGAAAATAAAGAACTTTTGGCTAAGCTTGAGGATATCTCATCTTTTCTAGACCATCACAATGCATGGAATCTTGATGACAAAATAGAGCGTATTTTACAAGAGTTTAAGCTCAAAGAGTACGAAAACCGTTTGGTCATCTCACTCTCAGGCGGAGAGCAGCGTCGTGCGGCTTTGGCTTCACTGGTACTGAAAAAACCTGATGTACTCCTGCTTGATGAACCAACCAACCACCTCGATGTCTATATGGTGGAGTTCTTGGAAGAGATTCTACTTAAAGAGAAGTTCACCCTGCTTTTCATCTCACATGACAGACACTTCATTGATACCATAGCAACACGTGTCATAGAAGTAGAGAACCAACAGCTTGTCTCTTATAAAGGCGGTTACCGTGACTATCTTGTACAAAAAGAGGAGCGTATGAAATCTCTGGCTAAAAGCCATGATACTCTGCTTAAACTCCTTAAAAGAGAGGAAGAGTGGCTGGGTAAGAGTGTACGTGCCAGAGAGAAGCGTAACCAGGGGCGTAAAGCAAGGGTCTTTGAACTGCGGGAACAAGCCAGGAAAAATCCTACACTCATACGTAAAATGCAAGTAGAGTTAGAACGTGAAAAACGCAGTTGGAAAGGTGAAAAGGGACTAAGTAAACGTAAAATGCTTTTTGATGTAGAGAACTTACACTACACCATTGCAGGCAAAAACCTCATAGAAGGTCTCTCTACCCGTATCCTGCAACGTGACAAGATAGCTATTGTAGGAATCAACGGTGCAGGAAAATCGACCCTGCTTAAACTGCTTCTTGGGCGTCTGAAACCAGATAGCGGCAGCATCAAAAAGGGTGACTTCTCCATAGGTTACTTCGATCAGCATAGAGAGATGCTCAATGATGAGCATACCCTCATAGAAACCTTTTGTCCCAATGGTGGAGACCATGTAGATGTGCAAGGGTCACACATGCATGTCTATGCCTACCTCAAGACCTTTCTCTTTCCAGAAGAGTATATGACCAAAAAAGTAGGGCAACTCAGTGGTGGAGAGAAAAACCGCGTCGCTTTGGCACTGCTTTTTACCAAAAATGTGGAGTGTCTCATTCTCGATGAGCCTACCAATGATTTAGATATTCAAACTATTACCATCTTGGAAGATAAGCTTATCACCTTTCAAGGAGCACTTATATTTGTTTCTCATGATAGATACTTCATAGACAAAATAGCCTCTAAACTCTTCATCTTTAAAGGCAATGGTGTGGTAGAGGAGTCTTATCAGAGCTATACTGAATATCTGGAAATAGAAAAAGAGATGAAAGATCTGGAATCTTTAGAAAAAGAGGTCCACAGCACTGCAAAAAAAGAAGAGAAAACAAAAGAGAAAAAACAGACGAAACTGAGTTACAAAGAACAGCAGGATTTTGATAAATTACCTGATGAAATAGAGGCACTGGAAGAAGAGATAGAGCAACTCAACCTCTGTCTGGCAAATCCGGAATGCTATCAGGAAAAAGGGTTGAATGTCATCAGCGAAGAGCTGGCTCTGCTCGAAAAGAAGTATGAAGAGAAAAGTGACAGGTATCTTGAGGTGTTGGAGATTTTTGAATCTCTTTAATTACCAGTAGATCACTACACTGCGTCTTCCCCAGCGTAATGCTTTTCTTCTGTTCGTACCCATATAGATATCAATTCGTTTTTTATAACGTTTATTCATTTTATCTCTTACTCTGTAAATACCCGGTAATCCGCCTATTCTTACTTTTGTACCGTTACGCATACCATATCTTGTCAACATGTCTCTGGAAACAGCAATGATCTTCATGCCCGGACGTAAACGGTTGTTCCATGCAGCCAGGAACGGTGTTTTATCGGTCTGTGCTCTATGTGAGCTGTAAGCTGTTGCTGTAACACGAAGCTTTCGTTTGCCAAAACCTCGAATCATTTTTCTTTTTTTACCGGCTGCTATTTTCTTTCGTTTAGCTTCAGCCTTCTTTTTTCTCTTTATCTCTGCTATCTTGTAAGGTAAAGGCAGTAAAAGTGTTGTTCCGACACGTATAGTGGTATTACTTTTAATACGGTTGAATTTAGCTAATTCTTTAGGTGCAAGATTAAATTTATTAGCAATGGAAATCAGCGTATCTCCTTCCTTAACCTTATACTCTGCATTAGCCAGAGCATCAATCATATTTTGACTATAGGGGATAGTTAACTTTTTTCCTATTCGAAGCGCTGATTTCTTTTTTAGATTATTCAGGGTTATCAATGCATTTGTTTTCATGTTGAATTTCGCAGCAATAGTACTTAAAGTGTCACCTTTTTTAACTACATATAAACCTTGCTTTTTGCGTTTTTTTTCTAACTCTTTTTTCTTTATTTCTTCTGTAAGCCTTAATGCTTCAAGTCTCTTTTTTTCTTTTTTTTCTTTAAGTTCTTGTAGTTTTTCCAGAAGTGCTTTTCTTCTCAGCCTGATCTTTTCTATACGTGTATATATTTTTTGTTTTTTTGTTTTTTCTAAAGGTGTTTCTTCTGTCCCTTTAAAACGGATTGAATCTTCAACTTTTACATATTTTTCAATCATATCTGCAACTGAAACAACTTTAATTGAGGCTCTCTTCTTAGGTATAGGGAGTGTTTTAACTACTATTAACTTTTTTCTATCAAGGTCATATTTGATCTCTTTTGCTTTTATAAATCTTGCACTGTAAGGATTGCACTCTGTTGTTCCCGGTGTAGCAATCCTGCAGTCTACTACCTTTGCACTTGCAATTCCAAACATAATAAATGGTACGATAAACAAAGTTAAATAGTTTTTAGACATCATGTTTTACCAAACTACAAAAAGTTTAACATCTCTCTTTTGATAGATTCTTTATCTACAAGCACCGTATGTATAATTGGTTTGCTAAATAGACCATTAATCATAGGAGGCACAGAAACATTTGCATGTTCACTTACCCATTGAAGAGCTTCAATATCACCCTCCACCTCATGTCCTAGTGCTTTAGCTACAGTGGTACTGAATTTAGTCCACTCTGCCGTCGAATAGATCACAGTAGGAAGTTTTTCGTCTCTGAGTGTTTCATATGCTTTCATACAAGTTGCTGTATGTGGGTCCATAATGTAACCTTTTTTTGCATACTTACCTATTACGGCTTCACATGCTTCATCATCAGAGAATGATGCATCAAAATCTTCACGAAGCAGTGCAAGTTCATCCGAAGTAAGTTGATACTTACCTTCACTCTCTAATGCTTCCATCAGTTCTTTTGTACGTACTGCACCAAACTTATCGAACATAATACGCTCAACATTTGAACTTTTCAAAATATCCATCGCAGGAGACTCCGTTTGTATAAGTTCTCTTGTTGTTAGATCATATGCCCCATTAGTGATCCAGTCTGTCAAAATATTATTGATATTTGAAGAGATAAGGATTTTTTCTATAGGAAGTCCTGCTCTTTTCGCATAATAAGCACCTAAAGCATTACCAAAGTTACCACTTGGTACCACAAGATAGATCTTCTCACCCATCTTGATATTCTCTTTTCTTACCAATTCTAAATAAGAGTGAATATGGTAAATGATCTGGAAAATAATACGTCCAAAGTTTACAGAATTTGCTGCTGAAAGCTTAATGCCACGCTCTTTAAGCTCTGATTTGAAATCTTCAGATGCAAGAAGATCTTTAAGCGTATTTTGCGTGTCATCAAAATCACCCTTCACACCAATTACTTTAAGATTGGCACCATCTTCTGTAACCATTTGTAGTCTCTGCACATCCGATGTACCACCATCAGGATAAAGGCAGGCTACTTTTACACCCTCTTGATTTTTAAATGTCTCCAATGTTGCAGGACCGGTATCACCACTGGTTGCTGCCATTATAAGATACTTTTCACCTCTTTTTTGTGCCAATTTACTGAGTACATAACCAAAAGGTTGTAACGCCATATCTTTAAATGCACGGGTAGGACCGTGGTAGAGTTCACTTACAAAACAATCCTCTTCTATCTGTGAAAGGGGAACAGGGTTTGAAGGGTCATCAAAAGCATCATATCTCTTTAATGCTTCTTCCAACACTTCTGTTTCGATATCTATACCAAATGCTTGTAAAAAATCCAATGCCAAGGTTTTATAGTGACTAGAGAGATGTCCCTCTAAAAAATCTTTATCTAAATTTGGAAGTTTCTCCGGAACATAAAGTCCGCCAAAACTGGCACTTGGGCTAAGTATTGCTTCTGAAAATGGCACAGATGAAGGTTTTTGTCCATCATTTCCCCGTGTCTCAATAAATTGCATTTATCATCCTAATATAAGTTATATTTCTTATAATTATAGCCAAATAAGCTAAGGGCTACTGTTTACGCAACTTAATCATATAAAAATTTTTAGATCTGCTGTAACTGTCACTCTCATCTACAACAACGATATTTCCATCAGCAGCAGAGGAGACAGTTCCCCTCCCCTTTATATTTTTAACATTTCCCAGCCCTGATAATTACATTATATTCATTAAATTACAAAAGAGCCAATTTATGTAAAATTTTCATTTTTTCCTTTGACAAACGCTATAAATGTATTTGCATCCATCGGTTTTGCAAAGTAATATCCCTGTCCGATATCACATCCATTCTCTCTAAGGAATGCCTCCTGCAGTTCATTTTCGATACCTTCTGCTATAACCTGATATCCTAAACTCTTGGAAAGTGCAATGATTGCTTTAGATACTTCGGCATCATGTATATCTGCTGGCAAATCCATCACAAATGATTTATCGATCTTAATTGTATCAAGTGGCAAACTTTTCATATAACTCATAGAAGAGCATCCTGTACCAAAATCATCTATTGATATTCGACATCCTATTCCTCGGAAATCCTCAAGAATAGTAAGATTTGTGGTCGAATACTCCATAATAAAACGTTCAGTTATCTCAATTTCTATATTTTTGGGGGAAATACCCACCTTTGCAATAATCTTTTTGAAGTTTTCAAACATATCTTTCTGTCTAAACTGTATACTGGAAATATTGATAGCTACACTCTCAATATTCAACTCCTGTTCTTTCCAATGCATATATTCTCTACACGCTTCTTCAAAGACAAAATACCCTATATCAATGATAATTCCCATCTCTTCTGCCACAGAGATAAATGAGTCGGGAGGGACCTGCCCAAGATGGGGATTATACCATCATACAAGTGCCTCTGCTCCAGATACTTTGCCGCTTTTCAAATCATACTGTGGCTGATAATGAACATAAAGTTCTTTCTTCTCCAAAGCATTCTTCAATTCCTGTTCAAGATCCAGACGCATCTGTATATCAATAGAGAGCTGCTCCGTATAAAATTCATATCTATCCTTACCCTTATCTTTGGCATAATACATCGCAAAATCTGCATGCTTGACAATCTCATTTTTGTCATCCCCGTCATTAGGGTAAAAAGCAACACCGATACTTGCTATTGTATTGAGATGATAGTCCTGTACCCTGATAGGTTCTCTGATAACTGAGAGTATCTGCGATGCCGTCGTGCCGGCATCTTTTTTCTCTTTTACAGGATTAAGGATCACAACAAATTCATCTCCCCCTATGTGTGCAAGCAGATCATTTTTTCCCAGTACCTTCTTGATACGTTCCGAAAGTTCGATAAGCATCCCGTCTCCAACATAATGTCCCAATGTATCATTGATCACTTTAAATCGATCCAAATCAATAAAGAGAATAGCAACCTTCTCCCTGCTCATTTTTGCCAATTCCAATATATCTACAATTTGCCTTTCAAAATGTGCACGATTAGGCAGCTGTGTCAAACTGTCATGATAAGCAAGATAATCTGCTTTCTCTTCCATTTCAATAATCTCTTCCAAATTGGTATAGATCGCAATAAAATTTTGGATCTCATCGTTCTTGTCTCTCACAATGGAGACTGTTAACCAAATAGGAAGGACTTTACCATTTTTGGTCTTCGTATGCACCTTTCCTGACCAACGGTCTTTTGTCAGTAATTGGTTCCACATTTTTCTATAAAAAACACTGTCTTTCTTCAAAGTACTGATGATTATTGACTCATGCCCAAAAAGCTCTTCTTTGCTATAACCGAACATTTGTATAAATGCAGGATTGACAGAAAGGATCTTGTTGTCTTTGTCTGTAATAATAATACCATCGCCTATCATTTCATAAACAGCAGCTGATTGTTTCAAACGCTGTTGTTGTTTGATATAATCCGTAATATCCAATTTGATAGCAAGATACTGTACCAGTTCATCATCCACAATAATAGGAGCTTTTTCATAGAGCAAAGAACCATCTTTGCTCTTATTGATAAACTCTCCTTGCCACTTTTCACCACGATCAAGGATCTCATTCATATTTTGATAGAATTCATCACCCTTAAGTCCGGACTTGAACATACCTGGTTTTTTTCCGATCACCTCTTCTTTCTTATAGCCGGTATGCTGTTCAAAAGCTTCATTTACATATTCAATCTCACGATTTTTATCTGTCATCAAGACAATATTGTCACTATTCTCTATGGCGTAACGAAAGGCTAACAATTCACGTGTGTTCTTACGCATACGCCGATAATTGAACATAAGAATGATCAAGATCAAAAAAAAGCAAAGATAAAAAAACTAAGAGCAATCATTTTGTGTTCATAGCGGTTACTATCATAAGATGCTGTTAAATCAAGCATCATATTCTCAATCGCATTGAAAAGTTTAATCTCTTTGTTTTGAAGCAAATTCTTCTTGATCGCTTTAATATCAGATAAAAACTATTTACTATGTTGATAAAAATAAGAAAATATTTGATGCTCTTTACTGTAACTCTTCAACGTATTCATGTCTATACTGAGTTTTCTTTGATCGTATGGAAGGTCCATTAAAATCTGACCTATGATAAAGAAAATGTGATCAAGCAACTCTTGCTTTTTTCTATCTTCCACACGCATATCATAGAGATAGTAGATAGAGTTTGTAACCCTTGAATTGAGTATTTTAAAATTTTCAAGCAGATGCAATTTTTGTTTATACATACTCTCTATACCTTCAAGTTCTTTATAAATATGCTCACCAAACTCTTATTTAAGATCACTCTTTTTAAGAAGATCTATACTCTCTTCAACCTCTCTTGATACACGACTTGTTTCATCATAATCGATATATCGGTACGCTCTTAGAAAAAATTTTGCAATTGATGATCCAAACTGATTATTCTTTCAAGTTTTTGATGATAACGGTTGTAGTTTTTGATATCTCCATCAATTTTTAGCAAATAGAGAAAAAGGAATGAGAGGATCAGTGCAAAGCATACAAGTAGTAATGAGAATTTATCTATCCTCCTTGTCCAAAAGCTTTTAGTCTGAATCATTATTTTGATCTCACGATTTCAGGAACTTCACCTGTCAAAGATTTAAGAAATGCAACAATAGCATCCGTCTCTCCAGGCTCCATATATCGTCCTAGCTGATGTTCAGTCATGAACTCAACAGCATCTTTTAATGTACTCATGCGCCCATCATGCATGTAGGGGGCGATCAAAGCAATATTTCTTAAAGAAGGTACCTTGAATACATATTTGTCCTCTTCACGTTTCGTGATGTTATATCGTCCCAAGCTACTACTATTTACATCTTTATAGATACCAAATTTATTGTAAAGATTTCCTCCGATATTTACCCCATGATGACAAATAACACACCCTTTAGATACAAAAAGAAGATATCCCTCTTTGGCTTTTTGACTTATAGCCTTGTTATCTCCTTTTAGATATTTGTCAAAAGGGGAATTCGGGATAATCAATACTTTCTCAAATTCAGCAATCGCATCGACTATATTCTCTGAAGTAATACCATCTGGATAAATATCTGTAAACTGCTGAAGATATATTTTATTTTTTTTGAGTGTCTCAGTTACAGCAGCTATGCTATAACCCATTTCCACTGGATTATCAATAGGACCATATACCTGTTCTTTCAAGTCTTTAGCGCGACCATCCCAGAATTGACGAAAATTAAAAACAGCATTATATACCGTAGGAGAATTGATATTCCCCTTCTGCCCCGGATACCAAAAGAGAACTTCAAACCATCATCTCCACCATTTTGAAGATCATGACAGGTCGCACAGGATATAGTACCATCTTTAGAAAGAACAGGATCAAAAAAGAGCTTCTTTCCTAGTTGAACTTTCTTTTTATCTACTTTTATTTCATCGGGAATCGGCTTAATGAGAGCACTGAAAAGTATTGTAGTAAAACAAATAACACATATAGTTAATCCAACTATCCTTTTCATACTCCCCCTTATTTACTATTTTAAAGTTCGATACAAGTCCCCACTCCTGAACTAGTCAATATTTCAAGAAGCAACGAATGCTCCACACGACCATCGATGATATGTGCTTTTTTTACACCACCACGTAAAGCTTCTATACATGCATCTACTTTTGGTACCATACCACCACTTATCGTACCATCTTGCTTCAATGCTTCTGTCTTTGCTATATCAAGATTGGTAATGAGTTTCATCTCTTTATCTAACACACCTGCCGTATCTGTTAAAAAGAGTACTTTTCTCGCTTCAAGTGCTACGGCTATCTGGCTGGCTGCAAGATCAGCATTAATATTAAACCCTGGGTGCCCTACACTGCTACTAGAAGCGATAGGAGCAATGACCGGTACAAATCCATCTTCAATAATATTATCTACGATCTCAGGGTTGACATTCTCTATGATTCCTGTGTATCCAAAGTTTTCAAAATCTTTAGGACGAGCTTCAAGGAATTTGGCATCTTTACCAGAAATACCGATTGCTTTGCCTCCGTGATTGTTCAGCAGTGAGACGATCTCTTTGTTGATCTCTCCACTTAATACCATCTCAGCGATACGCATTACCTCTTTGGTTGTCACACGCTGTCCATCTACAAATTTTGTCTCAACCCCAAGGTTTGCCAAAAGATCTGTAATACTTTTACCCCCGCCATGCACGATGATCGGCTTCATACCTACAAGGTGTAAAAGGACGATATCCTGTGCAAACTGTTCTTTGAGGTTATCACTGGTTTGCGCTGAACCGCCATACTTAATGACTATCTTTTCGTTGGCAAATTTTTTGATAAACGGGAGTGCATCAAGGAGTGTCTTGACTACATCTATTTTACTTTTCATCTTATGGGTTCCTTCATCTTGTTCCAGCTCTCCTGAGGTAGAACGAGTCATAATTTTTTATGTAATTTTCTACTTGAGTAAAAATCTCATTTTTAATCTCTAATTTTAACTTCATTTTTGAGAGGGGTAACTTAAAGCCTTGCATCTTCACAGCATCTTTTTGGGTCACCAGTAAACTTGTTGCAGAATTTTCCTCTAAAAGTGCAGCCAATACTTTCTCATCAAAATAGGCATGATCTTCCAAATAAACTTTTTTTACCACTCCATTAGGCAGATATTTCTCCAATCTGGAAGGATTTGAAATAGCTGTGACCAGTATCATTCGTTCTGTTAGATTTTCAAAGCTCACTACACGTTCAAAATCCTTACCTTCTTTCGCTACAACATTCGCATATTTACGATTAAAATAAAACTCTCTAAAAGCTCCGGCAGGAAATGGTAGATAGTTTTTAATCATTTCAGGTTCTAAAAGTATCTCAAACTTTTCTATCTCTACACGATTAAACCCATCATCCAATATAATAAATTTTGCTCCCTGTTCTTTGGCTAATGCTATCGCTTTATGTCTATCTTCGCTCACTATGACTGAAGCATAAGGCAACGAAACAGCCATAAGCATCGGCTCATCACCACTCTGTTCTACATTTGTAAGTATCTTACCTTTTTGGCTTACTTCAACCAAACCTTTACTCTGTCTGCCGTATCCTCGAGATACGATACTTACATCTTTATATCTTGAAGCCAAAGCTGTCACAAAAGGTGTCTTACCACTTCCCCCGACAATAAGATTACCTACACTTACAATAGGGATACCAAATGATTTTTTAGGTATAGCTGCTCTTCGTAATGACATCAGAACACCATACAAAAGAGAGAGCGGTAAAAGCAATAGTATCACAGGATAGTGATACCATCTGGGAGAAAAGAACATTGTTTCAAAAAAGCTGGTCATGAACACTCTTTCGCACCCAGTTTTTTAATTTCAGAACACGTAAACCCTGCTTCTTTCCTTGCATCTACGTTAATGTGAGGTCGATGTTTGGAGAGGAGTTTATAGCGTTCAAGTATCTCAAAATAGACACTCTCTTCCAGACCCTCTTTTTGACAAAGATACTTAAACCATTTATCACCCTTATAGACATGGTCTATCTCTTCTTCATAGATGATATTCAATGCATCTATAAGTTTTTTCACTAAAGGGTTTTTACGTTTGTTATCCAGTTTTTTAATGATCTGAGGATTCACATCGAGTCCGGAAGCTTCATAATAGCGCGGAACGATCGCCATCCTGTCAAGTACAGAGCCTGCCGTATGCTCTGCTGCATCAAAAAGCCCGCAATGTACAGGAAAGTCCCCATACCTGTAGCCCAATGCATCAAGAAGTTCTTTAAGCATCTTATAATGCCGTATCTCATCCTCTGCTACGACCAACCAATCCACTTTATACTCCATGGGCATCTGAGGAAAGCGATAGACTGCATCCAGTGCCAGATCAATGGCTGAGTACTCTATATGAGTGATGGCATGTACCAACGTAGCCAATCCCTCCGTAGTATCAAAATCCTTTCTTGCCGGCAACTCTCGAGGATCTACGATGTGACACTTTGAGGCATAAGAGGGTTCTTTAAATATTTTTGGTTTAAAATCAGCCTCACCACTAACCTGATTTTGGTTACAATACTCCAAACATTGAGTGGTCAACTCCTCTTTAAGAAGAATATCATCACTGATAATAGCTTGTTCTAGGATTTGATACATATTCATAAGGAAATTATAACTGATGCAGATTAAAATACAACCTATGGGACCTTACCAGACCAACTGTTACATTGCCACAGTAGATGGCAAAGACTTCATCATTGACCCGGGTGTAGATGCAACCGAGTGGGTTTTAAATAATGTCACTAATCCTGTAGCCATCCTCAACACCCATGGACACTTTGACCATGTATGGTCTAACGCAGAGGTCAAAGAGAAACTTAAACTTCCTATCTACTGTCCTAAAGAAGATACATTCATGCTTACCGATGACCCATTAGGACAAGGCACACCTAAAAGCACTCCAGATCATGAAGTAGTAGGTGATGCAGAGATTATATTAGAGGGTGTAAAGATAAAGTTTAGACACTTCCCTGGACATACCCCAGGATGCTCCATCATCGAAATAGGTGATGTATGGTTCAGCGGAGACTTCCTCTTCCAGCAATCCATAGGAAGATGGGATTTCCCTGCTTCAAGTGGAGAAGATATGGTAAAAAGTTTAGAGAAAGCCATGAAGATCGAAGGTGATTATACCATCTATCCCGGACATGGACTGAGTACAACACTTAAAGCAGAGCAGAGGGTGATGCCTTATTGGGTGGAACAGGTGAGGAGGACAATATAATCGTGAACAGTTTCACGATTAGTCCGACGGAACCGAAGCGGTGGAGCAAAGCGACCCGCGTAGGCTAAGTACGCTTTAACCAAGTACGTGTCTATCAAGCACAAAAGTAGTAAAACTCCCTTCAAAAACAAGCTTTTCATCAACAAAAGCTTGTACCTCCACCACTTTTTTCTTCCCTTTTTCACTGACTATCACAGCTTTGCACAAAACAGCATCCCCCGCTTTTACTGGAGCAATGAATTTAGAGGTGGATGCGCCCAATACAACATAAGGGTCATTCACTGCGGACATAGCAGCATAATCCGCAGCACCAAAGATAAAACCGCCGTGAACTAAACCTTGGGTATCTGCTGCCATTTGTTGCGTGGTGTGAAGTAGGACTTCTGCATAGTTACTTTCAAGTCTTGTGACTTTTCCACAGAGTGATGTATTAATATTTAAGTGGGTATTTAATTGCATAATAATCCTATATTTTTTAAAGATTATAGCAAAAAACCTCTATTAATCACGCAAAGCGTGTCTGTCATTCGGAACGACCTTGAAAGCAAAGCGATTCGAGAGGAATGACGATTTTTGCTTACTTTTTTAGAAAAAGTAAGAGAGAAACAACGCCACAGGTAATTATGAAAGGAAATGAAAATAAATTAAAGATATAGGATTTTGAATATATGCAGGTTAATGTCGGGTAGAGGACAACCCGACCTACGAGGAAATAAGTTTAGTAAGAGAACTTATATCCTCTACGTCTGACAGTATGGATCACCTGGAATCCAAGAATACTCTTCAAGCGTTTTCTTATCTGGTTGATCGCAACCTCAACCGTATTGTCACTGACATACTCCGGCTCTTCCCAAAGTGCATTGATGATCTCGTCTTTTGAAAAGACTCTTTGTTTTCGAAGTGCAAGATAAGCCAAAATATCAAATGTTTTACCGTTCAATGAAACGATCTTTTCATCATATTCTATCTTTTTATTTGCGATATCAATAACAAGTTTACCGATGTCTACTGTCGTTCCAAAAAGGTGTCTCATATTTGCAAGTACTCTTGCAGCAATAAGATCCGGATGTTCGCAGTGCTCATAAATAACATCATCCACACCCAAAGCAAAAAATCCGGCCTGCTGCTGATAATTATCAGTCAGGATCATCATCTTTGTTTCACTTTTTTTCTTCTTCACTTCATTGACATAACGTTCAAGTGAAAACCTTACACCCTCATCTACAATAATAACAAGTTCGTAGTGTCTAAAATCTGTAAAGTTTGTTGCATCATACATATCTTTTGCATTATCAACAATGCAAATGAAGTATTTATCTAATTCTTTCTCAAGTTCCTTAACGTATTCGTCGCTGAAACCCACTGTTAGTATTCTCATTCTTTTATACTATCCTATCTACTCAAAAAGTAAACAAAACCTTAAGTTTTCTCTACTTTTCTCTTTTTATAGCGTATTTATAGCAAAATGTACCTTATTTAAAAATAAAACCAACTTTTAGTTTCTTATGGTATTTTATTACTTTTAAAGTGATTTAATCGCTTTTATATAGACTCTTTTAGGCGCAGGGTACCCTTCTACCGTCTTTGTAGCATCATTAGGGTCAAGGAAATCTTCAAGACTTTGGGTGTCTATCCACTCTGTTTTTCTTTGTTCATTATGCTCTGTTTTCATGATTTTCAGTACTTCAACCGTTTCAAACCCTGCTCTATGGCACCAATTTTTCAATGCATTGACTGTAGGGACAAAGTAAATATTCGGGATTTTGGAGTATCTGTCTTTAGGTGTAAGACACATTTCCTCCTCACCATCTATCATAAAGGTATCAAGTATTAACTCTCCACCTTTGTTAAGTCCCTTAAAGAGTGATTTCAGCATCGCAACGGGGTCAGACCTATGATAGAGTACACCCAAACAAAAGAGTGTATCAAACTTATGCTCGTAGAACTCCACATGTTCCACACCTAAAAGTTCATAAACAATATCACTTTTGACAAAGTGATTGATAAATTGAAATTGAGAATAGTAGATAGCTGATGGATCAAAACCTATGAGTTTCTTTGGTGCTTGTGAAAGCATACGAAAAAGGTAATAACCATTGTTGCAGCCAATATCACCTACAATTTTATCTTTAAGATCAAAATGGGGCTCCAACAGGTTGTATTTGATCTGACTCTGCCATTCGGAGTCGATAAAGAGATCATTGATCTGAAATGGACCTTTGCGCCAGGGTTTCATAAGCAAAGCAGTCTGTTTTATCTGCTCCGCTGCTTCATCAGAAAGATTTTCTATTTGAATCTCTACTCTGTCACCAAGAGTCACCTCAACGGTTGAGTACTCCGGTAAAGCTTTTATAGCCTCTTGATAGGGTCTGATATTTTTCCATGTAAGCCATTTCCGGCGTTCTTGCCTTAAAGTATCTAAATTCATTTACTGTTTTATATAGGCTTTTTTGATCGTTTGATCAAAGAGTGGTCTGTTAGCTCTACGAGAGACAGACACATTTTCTATCTTCTTCACAGCATCTTGCCCCGCAATCACTTCACCAAAGATAGTGTAGCCCCCATTGAGATGTGGTGTTGGTACTGTAGTGATGAAAAACTGACTTCCATTGGTATTCATGCCATGATTTGCCATAGCTAGCAGAAAAGGTTTGTCAAAAACAAGGTTCGGTGTATTTTCATTTTTAAACTCTTTGCCCCAGATAGACTCACCACCCATACCGGTTCCGGTCGGATCCCCGCCCTGGATCATAAATCCTTTGATCACTCTGTGAAAAATAATACCGTTGTAGTATCCTTTTTTTACAAGGCCAAGAAAATTCTCTACTGCCAAAGGTGATTTTTTCGGATACAGTTTAAGTTCTATTTTCCCTACATTTGTTTCCAACACTACAACAGGTGCTTTCGTTGCAGCTGTTTTTACCTCTTGTGCATTTATCTGTAAACCTAATCCTAAAAAAAGCAGTCCCAAAAATATTTTTCGCATTTTATATATCCTTTTCACACTGATCTATGCTAAGCTTTTTAAGTACTTTATTGAAAAAGTCTCCGCCTTCTCTATGGACATCATCATGGAACTCAATGTAGATACACTGAATATCAGGTCTGTCATTGGATATCTTATCAAAAATAAAAGGGGCTTGACCTGTCTCTTTTTTTACCTCTTCTATTGCCTGAAGTATCTCACTCTTTAGTGTTTGATTGTCTCCAAACATAAGACCAAGTCCTTCATACCGTTCTTCCATTCTAAAATGTGCTTTAATCTCTTGACATCTGTCCATTTTTTGCCTTTTTATAATCATTAAAGCATTGTAACACAGTTGTGCTTTGCTTAATTAATAAGTCTGGACATGAAGCAGTTCACGTTTGCTTAACGGTGTTGCCTGCACGGCTGCACTGCGTTCCGACCGCTTCGGTTCCGCCCCTACAAACGTGAAGCAGTTCACGTTTGCTTAACGGTGTTGCCTGCACGGCTGCACTGCGTTCCGACCGCTTCGGTTCCGCCCCTACAAACGTGAAGCAGTTCACGTTTGCTTAACGGTGCTCATCTCGCATAACTTGTTGCTCTTGTTTCGCGTATTACATTTACTTTTATTTCACCGGGATACTGTACTCTCTCCTGGATCTCTTTTGCGATCTCTTTGCTTAAAAGTACTGCTTCATTGTCACTCATTTTTTGTGCGTTGACAAAAACACGTATCTCTCTACCGGCATTGATGGCATAAGCCTGCTCTACATAGTCTCTAGAAGTAGCTATCTCTTCTATCTCTTTTACACGCTTGGTAAAACTCTCAAGTACCTCTCGTCTGGCTCCGGGTCTGGCAGCTGAAAGTGTATCTGCTGCACAAACAGCTGCACTTTCTACAGAATCCGGTTCTTCATGTCCATGGTGTGCATAAATGGCATTGATGACAGTAGGATGCTCATTATGTCTACGGCAAAGTTCTGCACCGATATCAACATGGGAACCTCCCATATCCTGTGTCAATGCTTTGCCTATATCATGCAGCAGTCCCGCACGCAGAGCAAGTTTTTCATCCCCGCCCATTTCTGCTGCCATCACACGTGCAAGTTTAGCGACTTCCAAAGTATGTGCCAAGGCATTTTGTCCATAACTTGCTCTGTACTTCATACGGCCCAGTAACTTTACAAGTTCTTCATGCATAGGGAAAAGCCCCAGATCTATGAGTATATTCTCACCTTCTTCATACGTCTTTTGTTCAAACTCTGCCTGGACTTTTTCATGCACCTCTTCAATACGTCCGGGGTGTATACGCCCATCTTCGACCAGTATCTCTATTACCCGGGTTGCAATGGCTCTTCTGTAAAGGTTAAAAGAACTGACAAGTATCACACCGGGAGTTTCATCTATGACAATATCCACCCCCAAGAGCATCTCAAGGGTCTTGATATTCCGCCCCTCTTTACCGATAATACGCCCTTTATGCTCATCACTTGGCAAGTTTACAAAATTAATGAGTCTCTCACCTGCGAACTCACCTGCATAGCGTGTGGTTGCCTGTGCCAAAATATAGTTGGCTTTTTTCTCACCCTCTTCTTTAGCCAACTGTTCATATTTTCGTACAATACCTGCTACTTCAGAACGGCTCTGTTCTTCAACTTTTTTCAAAATATATGTTTTTGCCTCTTCACGTGTAAGAGAAGCCACACTTTGCATTTTTTGGATAGCTTGATTGATCTGTTCTTGTTTTTCCTGTTCCAGCTTTTCTAACTTTTGCTCAACAGCTAACATTTTATGTTGTAAAAGAGTCAGTTTCTCTTCTTCTTTAGACAACTCTTTTGTTTGTAAGATCAAATCACGATTACGCTTTTCAATCTGGGCGATACGCTTTTGAAACTCAGCCTCTTGTTCTAACTCTTTTGCCTTGATCTTCACATGAGACTCTTGCAGTAAAAGCTCAGCTTCATTGCTTATGGCTTTTGCCTTTGCTTTTGCTTCAAGTTCCAAATGTGAAAACTTTTTTTGCGTACTGTTCTTCAACCATAAGTAGCAAATTCCTGCCCCTGCAGCTGCTCCAGCTAAGCTGGATATTCCTATTATTCCTAACATCACTTATCCTTTATACAAGAAAAAGCCTAAAAATGTATTATATTTTGTGGTGTGACAAGTATGTCTGCTTTAACATCATGATTGTTTGTAACGATCTCCCTGCTATAACACAATTCACGTGCCACAAATACTGTTTTATTTATATTTTTAATCTCTTTTTCAAAAAATCTATCATACATTCCTTTGCCGAATCCTACACGTCTATATGTAATATCCAGCCCCACAATGGGTATGATAGCTATATCTAATTTTTTATTTCTATACTGTCTTGAATCTTTTGGTTCTTTTATCCCAAAACGTTTTTTTTCCAGTGGGTATCTATATTTTACCACCCTAAAACTTTTACCTTCCATAAACGGCACATAGAGTTCTCTCTTTTCTTTTCTTAACTGTCGAATAAGAGGATAAAGATCAACCTCTGTTTTTAACGGCAGATAAAGCATGATCCTCTGTGCCTGGCTTTGAACGATAAGTCGGTATAAACGCTGTACTACAACTTTGTCTTTTTTATAAGAACCTCTGCCGCTTGCTTTTTTTAAACGTTTTAAGCAATGTGTTCTAAAATGCTTTTTCTTCATCTCTCTTTGCATAACTTCCATTCTTTTTAGTGCTCTTTGGGTATAATCTTTATCCCTAAATAACATCACCAACCAAATACCTAAATATTTAATTGGTGATCTAATATTATACCCAAAGGAACCGTGTGAAAAGAATCAGGTCTTTTTTCTTATCTACTTTTATAACATGTTTCACACTACTCTTTTTCACAGGATGTGAAGATAAAAAAGTACAAGAGCCTCTTATTCCTGTAGAAAACACCACTGAAGTATTTACACAAAAAGATAAAGAACAACAGTACGCAAAACAAGAAAAATCAGAAACCAAAGAAAAATCAGAAACAGAAGAAATATTAGAAACAAAGCAAGAAGGCAGTAATGAAGAAACTGCTGCAGCACAAACATCGGCAAATATTTTTATATTAACTGATATTCAACAAAACAGATATAGACTTTCAATAAATGATCAAAAAATAACTTTTCATGATATTAACCAATCTATAGCAGTTGTAAATTTTTTTACTACGTGGTACTCCCCTTGTCGTGGAGAGATCCCCTATCTTTCTGACCTTCAGGAAAAGTATAAAAAGAAAGTTTTTGTCATGGGTATCCTTGTCAATGATATACAAGATGACAATACTTTAAAACAATTTATGGACAAATACCATGCAAAGTATTTTATCTCCAACAGTACGCAAAATGATACCTTTGCCGCTGAAGTCGTAAAAACACTTCAACTCCCTGAAAATTTTCCCATTCCGCTTACTGTAATTTATAAAGATGGAAACTACTACACACATTATGAAGGCGCTGTTCCTATAGAGATGATAGAATACGATATACAAGAAGCAATAAAACATAAAGGATTATAAAAAAAATGTTCAATCTATTTAAAAAAGTTTTAGGCAAAACCAGTGATGCAATCAAAGAGGTTGCACCTACAAAGAAAAAAGAGATCTCTAAAGAAGATTTTGAAGATATCCTGCTTGAAGCGGATGTCAACTATGAACTTGTTGAAAGACTCTTAGAGGGACTTCCAAACAGTATTAACCGTATACAGGCATTTAACTCCTTAATCTCTGTATTTCAGTATAAAGCAGACTGGAAAGAGAGTGATGTCAAACCTTTTGTTGAAATGATCATCGGAGTAAATGGTGCAGGGAAAACAACTACTATTTCTAAGCTTGCATACCGATACAAAGAGATGGGACACAGTGTCATTCTTGGTGCAGGAGATACTTTCCGTGCAGCTGCTATAGAACAGCTTAGCAGATGGGCGGACAAACTAAACATACCTATCGTTGCAACGCAACAGGGACATGACCCTTCGGCAGTAGTGTATGATACAATAGAATCAGCCAAAGCAAAAGGTCTTGACAATGTCATTATCGACACGGCAGGCAGACTTCATACACAAACAAACCTCAGTGAAGAACTTAAAAAAATGATACGTGTCGCAAGCAAAGCACAAGAGGGAGCACCTCATCGAAAGATGCTCATACTTGATGGTACTCAAGGAAGTTCTTCCATCAATCAGGCAAAAGCATTCAATGAAATGATTGGAGTTGACGGTATCATTATCACAAAGCTTGATGGTACTGCAAAAGGTGGTTCGGTACTTAGTATCGCTGATGAACTCAAAATGCCTATTTTCTATATAGGTACGGGAGAGCAGCCCAAAGACTTGATTCGATTTAAAGCAAATGAGTATGTCAACACTATTTTGGATGAAATTTTTATCTAAAAATCAGGCTCCTAGAGAAAATCTCTCACGATATAATGTCTCTAGGTCTCCTTTTTCTTTATAATCTATGATGTCACCTATGATTACAGTGATCTCCCGTTTTTTGCTACTGTCTTTAAGTGCTTCTTTCAAAACCTCTGCAGCATTCCCTTTGATATATACAGGCAACATTGGCAACCTGTTTTTTAAAGCAATGATACGGGATCCTTCTTTAAATGCAGCCAGTGGTGCATCTGTTTTATTTCGTGTACCCTCAGGAAAAATAAAGATCGAATTTCCTTCTTTCACACCTTTTTTAACATCTGCAAAAAAACCACTCATTTGACTCTTCTCTCTATCTATAAGTATAGAGCCTGCATTACGAACGAACAAGCCGAAAAAGAATGAATTATAAAGCTCTTTTTTTGAAACCCACAATCCAAAGATCTTTGTATTTTCCAATGCTATTTCTATCAGGGGAGGATCAATAATGGTACGATGGTTACTTACAAGAAGATACTGCCCTTCGTTAGGTAATTTTTCTGCATTTTCAACCTTGACTTCTATATTAAGTACATCCAACTGTGCTTTGGAATATGCCAGTCTTATCTTTTTTTTCTCTAATGGATCTTTTGTTTTTTTCAATTTAAATCCAAAACTGTTGGTTAGGTAAAGTGCATAAAAGAGCTGTTTAATCTGGTTGAAATTCAATCCATGTCCTTCTTAAGAATAAATAATTCAAATTATAACAAAAAGAATTAAAAGCTGAAAATATGACATGACCGAAGGGAATCCACACTTGCAAATAGTATTGTAATGCCTGAAAAGTATTACAATTTGACATATTTATGCACTCTTGAGAAAATAATGTTTACAATTATACTACTAAACAGAGGAAAGACAATGGCAAAGAAAAAAACATTATTTGAATGTCAGGCATGCGGATTTCAGTCCCCGCGATGGATGGGAAAATGTACTTCCTGCAATCAATGGGAAACAATGATAGAGCTCACTACAGATCAAATTAAATTCTTAAAGGAGACATCAGCCGGCAGTGCTTCAGGTTCTGCACTTTCAAAAGCCAAATCCATCACAGAGATAGAAGAAGACAATATCACCCGTTTCCCTTCAGGGAGCAATGAATTGGACCTGGTACTGGGTGGCGGTGTCGTCCCCGGTTCTCTGACCCTTATCGGAGGGAGTCCCGGCATAGGTAAATCAACCTTGCTTTTAAAGATAGCAGGCAACCTTGCACAGACAGACAAGAAAGTCCTCTATGTCTCCGGAGAAGAATCAGCCGGGCAGATAAAACTGCGTGCCAACAGACTGAATGCAAATCATGAAAATCTCTATCTTCTTCCAGAGATAAGTTTAAACTCTGTCATCTCTGAGATATCCAATGAAAATTATGAATTCATCGTCATTGACTCCATTCAAACACTCTACTCTGATGAAACACCATCCGCTCCAGGTTCCGTAACACAGGTAAGAACCATCACTTTTGAATTGATGCGTATAGCAAAAAGTCTGCATATTCCTATTTTCATCATCGGGCATATCACTAAAGACGGTTCTATCGCAGGTCCCAGGGTATTGGAACATATGGTAGATACAGTACTCTATTTTGAAGGAGACACGAACTCGGAATTAAGATTGCTCAGAGGTTTCAAAAATCGTTTCGGTTCCACCAATGAAGTAGGTATCTTTGAGATGAACAAAGAGGGGCTTAATGATGCCAAAAGTATGGCTGGAAGATTTTTCAACAAAGAAAAACTCCAGTCAGGTTCTGCACTTACCGTTATCATGGAGGGAAGCCGTCCTATCATCATAGAAGTACAAGCACTTGTATCCGAATCTTACGGACATGCAAAACGCAGTTCCACCGGCTTTGACAATAATCGGCTTGGCATGCTTCTGGCCCTTTTGGAAAAGAAACTTGATCTGCCGCTTGGTACGTATGATGTTTTCATCAATATATCAGGAGGGATCAAAATAAACGAACCCTCTGCCGATCTGGCCATCATTGCAGCAATTTTAAGCAGCTATAGAGACAGAGAGCTCAGTTCGGAAACACTTTTCCTGGGAGAAGTCAGCCTCACCGGGGAAATTCGGGAGATATCGGGACTCAGCCAGCGTCTCAAAGAAATAGAAACACAGGGATTTTCCAAAGCTGTTATTCCCAATAAACCGATAGAGGATACAAAAATAAAATGCTTTGTAGCGGATGAAGTTTCTAAAGTTGTTGAATGGATGTAAACCTTTTTTAGATACACTACCATTATGAAAATTGGTACTGATATTATTCGTATTGAACGGATAGAAAAACTTTTAAAAAAATACGATATTAAATTTAAACAGAGATTTCTCTCTTCCAACGAAATAAAAATGGCCCGCAAAACAGAAACTGTCGCAGGCTTTTGGGCGGCCAAAGAAGCTATTGCCAAAGCCCTTGGCTGCGGTATAGGAGAACAGTTGTCATTTCTTGATATCATTATTGCAAAAGATCACAGAGGTGCACCTTATTTTACTTTAAGTGAAGAAGTACAAAAAGTATATCAAATTAAAGAGTCCTCCCTCTCTATCAGTCATGATGGAGGATTCGCTATCGCTGTAGCTGTGATCGATCATTAATCTGTATTCTATTCAGGTCTGATCCTTGTCATCTGAAAGTTGTATTTCGGTTTGGATTATATTACAATACAATATACATATTTAAAAAAGAAAGGACATACAATGCGATTTTGGATCATTCCTGTAAGTACTGTCAAGTGCAATCCAAAAATGTACCAATATGCATAGCAAATATGTACCACC
>CAJXJN010000016.1 GCA_913055205.1 uncultured Sulfurovum sp. | reverse complement strand
TATATATTTAACAAAATTTACTTGAGATAGAATAATATTGCCTTCATAGCTTGACATTTTAATTTATATTCTAATACAATCAAATACCATAGTAATTCTACTATATTAAAAAATAAGTATTACTAATAAATATAAGGAGGTTATATGACTAAGATAAGTAAAGCTTCTCAGACTGAAATGCAACAGTACAGCAGAAGAGACTTTTTTAGAAAAACAGCGGCGTATTCGGTGAGTGCATTAGCAGCAGCAAGTGTAATGGCACCCGTGAAGATAAACGCAGAAGATGATCCTGCGATCGTGGAAGAGAAAGTATGGGGGACAACATTCGGTGACCCTGTAACAAAAAATCTTTATGGAGTTCCGTCAGCATATGAGCATCATGTTACAAGAAGAAATACAAAGCTTCTTTCTTCTGGAAACTACTATGCTTCGATCGCAATGTGTCCGATTCATGAATCAATGGGAATTATTACGCCAAATGGTCTTTTCTTTAGCCGTAGTCATGGTGGTACAGCACAGATCGATCCAAATGAGCATCGTTTGATGATCCATGGTCTAGTTGAAAAGCCACTAGTGTTGACTATGGATGAGTTGAAAAAATATCCAAGCGTAAGCAGAATTCACTTTATTGAGTGCCCGGCAAACGGTGGACCGGAGTGGAGAGGACCTCAGTTTCCTTCTATCCAGTTTGCAAAAGGTATGATGAGTTGTGCAGAGTGGACCGGTGTTTATATTAAAGACATACTTAAGGATCTTGGTTTAAAACCAAAAGCAAGATGGATGTTGGCAGAGGGTGCAGATAACTCACATATGGGTAGAACGATACCTATAGATAAAGTACTTGATGATGCGATGATCGTTTGGGGACAAAATGGTGAAGCATTACGTCCTGAGCAAGGATATCCTATTAGATTACTTGTTCCAGGTTGGGAAGGTAACCTTTGTGTTAAATGGCTTAACAGACTTGAATTTGCAAGTGAGCCTTTCTATGCAAAAGAGGAGACAGCAAAATATACTGCGCTTAAACCAAGCGGTAAAGCAATCCAGCATTTTTATGCCAATGAGGTAAACTCTATCATCACTTCACCATGTCCGGATATACCATGGACTGACCTGAAAAAAGGTGACATAGTCGAGATAGAAGGTTTGGCATGGAGCGGTATGGGTACGATCAAAGGTGTCGATATCTCTTTTGATGGCGGTAAAAACTGGGTTGAAGCAAGTCTTAAAGGACTAGTGTTGCCAAAAGCATGGACAAGATTTAGTTTCATCTATAAGTATGAAGGGAAACCTTTACTTCTTTCAAGCCGTGCAAGAGATGATGCTGGGCATATTCAGCCTTCTGTCAAGCAAGAAAGAGAAGTTATGGGTGTAGAGTCTGTATATCATAGAAATGGTATAGCTACATGGGAAGTTACAGAAAAAGGAGAGGTGAATAATGTTCAAGTCTTATCATAAATTATTATTATCAACTGTTTTAGTTGCTGCTGCAACTTCAGCTGTTGCATTTGCAGGAGACAAAAGTGTATCTCATACGTATGCAAATGGTAAAAAAGTCATTGACGGTGGTGTGACCTACCCTGTAGTGAATGGGAAAAGAGCATTATATTATGTCAATGAAAAAGCTTCCAAGGGTGGATTTACTTTTGGTAGAAAACCAACAGCCAATGAGATAAAAGCTTGGGATATTGATGTAATGCCGGATGGTACAGGTTTACCGGAAGGTAAAGGTACAGTTGAAGAGGGTGATGCAATCTATGAAGAGAAATGTGCATCATGTCACTTTGACTTTGGTACGGGAGGTGCCGGATACCCTGCGTTGCAAAAAGGAAATGCTTATGAGGGTCAAAAGTCACTTACGAACCAAAGATTAGGGCCGGATGATGATGGTCCGATCCGTGTCTTTGGTACATACTGGCCAGCAGCAAGTACATTATGGTGGTACATTAAGACAGGTATGCCTCACCCGGCACCAATGACTTTGACAAATGATGAAGTCTATGCATTGAGTGCTTATATCCTGTCAATTAATGAGATGACAATAGATGGTGAAGAGCTTGATGATGAGTATGAGTTGAACAAAGAGAAGTTCATGAAGATCGTTATGCCAAATAAAGATGGATTTGAACCTAAAATTGATGGCCCAAAAGGTCTGGATAATGCACGTGCATATTTCAATGATTTTAAAAATTACGGAAATGGTACAAGATGTATGAAAAACTGTTTTGAAGGTAAGCCGGTACTTGCAAGGATCCAAGGTGCTGGAATTAGTGATTATCAGCCACCGATCTCTACAAAGAGAGAATTGCCTCCTAAAAAAGAGGGTGCAGGTGCTGAGCATCCGGGGAAGAAAACCTATGAGGCATCATGTGCAGTATGTCACGCAACAGATGCAATGGGTGCACCGGCAGTAGGCGATAAAAAAGCATGGGAAGCTGTACTTAAAAAAGGCTTAGAGAAAGTCTATGCTAATGCTATCAACGGTCTCAATGCAATGCCTCCAAAAGGTGGTACTTCATTGGATGATGCTAAAATGAAAGAAGTAGTAGACTATATGGTAGGTGCAAGTAAATAAGTGAGTAGACTCACTTTTACTTCACTATTAGTCTGTAAAATGATACATAAGGTTGAAGAAACCTTCTGTATCATAGTAAATTAGAGAAAAAGGAAAAAACATGAATAGAAGAAAATTTATAGGTTTAGGTGTAATGGCAGTAGCTGCTTTACCTGCAACATTAAGTGCATTAAGTACTATTGATTTTAGAGCAACAAAGCCAGATACATGGACTGCACACACTGTAGCTGATGGTATCAAAGCACTTTATGGTGACATTAAGCCAGAAGAGAGTGGAGTAACAGTAAAAGCACCAAAAGTAGCAAGTAACGGTGGAGCGATCCCTGTAACTGTAAAGTCTGATATTTCTGCAAAATCTGTAGCTGTATTCCAAGACGCGAACCCGGAAAGTGCAGTAGCAGTATTTAACACAGATAAAGATTCTATTATTGATTATATGTTTAAAATTAAAATGAAAAAATCTGGTACGATCACGGCTATCCTTGAAGGTCAAGATGGTAAGTTCTATAAAGGTGCAATTACAATTGAAGTTGCTCTTGGTGGATGTGAAGGTTAATAAACCTTTACAATGTTTGTAAAATAAAAATAGAAAAATAAAGGAATATTATGGCTAATATGAAAATCAAAGCGAAATTAAAAGGTGATGTTATAGGTGTAAAAGCTATGGCAAAACATGCTATGCTTACTTATGATCAAGCAAAGAAAAAAGGTAAAGAAGCAAACTTTATTACACATATCACTGCAAAAGTTGGTGACAAAGTAGTTTACGATGTATCTACAAGTCAATTCTGGTCTAAAAACCCACAATGGAAGTTTAAATTCAAAGGTGCTGCAAAAGGTGATAAAATAGATATTACTTGGACAGATCTTTCTGGAAAAACTGTTACTGAGAGCAAAAAAATTAAATAATTCTTTTGCTTATCTGTCTTGACCTTCGGGTCAGATAGAGTGATGTTTTATAAGTTCCTTTAGAGTGATTTATATAATTTTACTCACTTCAAACCAGTGTGTTACGACTCTTGTGAGTGTAGCCTCTTTTCTTCTTTTGAAATGTCCGTTCAGATCAAACCCTTCCGTACCGTATCCCTCTTTGTATTCATTAATAAATGCAGCATAGGTATCTTCTTTCATGGCAGGAATTTCATAGGTGACTTTGTCATAGATCAGTCCATTCTCTTTACTCTGTTCTCTTGATATTTCGTTGACATTAATACTACCGTATCTCTCTTCTTTTGTTTGTGTCATATTCATCTCAAGGTATGCACGCATGGAAGTTATCATATGTTCTAACTGTGGTAGCGGTATATCATTCTGATTCGCCTCTATAACTGTTGTTAAGGCCTTAGTGTAACCCCATGCTCCACTTAGTGCCAAATCTGTATCAAACGCTGATTTGATCACTTCTTTAATGGCATCACCGGATGCTATTTGTTTAAAATCAGACATATTCACTCCATTTATGAATTCAATAAAGCGTATTATAGCCTATTTGCTAAAATCACACTATAATCTATAAAGAAGATATTTAGGAGAGTGTATGAAAAAGTATATAGGATTGTTTGTGGCTGCACTGTGGAGTGCAACAATGGTGCAGGCAGCAGAAGTAGATCAGGAGCTAAAAAAAGAATCATCAGTAACAAAAGAGAGTGAATTTACTTTAGGTCAATATGGTGCATTCAAGTTTGAAAAAGTCAATGGCAATGTTTATGTGATGCATGGACCTGTGGTAGAACCGAACAAAGAGAATGAAGGGTTTATGAATAACCCTGCCATCATAGAGGGAAAAACAGGTCTGATCATTGTTGATCCGGGCGGGAACTATAATGTAGGTAAGAAGATCTTGGCCCAGATAGAAAAAGTAAGCAAGAAGCCTGTTTTGGCAGTCTTCAATACGCATAAACATGGTGATCATTGGTTTGCCAATAAAGCCATTGTAGAGAAATACCCTCATGTTACTATCTATGCACATGAGCATATGATCAAGGTAGCCAAAGAGGGGGAGGCAGACAAGTGGTACGGGATACTCGATAGAATGACTGAGGGGAATCTTGATGGAACAAAAGCGTTTGCCTACCCTACAAAAGCACTTAAAATGGGCGACAAAGTAGAAGTGGAGGGAGAGACTTTTGTGGTAAGACATCCTAAAGTTGCACATACGGATACAGATCTTCTTATTGAGCATGTGAATAGTAAAACACTCTTTTTGGGTGACAATGTAATGAGAGGGCGTTTGGGTGCATTTGACAGCTCTTCCAGTCTTTTAGCCAACATTACTTTGCTTGAAGAAGTAAAATCCAAAAAAGCCTTGACATTATATGTTCCCGGACATGGAAGATCCGGAAAGAGAGATGAGACAATAGATCCTTATTTGAATTATCTAAAAATTGTTAAAGAAGAGGTAGCTAAAGCCTATGAGGATGATAAACAAGCCTATGAAGTGAAAGATAAAGTACTTGAGCGGCTTAAAACGTACAAAGATTGGGATGCAATAGATCATGTCTTGGGAAAACATATGAGTAAGGCATATGCTGAGATAGAGATGAGTGATATGTAACATAGCACGCATGTGCTATGTAGTTGAGTTTAAAGCCCGGCTTCCTGAATAGCTTCTGTTTGTGCATGTGCGATAAGTGGATCAATAACGAGTTTTAAGTTACCGTTGTTCATTACATCATCCAATGCATAAAGCGTAAGCCCTATACGATGGTCTGTGAGCCTGTTTTGCGGGTAGTTATAGGTTCTGATCTTTTCTGAACGGTCACCTGAACCTACCTGGAGTTTTCTTTGGCTTGATGTTTCATCAAGTTGTTTTTGAAGTTCTGCTTCATAGACCCTTGCTTTGAGTACTTTCATTGCTTTATCTCTGTTTTTATGTTGTGACTTCTCATCTTGAATAGCAACAACGATACCTGTCGGAATGTGTGTTAAACGTACAGCAGAGTCTGTTGTATTAACTGATTGCCCTCCACATCCGCTTGAACGGTAGACATCCATCTTGATCTCGTTCGGTTTGATATCCACTTCAACATCATCTACTTCAGGGATGACCGCTACAGTGATGGCAGAGGTATGTACACGCCCTTGTGTTTCTGTATCCGGAACACGTTGAACACGGTGGGTACCTGCTTCATATTTGAGCTGAGAGTAGACACTCTCACCTTTGATCTGTGCAATGAGTTCTTTGTATCCACCGGCAGTTCCGTCATTGGTACTGACGATTTCTACTTTCCACCCCATTTGCTCAGCATAGCGTGAGTACATTCTAAATACATCAGCCACAAAAAGAGCACTTTCGTCTCCTCCGGCACCGGCCCGAAGTTCAAGGAAAATGTTTTTGTCATCATTTTTGTCTTTGGGGATCATAAGGATCTTGATCTCATCTTCTAAAGCAGGAAGCATGGGCTCAAGTTCACTGAGTTCCTCTTTTGCTAGATCACCCAGCTCGGCATCTCCCAGAAGTTCTTTGTTCTCTTCTATGGCATCAGCAGTCTCTATGTAGAGTTTTGCTTTTTCTACCAGATCATTAAGTCCTGACTGCTCTTTGCTGAGTTCTGTCATACGGCTGATATCACTGGCAATGTCCGGAGAACTTAGAAGTTTGCTGATTTCGTTGTATCTATCGATGAAAGGTTGAAGTTTTTCTTTGAACATAGGCGTTCTTTATGTTAGATTGTGTTTATGAAGGGGTATCGAGACTGCTTATGCAGCTTCGATTTTGTTTACCATTTTATGAAGACGGCTTACTTTTCTAGCTGCAGTTGTTTTTTTGATAAAACCTTTGCTTACTAGTGAGTGGATTTGTCTGTTTGCTACTTTGAATGCTTCTGCCGCTGCAGTTTTATCTGCTGCTTCTACCGCTTCATGTACTGCTTTAGTAATGTTTTTGATTCTTGTTCTGTAATATCTGTTTCTTTCAGTTCTTACAGCAGTTTGCAAAATACGTTTTTTTGCTGATTTATGGTGTGCCATAGTCGGTTCCTTTAAGTGTTGTCTCGAATATAGATTAGTACTTTCTAGCTATTTCGAGTGAAATTAGTGCGCGAATGATATCCAAAATAACATTAAAGAATTATTAAAAAATATTTTGAAAGTATTTAGAGGTACCCTTAATTAAAGTTCCGTTAAAATTAAGGCATTATATTTAAGGAAATTATTGTGACACTTTTTGGAACAGATGGCGTACGTGGGGAAGCAGGTAAAAAAGTAAATGCAGTTAATGCTATGAAATTGGCGATGGCAACAGGTATTTACTTTAAACAGTTTGCAAAAACCAATAAAATTTTAGTAGGGAAAGATACGAGAAGAAGTGGCTATATGATAGAAAATGCCATTGTTTCGGGATTGACTGCAGTGGGTTTTGATGTAATCCAGATAGGACCTATGCCAACACCGGCCATTGCTTTTTTGACTGAAAATATGCGTTGTGATGCCGGTATTATGATTTCGGCAAGCCATAATCCTTATTATGATAACGGGATTAAATTCTTTGATGGAGAGGGTAATAAACTTAATCGTGATGAAGAAGAAAAGATCGAAGCGATATATGAGGATGATGAAGCGATAGAATCAGCACAGGTAACAGGCAAGTTAATAGGTAAATCAAAAAGAATTGATGATGTGATAGGTCGTTATATTGTGCATATCAAGAACTCTTTTCCAAGATCTTTGACATTATCCGGAAAACGTGTGGTGATAGATTGTGCGAATGGTGCAGGGTATATTGTAGGACCTACTATTTTTCAAGAGCTGGGTGCAGATGTTGTGGTTATCGGTGATAAGCCAGATGGATTTAACATCAATGAAGGTTGTGGTGCAATGTATCCTGAAAACTTGGCAAAAGTAGTATTGGAGTCTCGTGCAGATGTAGGGATAGCACTTGACGGTGATGCAGACAGGCTTGTAATGGTCGATGAAAAAGGTGAAGTGATTGATGGTGATAAGCTTATGGGTGTCTTGGCTGTACATTTGAAAAATCAAGGGGAGCTAAAAGGTGACGGTATGGTTGCCACAGTGATGAGTAATCAAGGGCTTGATGAGTACCTCTCTTCACAAGGGCTTAAGCTTTACCGTTCTGCTGTGGGTGATAAAAATGTGGTTAAAATGATGCAGGACAAAGGGATAAACTTTGGAGGGGAACAGAGTGGACATATCATTTTCTCTGATTATGCAAAGACAGGTGACGGTATCTCCAGTGCATTGCAGGCATTGGCATATTTGGTAGGTACAGGGAAAAAGGCGAGTGAAGCATTTAACCCGTATGTATCGTATCCTCAAATGTTGGTGAATCTTTTGGTAGAGGAAAAGAGAGCCTTTGAAACGATTGAAGGTTTGGATGTGATTAAAGCAAAAGTTGAGCGTTTAGGCATGCGTCATCTATTCAGATACTCCGGTACAGAAAATAAGATACGTCTTTTGCTGGAAGGTGAAGATGAGGAGAAGCTTGAAGCAATGATGGAAGAGTGTGTACGCTTTTTTAAAGGGACTTTGGTTTAATGCGTGCATTTGTTGTTTTTTTACTTGTTGTGATAGGTACCTTTATGATTGATCAGAATATCAAGTCTATTTTTGTTGAAGGGTACTACCGTGCAGGAAAGTGTATAGACCTGGAGTTACATTATAATAAAGGTATTGCATTCTCTATGTTCGCTTTTGTTGGTCCTTATTTAAAGTGGGTACAGAGCCTTCTTATTATTGGAATACTATACTTTGTGTTTAAAGAGGGTTACATTAAACGCGATGCTTTTCCTATAGGCTTGTTGATAGGTGGTTCTCTCGGTAATGTTTATGATCGTTTTGTACATGGGGGTGTGGTGGACTATATAGCATGGCACTGTGGGTTTAACTTTGCTGTGTTTAACTATGCAGATATTGCTATAGATATTGCTATTGCATGGATTATTCTTATGGTTTACTTTTTCCCTGAAAAATCAGAGTCCAAGTAAACCATGAAAGTTTCAATTGGCAATAAACATTCCTGTTCCCCACGGGCTGAAGAACAATGAGGATAACTTTTCTTCTACTCTTTGTTTTGGGAGTCCTCCAAGCAGGTATCTCCTCTGTAAACATTACGCCTCCTTTAAAAGACAATAGTTTTATGGGCATTAAGATACTTGACCAAAAACAATTTTCTTTTCAGCATATCAAGGGGATAAAATTTTCTGAGATTTCAGATATAGCCTATCATCCAAAATCAAAAAAACTTTATATGGTAAGTGATGAGGGGAAACTTTTTACATTTAAAGTGAGTTTTTCCACGAAGATAGATTCATTGACTCCTCTTGATGCAGTAAAACTTACTAAAAAAAGTGGTAAAAAGTGGCAACGTGACAGTGAGGGAATGACGTTAGATAAAAAAGGCCGTTTGTTTATCTCTTTTGAAGGAAAAGCAAAAGTGGGTCATTTTAATAGCAAGGGGCAAATGGTTAAAAAATATAGACTCCCAAAGCAACTTAGAGATCCTAAGAATTACCGCAGTCGTAATAAATCACTGGAAGCGCTTACCTGGCACTATAAATATGGCTTGCTCACAGCAACCGAATGGCCACTGGAAGAAGACAATAAGAAACGACAAACCATTTATGCATTAAGTGGTAAAAAATGGCACTTTAAAGCTGAACCTGAAGCCAAAAGTTCTGTGGTTGCGATGGAAGTGATGGATGATGGGAATCTGTTGGTACTGGAGCGTTCCTATACAGGGATGCTTTCCCCTTTTGTGGTGACTCTTAAAAAGGTCTATTTGAAAAAATGTAAAAGGGGTTGGTGTCAAACTAAAGTGCTTGCTAAAATGAACAGCCATAAAGGCTGGGATGTCGATAATTTTGAAGGATTGGCAAAAGTAGGCAGACATCGTTACGTGATGATAAGTGATGACAATGATAACTTTTTTCAGAAAACACTTTTAATTTATTTTGAGGTACTAGATTAGCTCGAGGTATCCCAGTAGTTGTTTATGTACTTTTCCATTACTGGCGATGATGCTTTTATCATCAAAATCAAATGTTTTTCCATGTACATTGGAAACTTTGCCACCCGCTTCTAAAAGTATGAGTATTCCTCCGGCAACATCCCACGGTTTTAAGTCTATCTCATAAAAAGCATCGAACTTACCTTTCGCTAAGTAGCAGAGGTCAACAGAAGCAGCACCTAAGCGGCGTATGTCTCTGATGTGTGGTAGTAGATTTGTTATGCAGTTGATAACCCAGTGGTATTCGATACCTTGGTTGACTTTGGCATAAGGGAATCCTGTAGCGATAAGGGACTGTTGGAGTTTGTCTTGTTTGCTTACGGCTAGTTTACTTCCATTACAGTAAGATCCTTTACCTTTGACTGCCCAGAACATCTCTTCCAAGACGGGGTTATAGACTACAGCCATCACAGGGTTCCCTCCTTCCCATACGCCTAGAGATATAGCAAGATAAGGTATGCCGTGGATGAAATTTGTGGTGCCATCTATGGGGTCTATATAGATAGCCTTGTTGTAATGGTAGTTACCTTTGTGACTCTCTTCACCGACAAGGGTGTAGTCCGGAAAATATTTTTTAAGCTCTTTTAAGATGAAGTTCTCTGTTTTGACATCATACTCCGTGACGAGATCAACAACACCTTTATGGGTTATCTCTTTTGATGTATGGTAGCCTTCTTTAACTATTTTTCCAGCATCTTTTGCTATCTGTTTAAGTATTTCTATTTTATTATCCATAATAAAGTATAGTATAATCTCCCTATGAAAAAACAGTTACTCTATACTATATTAATACTTCTTTTGGGCATGATGGTGTTTTTTGGTTCAAAAGCCTATACTCAGGCAAAAGCATATGAAAGAGCAACGGCATCACTTGTGAGTCATATGAGTGCAAAGAAATTGGCAGAATTTCAGCTTAAAGAGCTTGCTGAACGCTTCTCTTTAGGACTTTACAAAAATGGTAAAAAAGACAATCTTGAAAAATTGAGAGTAGAACAAAAGATTCACAAAAAGAAGAGTCAAGTGTATACACTCTATTTTATACTGTGGCTTCTTGGAATACTGGGGAGCTATTTCTTGATCTCTTTACGGGTATTTACTTTTTTTGGTTCTTTAGCTGCATTGGTGACGTTGGTGTTTGGACTGATCACTCCTATTCTGATGGTGACTATTCACAAAGAAGTGGAGTATTTGGGTGATGTGGTACTTTCATTTGAATCCAAAGGAGTCATTGGTTCTATTGAAAAACTTTTTGGAAGCGGAGATATTGTAGTGGCGATAGTCATATTGCTTTTCTCTGTATGTATACCTATGGTTAAAACACTCTCGTTACTTTTTGTTTCTCTCTTTAAAGATAGTAAATTTGCTCATGGTATCGTGACATTTTTTAAGATGATAGGAAAATGGTCGATGGTAGATGTCTTTGTGGTGGCGACTTTTTTAGTCTATCTTACTGCAAACAAAGGAGATGTAAGTCGTGCAGAGGTTGAGGTGGGGCTTTACTTTTTCCTTGCATATGTGATCGTCTCTATGTTGGTGAGTCTGAGTGCAGACAAGATGTTGCACAGGAGCAAAGCAATCAATGATCAGGGTCTGTAAACCCTTACATTTTCACGTGACTCCGAGTCGCGTAAGTATTGTGCATGCAGTTGGCTCATAATACCTTTTTCACAGTAGAGTAGGTACTCTTTGTCCTGTGGTAATTTTTTAAACTCTGTTTTGAGTTTATAAAAAGGTATCTTAATACATTTACAAGGCGTAGCAATGCACTCCTCTTCAGCACGAATATCTATGACAACATATTCTCCTTTGGTCAGATCATGTATCACTTCTATCGGGGCTGCGTTGCTTACATCATCTATGATCTCATCAACATAAATCTTAACAGAGTCTTCCACAGCTTTGTCCAGTACAGTGTAATTAAAACGTTTGGCTTCTTTTTCCATACGTTTGTACGAACCGTGTACAATGGGATTCTTGGAGATGACACCGCAATACTCCGGCATATTTTCTGCAAATCGGCGGGTGCCTATTTCATTGGCTATATTGATGATATCCGGTTTATTCATTGTTGCCAGCGGGCGCAGGATAAGTTTATTTGAAACTTGGTCTATAAGAGCCAGGTTACGTAGTGTCTGACTGGAGACCTGTGCAACACTCTCACCCGTTACAAGTGCATCTATCTCCATGGAATCAGCGATCTTTTCTGCTGCCATGAGCATGAGGCGTTTAAGTGTAACTCCCATATATGTTTCATGGGTAGAACGGAATATCTCTTCTATGACTTTATCAAAAGGTACAGAGATAAAAGAGACACGATGTGAAGCACCATACTTCGACCAAAGGTAGAATGCAACCTGTTTTACTCCTATTTCATGAGCGATACCCCCAAGGTTAAAGAAAATAAAGTGGGTTTTTATCCCACGTTTCATCGTCAGATAACTGGCTACTGTAGAGTCAAAACCACCAGACATAAGAGAAAGAATGTCTCCTTGTGTACCTATAGGAAAACCACCGAGTCCTGCATGTTTGGTGGTGATGATGTTAAGTTGTTTGTTAATGAGTTCTATGCGCACTGTTACTTCCGGCTGATGCAGGTCTACGCCTTTTGCATTGCAGTGTGCCAGCATATACCCTCCAACCGTCTGCTCCATTTCTGTAGAGTTGAAGGAGTGTGTACCTGTACGTTTTGCACGGATCACAAAGGTTTTGCCTTCCACCTCTTTTGCCATCACTTCTGCAACTTTTACTTTAATGTCTGAGAGTTCATCCATACCATCAAACTGTAAAGCTTCAAGTACCTGTTCTATGCCGGGAGTGTGTAACAGGGTTTGTCGTACCTCTGTAAGTACATCCGTGGGGGTAACGACTTCTATTTTATCGCTAAATTTTTTAACTTTAATTTCAGGGCTGTATATTTTTAAGAGTTTTATGAGGTTATTGTAGAGTTGTCCCACCATCTGTCTTTTGGCAGAAGAGCCTTTCACCATGATTTCAGGAAAGAGTTTTAAGATAAATTTCTGTGTATTAACTGATGGAGTTTCCACGATAGTCAGCCTTGTTTTTAAGTGCCATTATAACACAAGAGGACTAAGGCTGAAATGTGTACCGGTTAGAAAAAGAGGAAGCTGTTTCTTTCATAGCTATCTCTTTCATTCTTCGTTATAGCTATGAAAAGTATTTTGAATTAAATCACCATCTCAACATCATCATGGTCCTGAAAGCATTTGAAAAGTCTGTCCCGCTCTTCCTGGCTTTCTACGACACAGCTTGCATTGTAACTGTGAAATTTTCCTGTTCTTGATGGATTTCCAAGAGAACAGAGGTGCTCTTTCTCTCCCATCACTTCTTTGATACAGGCAAGTAAAGTTTCTTTATCTCTGCCTATGAGTTTAAATCCCCAATTGGTCGGGTATTCTATTTGTGGTTTTTCTTGTGTTTTATCGTCTAAAATCACCGCTGTTCCCTCCTGATTTCTGTTCTAATTGTACATTTCTTATCACCATACCTTTATCAATGGCTTTAAGCATATCATAAATAGTAAGTAATCCTATGCTTACACCGGTCAGTGCTTCCATTTCTACACCTGTCTGTCCGTTAAGCTTGGCTGTGACAGTAAGTTTGAAACCAGGCACTTCCGGCAACTCTTCAATGTCTGTTTTGACTGAAGTAAGCATAAGCGGATGACACATAGGAATGAGTGTACTTGTCTGCTTTGTTCCTTGTATAGCTGCAATGACAGCGGTTTGAAGGACGGGCCCTTTTTTTGCAGAGTTGGCGACGACCGTATCAAAGGCAGGTTGACCTACCTCGATGATACCGCTTGCCGTTGCAATACGTGTTGTATTGTCCTTTTCTGAAACATCTACCATTTTAGGTTTATTCTGTTCATCAAGATGTGTTAAGTTCACTAATGCATCCTCATAGTTTAAATTTTAATTATTTTAGCATAAAAAATGACGTAAATAAAGCGGTCTTGACGAAAAAAGATATAAAGTGACGTTTTTAATATAAAAATAAGTTACTTTTAACATCATCCAAGTTAAAATTGTCAAAATGACAAAGGAGAAGTATGAATTATGCGTATTTAAGACAAATGCCAGACAACAATAATATGTCTGAACAGCAGCGTAATATCCTCTCGTTTTCATTGGCTCAAAATCTGGAAATAGAGAAGGAGGTTATAGAGTATTCAAGCAAAAATCATCTCATAGAAGAGAGAAAACAGTTTGAAGAATTTATGCACTCTCTTGAAGAGGGGAGTAGTCTTGTTGTGGATACACTTTCAGTGTTGAGTGATCGTGCGGAAGAGTTGATCAAGATCATTAATTGTATGTTAAGTCACAGTATTGATCTTTATATCGCCAGTGCGAAAACGCTTATCAACAAAGAGACTACAGTAGTAGAGATATTCCCTTTGCTGAATGACCTTCGTGAAGCACAAAAAGCAAAATCAAATAAGATAGGACGTCCGAAAGGAAGCCGCTCTTCCTCTAAGTTCGATGCTTATCAGCCGCAGATCATCTCTTTACTGAAAGAGGGGATGAATGTGAGTGCTATTGCAAGGGAGTTAGGCGTAAGTCGAAGTTCTTTGAAAGATTATATAGTGTCAAGAGGGATAAGAGAATTGGTTGAGGGGTCCTGGATGGAGATCAATCAGCCGCAAGATATTTCAGGTACGGATAATACCCTGTTGGTATGTCCGTTTGAACAAGAGAAACAACAAAAAGAAAAAAGGATATCGTAAAATGGAAGCAATTACGAATGAAGAGACAAAACCAAAGAAGAATCAGGCAAAAGAGTATTTAAAGGGGTGGGTGCCTTACCGCATTAAACGTTATTGGGCATATGTGGTGGCAACGATTATAGCACTTGTGATGCCTTGGATCACAATAGGGGGGAATCACCTTTTCCTACTGAGTTTTGACCATAAAAAACTACACTTGGCAGGCGTTGCATTTGATATGCAGGAACTCTATTTGATGCCATTTCTACTTATGTTGCTTTTCCTGGGGATCTTCGCTGTAACAGCGGTAGGTGGTAGAGCATGGTGTGGTTGGGCCTGTCCTCAGACTATCTTTAGGGTTATTTACAGAGACGGGATAGAAACAAAACTTTTAGGCTTGAGAAAACGTATCAAAAACAAGCAAAAAGATCCGGATATGAGCAAGTCTGAGAATCAGGTAAAAAGAGTAATCGCTATTTTACTCTGGTCTGTTCTGGCATTTATCGCAGCAGCGGATTTTTTATGGTTCTTTGTTCCACCTGAAGAGTTTTTTACTTATTTACAAAATCCTGGCGAGCATATGATGCTGTTTGGTATGCTGATAGGTATAGCACTCTTTATTATTATTGATGTAGTATTTATCAAAGAGGATTTTTGTATCTATATCTGTCCTTACAGCCGTGTGCAGTCAGTACTTTATGATGATGATACAGTGATGGCTATTTATGATCCTCATCGTGGAGGTGATATTTATGAGGGACAAGGATATGAGAGAGAAAAGAAATTCAGTAAAACCAAGGATCTTTTGGCTGCAAACCCGACAGCAGAGTGTACGACATGTGAAAGTTGTGTGACGGTATGTCCTACACATATTGATATCCGTAAAGGACTTCAGCTTGAGTGTATTAACTGTCTGGAGTGTGTAGATGCATGTACAACTGTGATGGGTGCATTAGGAAAACCTTCTCTTGTGAGATGGTCCAGTGAAAATGAAGTCATTTATCAGAAAGGTAAGACGAATTACTTTAGACCTAAAGTCATAGCATATTTTACAGTACTGGTATTGGTGCTTGTGGCGCTGTTTGCGATGGGTAGCAAAAAAGAACATATGCTTTTGAATGTCAATAAAACAACAAGACTTTACAAAGTACTGGATCATGGTGTAGTAGAAAATGATTATCTTTTCTTATTTGCAAACACAGATAGCAAGCCACATACTTACTATTTTGAAATTGTAAATAATGACAAGATAGAGATTATTAGACCTAAAGAGTCTTTCTCTATTGCTCCAGGGAAAAAACGAAAAAAAGTGGTTGTATTGCGAACCAAAGAGAAGTTGGCAAATGATGCAAGAAAAGATGTACCGATTCCTGTGACTATCAGAGCATTCGCAACAGATGATAAAGAGAATATTATAGTAGAGAGACATACAGTGTTTGTCTATCCTCGTTCAGATTTGATTAAAAAGTAAGGGGTGGTGATGAAAAGTACGGAACCAACTTTGGATAGTATAGAAGATTATGCAGGAAAAGAAAGCAAAGAGAAAAGAATGACGATATGGATCGTCATCCTCTCAGGTTTGCTTATCGGTGCTCTGTATGGTATGATTCAAGCAACCAGTAGTGTAAGTGATGCAATGAATGTGCATACTGGTATAGTAAAATATTAGGAGTCGATTATGGCAAAAGTATTAGTACTTGGTGGGGGGTTTGCTGGTGTTGAAGCAGCGATCTACCTCCGAAAACAAGAGATGGATGTAACGCTGGTGAGTGACCGGGATTATTTTTATATCTATCCTACGTCAATCTGGATTCCTACAGGAGAGGCAACAAAGGAAGATGTGAGTGTTCCACTTGATAAATTAGCTTTCGCACATGGATTTAAACTCATCGTTGATCCGGTGACAAAGATCGAGCCCAAAGAAAAAAAGGTTACGTTGGAAAGTGATCGTATTTTAGAAGGCTATGATTATATTGTTGTCGCACTTGGACAAGATAAAATACAGCATAAAGGGATGGAACATACCCTTTCCATTTGCGGGAAACCGGAAGAGGCAACAGAACTTTATAAACGTTTAGATGCATTAGTACTTAAAGGTTCCGGAAAGATCGCTATGGGCTTTGGCGGTAATCTTAAAGATCCTTCTGCTGTACGTGGTGGTCCTGCCTTTGAAGTGCTTTTTAATGTGGATACATTCCTAAAAAGAAAAGGGATACGTGAGAACTTTGAACTTACATTCTTTGCACCGATGGAAAAGCCAGGTATGAAGATGGGTGAAAAAGCACTGGTAATGATGGATAAAATGTTCAAGATGACCAATATCCATAAAAAAGTCGGATCGAAAATCACCTCTTTTGAAGCAGACGGTATTCTGTTTGAAGATGGTACGAAGATCGAGTCTGATCTTACGATGTTCATTTCGGCAGGTACGGGTCATAGTATCGTTGCTGAGTCGGGCTTACCTTTGAGCGATGCAGGATTTGTTGTCACGAATGAATATAATGAAGTAGAAGGTTTTGAAGGGATTTATGCCATTGGTGACAGTGCAGCTCTTATGGGACCGGAATGGAAAGCAAAACAGGGACATGTCGCTGAAGTGATGGCTAAAAATGTAGCTTATAATATTTTTCAACACAGTCAGAGAATTGACTCAAAACGGAGCTATATGGAACACCTCAATATTTTATGCGTGATGGATACAGGAAATGGAGCAGCCTTTGTCTATAGAGATGATAAAGGCGGAAAGATGATTCCTATGCCTGTGATCGGCCACTGGATGAAAAAAGGCTGGGGCTGGTACTGTCGTAACTCCAAACTAGGAAAAATCCCCCGTATCCCTGGAATGTGAGACGCGTAAAGCAAACGACAACTGCTTGTCGTTTGTAGCGTCGAAACCGGAGTGGTCGGAGCAAAGCGTAGCCACGAAGGCTGGGAGAACCGTAAAGCAAACGACAACTGCTTGTCGTTTGTAGCGTTGAAACCGGAGTGGTCGGAGCAAAGCGTAGCCACGAAGGCTGGGAGAACCGTAAAGCAAACGACAACTGCTTGTCGTTTGTAGTGTCGAAGCCAAGGGTGATGTCGCTTGCGACCACCGGCGGAGACCTTTGTGAATGACAATGATTTGTCGTTTTTAGTCTTGAAAGCAATGTGCCTGTAACACAATATAGCTATGAAGATTAGAAATTTTTTTAATCACTTCTTCATCCTGTCTGAGTATGTGTGGACTTTATCTCTGGATAGAATTAGGTAAATTAATATTTATTATAATACTAAGTTTTATATTAAGTCGGTAAAATTCCAAAATCTTTAAACAATAAAGGAAAAGAATGAAACAAATCACAGTTATGGAAAAATATCCGGTATTTACCATTGAGATAGCTAAAAATGAGACAACATACAGAAATGTAGATGAGATACTGGTATATCTTAAGTCACAAATAGAAGCACATCCTGTTGCTACATATATTGGTGAATTTGACCATTATACACATACTAAAAATCTTGAAGTAGGTGAAGTTTCAGAAAATATCAAAGATGCAAAAAATATTATCTGTTGTTTTGGAAAAGTATTGCCAAAACCGGAAGTACTGGCAGTAAGACCTAGAGCAATCGGGGTGGCTGAGATGGCTGAAAGTTTTGTGGTCAGCTTTTTAGAAGCACCAAATCCTGATGCAAATGCTGCGATGGAAAAATGGACTAAAGGTATTGCAAACGTATAATGCAAATACTTAAACTCCTCACTTCTTTCTTTTGGCTTCTGCTTCTTCTTGTCGGATGCCAAGAGGATTTTCCTACCTATTCCGGCTTTTGTAATGAAAACAATATGCCTCCTCCTAAATGTCTCCACTATATAGTTCTTGACAAGGAAGATAAAAATCTACTGGAAAAACATTTTGGACTGAAAGATGATACTGCCTGTGAATATCGTGCTGAATTGATCAGATATCATGTGGGTACGTGCAATAATCCTGTTGTTAAAAGTACCGGTGGAGATTTTAACGGGTATGTGCGCATAGAGATCAAAAAAGGATTTACATGTTACTACAAAGTACAAAGTGATTTTAAAAATGATGAGAATGCAGCATTCAAGAGAGTGCTGAAACGTATAGAGAAAGAGATCAAAGAGTGAAAATAGTTTCGGTTTTCCTTTATCAAATTTTAAAACTTTAGGATTCAGGTGATGAAAGTAACCCATACCATATATCTTTCATGTCAAAGTGCTTCTTGTTAACAGCTAAGATGTAGGGGCACAACTTTCATTCATGAAAGCAATCACTCCAGCAGGGTTTGATTGGCTAAATAGCTAAACATTTTTTGTCTTGCACAGTGATACAATGCCCACATCTCAAACAGTTTTCTACACGAATAGTCAAAATAAGAGATTTTATTATTTTCATGGAATTGATCAAAAAAGGTTTCAAGTGTTACCATAAGGTACAAGATGACTATAAAAGTGACGTGGATGCAGTGTTTTATAGGGTGTTGGAACGTATACAAAACAAGATAAAATAGGTAAAAAAAATTAATTAAGACTATTTTTATCCGATTTAAGTCATAATACGTGTATCAAAATTATTTAAAGGATATTAAATGGCAACAGTAACATTTAAAAACGACACAGTATGTAACTTGGCAGGAACAGAGATCAATGTAGGTGACACAGCTCCGGAAGTAACAGTAGTAAATTGTAACCCAATGCTCCAAGATGAAAAAATCGGCGGAGAAGGTAAAGTACAAATGGTAGTTGTAGTACCTTCACTGGATACACCAGTATGTGATGCAGAAACTAGAAAGTTCAATACAGAAGCAGCAGCTATCGATGGTGTTGAAGTAATTGCAGTATCTATGGACCTTCCATTTGCAGCAGCAAAGTTTTGTTCAACTGCAGGTATTGACAACTTGAAAGTATGTTCAGACTTCAGAAACAAAGATTTTGCAAATGCATATGGTATGCTTCTTGCTGATGGTCCTTTAGCGGGTGTAACTGCCAGAGCTATCTTTGTTATCGGTAAAGATGGAAAAGTAGCATATAAGCAACTTGTTCCAGAAATTACTGCTGAGCCTAACTATGATGAGGCTATTGCTGCTGCTAAAGCTGCAGTATAAGTCTCTTTTCAAAGCCCTTTTGGGCTTTGAATCTCACTTCTTGTCTTTTTCTAAGCAATTAAACTTTTCACTTTACCTTTTCCCCCATTTTTGTTACAATCTCTCTATGTTTGTGTATCGTAGAGTCATTTTATTTTTCATCCCTTTTTTTCTTATATTATTTACCGGTTGCGGGAACCCTGAAGTTCAGGGAAACAGATATACCTTGGATGAGTGCAAAAAAGAGCTTCTTGAAGCAGAAGATTATGTAGAAGGCGAAAGTATCGATCTTATTATAGTTGAGAAAAAAGAACGTAAAATGTATCTGTACAAAAATAACAAGGTGAAAAGTATAATTCCGGTTTCTTTGGGGAAAAACCCTGTTGGTACCAAGGTACAAAAAGGGGATCATAAAACCCCGGAAGGGAAATTTTGGATTCATCGTAAGCTTTGCTCCCCAAAATATTACCGTTCACTCTGTATCTCATATCCTCGTCCGGAAGATAAAAAGAGAGCTGCTGAAAAAGGGGTCAACCCTGGAGGGGATATTACGATCCATGCGCAACCTACTTGGAATGCAGATGGGAAAGGTGATAGCTATACACTCTCTCAGAATTGGACAGAGGGTTGTGTCGCAGTGACAAACAGTGCAATGAAACAACTATGGTATGCAGTTCGTGAAGGTGTACCGATTATTATACGCTAAAGGAAGCAGATATTGGCATTTACGCAAAAGCAGATTGACAAATTTAACCGTCAAAAATATATTACTGAATTGGAGAAGATCAGTAAAAATCTTTTTCGTATGTTTCGTGATGAAAAGGTATGCGCTCAAAGTTTTGTATTGAAATTTGAGCAGCTTAAAAAGAAGTTTGATGAAAAAGAGGAAGTGCAGCTGGATTCAGAATATCATCGGCAGCTGAAAGCCTATATAGAGAGACTGTATCGACATACATGTCAAGCAGAAGACTTTAGTGATGAGAACTTTGCGGATATACGTGAAGCAGAGATGAGTAATCTAAATCGTCTGCAGAAGTTGAAAAACGGGACTTCTTATAAAAAAGACAAACACAGATCAAAGCATAAAAATGAAGATTGGGGATAAAAAGATGATGAAAAGTGTAGTAGCATTATCGAGTACAGTATTTATACTCTTAATAAATGGATGCGGGAATCAACCTGTTACTTACGGTAAAGTAGATAATACACCGTATGAAATCAAAGAGTGCCTAAAGCAATTAGCAGTCGGTGCAGAAATTGATCACAGTAGCGAGATAGATAAAATTGTAGTGTATAAGTCAAAAAGAAAAATGTATGCGTACAAGAAGGGTAAAGTAGTAGAGGAGTTTCGTATCTCTTTAGGTAAAAATGGCGATAAGGGAAAGAAGATACAGGCAGGTGATTACAGAACACCTGAAGGGAGTTATTGTATCGTAAGAAAGAAATGTGATCCAAGACTTTATAAATCTTTAATGATTTCATACCCAAATGCCGAAGACAAGGCTAGAGCACGCGCAAGAGGTGTAAATCCTGGAGGCTATATTACTATCCATGGACAGCCTAAATGGAATGCGGATGGACATGGTGACAATTATACACTTTCACATGATTGGACAGAGGGGTGTGTGGCAGTACCCAATCGTGCAATGGATAAACTTTGGAAAGCGGTTGAAAAAGGTGTAAAAATAGAGATTCATGCATAAAGAAGGATAACTTTTCAAATTTTAGCTAAATTAGATGAAGGTTATATTATCATATTAAATAATATTGGACATTGAAGGAGAAAAAGATGAAAAAACAAGCTTTTGCAATATGGGTATTCATGTCGGTAACACTATTGATGGCAGGGGGAAATCTTAGACCAAATTTATCGGCAATAGTAGATATCCCGGTAAAATCATGTAAAGCAGATAAAATATATATTGAAAAAGATGCAAAGCTTATGTGGCAAGACCAAGCATATGTTGATGCAGAGGATGGTGCCTATAGACGGAATCGTTCAGTTGCTAAAGCAGGTAGCTGGGAACATGCAATGAATTATTGTCGTGCTCTAGATTATGCCGGATATACAGATTGGAGACTGCCTACTTCTGATGAACTGATGCATGTACATAGAAAAGAAGGGCAAGTATTTACTTACTTCAGAGGTTCAGATTTTTGGACATCTACGCCAACGACTGAAAATAGATATTATATAGTTTATAGTGTAGATGCATATCCATACAAACGAAAAACAAGAGAATCTAATTATATTAGATGTGTACGTTGCATCAGCAAAGATAAGTAAATCAATATCAGAGGAGTTTTATCTCCTCTTCTAATGTGATATTAAACTCGTCTAAAACTCTTTTTTTAGCTAAATCAATAAGATATAGCGCATCTTTAAAGGTTCCTTCTCCTAAATTGACCAGAAAATTTGCATGGATATCACTCCATTGCATATCGCCTTTTCTCATGCCTTTTAATCCTACGGCTTCGATGAGTCGGCCTGCATAGTCGCCCTCCGGATTTTTAAATGCAGAACCGGCATTTGGATCAAGGGGTTGATTAGAGCGTAAGTTTAGAAGTTCATTTAGCAAATCCTGATTAAACCCTTCTGCCGTTTTAAATTTAGCCGCGGTGGCGATACCATTAAGTTTGGCATAACGGTAGCCATGCTTGATATCATCTTTTAAAATCCATTGACCATTTATCTCTACACTATGCAAGATATTAAATATCTCATAGGTTTTTACACCGGCATTCATAGCAAGCATACCACCCAGTGTACCTGGAAGCTTGGAACAAAACTCAAAGCCGGAGATATTATGTTTTTTAGCATAAGAGACGATGCGACCTGTAGGCATCGCTGCACCGATGATAAGCATGCCATTCTTTTGTTCTATGGTTGTAAAATCTTTACTTAACATCATAAGGGGCGGGGGAGTTGGTGAGACTAAAAGATTGTTTGCCCCTCCAATGAGATATCTGTCCGTAGGTATGGTATCACCTTTTTCTATCATAAGGACTTCGGTAGGCTGTCCTACTTTGATACTTGAGTATTTGGAGAAGTCTATGGTTTTAAGAAACATTTAGCTATTCCGTAATGCTTCATACTCTCTGGGAATAAGATAATCCTCTGTTTTGATAGGTGTATCCCACAGTCCATGTTCAAACCCTATCTCATACAGTGTATCAAGTGCTTTGAGTTGTAGCTCTGAGAGTTCAACGGACTCATCTGAAGCATACATATCAAGATATTTCTTAAGCATTTCATCAGAGATGCGGACAAGATTGTCTGCTTCAAGTTTACTGCAGAGCTCTTCTTTTTTATCGTTAGCCACTTTTACGCCATCTATAAGAATATTTTCTATCTCAATGGCACGGTTTAGTGGCAAGCTTCTTCTGATAGCCATACCGCCAAGAGGAAGAGGCAGTCCTTCTCCTGCAAGTTCAACCCATATATCCCATACTTCTTTTTCAACTTCCAAACTTTCATCAAAATCCAAGATTGACTCATGGATAAGTACACCAGCATCTACTTTTCCGCTGACGACTGCTTCTTCGATCTCTAAAAAATCCATATAGACAGGTCGTGCTTGGGGATAATAGATTCTAAACAGCATGGCATTGGTGGTATATTTTCCTGAGAGTGCCACTTTGAAGTTACGTTTGAGTTTTTTATCTTTACGGCGTATGAGTTTTGGACCATAGCCCTCCCCAAAACTGACAGCAGTACGAAGCAGAGCATACTCTTCTTTGATAAGTGGGTACATTCCAAAGCTGATAGCACTTACATCATAGGTCCCTTTAAGTGCTTCAACATTAAGGGTCTCTATGTCTAACCCGATGTTTTCAAATTCGTAATCTTTGGTATCAACCCAACCGAATTTAATGGCATAGTACATAAAGATATCATCTGCATCGGGTGAATGGGCTAATTGAATGGTTCTTGGCATTATTTCTCACTTGTGATATAGTAAATGTATTTTATCATAAGCGTCCAAAAAAAGAAATTTTATAAAAAATATGTCAATTTGACATATTTTTGCCTCTTCTTGTGAAAATGTACTAAACTGCCAACATGACTAAATAAATAATCATTATTTAGATAAAATTACTTCAACATTAAGGTTAAGGATATGACAATGGCAATGGATGCACAGAAACAAAAAGCACTGGATATGGCAATCAAGCAGATAGACAAAACTTTTGGTAAAGGGACTCTCATGAGATTGGGAGACAAAGAGTTTGAGCCTATTGAGTCTATCTCTACAGGGTCTCTTGGACTGGATATGGCTCTTGGTATAGGAGGTATCCCCCAAGGACGTATCATAGAAGTGTATGGACCTGAATCTTCGGGTAAAACAACACTTGCATTGCAAACGATAGCATCTGCACAAAAAAGAGATATGGTTTGTGCGTTCATAGATGCTGAGCATGCATTAGATGTTGTGTATGCTAAAAACTTAGGGGTAGATACAGATAACCTTCTTGTTTCTCAGCCAGATTTTGGTGAACAGGCACTGGATGTGCTTGAAACACTTACAAGATCTGGAGCAGTTGACTTAATCGTAGTCGATTCAGTAGCAGCACTGACACCTAAAAGTGAGATAGAGGGTGATATGGGAGATACGCATGTAGGGCTTCAAGCAAGACTTATGTCACAGGCACTTCGTAAACTCACAGCTATTTTACACAAAACAAACACAACGGTGATCTTCATCAATCAGATCCGTATGAAGATCGGTACGATGGGATACGGTTCTCCTGAGACAACTACAGGTGGAAATGCATTGAAGTTTTACTGTTCTGTTCGTATTGATGTGCGTCGCATAGCTACACTGAAACAAGGTGAATCACAGATAGGTAACCGCGTAAAAGCAAAAGTTGTGAAAAATAAAGTAGCTCCGCCATTCAGACAGGCAGAGTTTGATATTATGTTTGGTGAAGGTATTTCCTATGAGGGTGAACTTGTGGATTATGGAGTAAAGATGGATATCATCGACAAATCTGGAGCCTGGTTCAGCTATGGTGCAGAAAAACTAGGGCAAGGTAAAGAAAATGCCAAACTTACCATTAAAGAAAACCCTGAACTTAGAGCAGAGATAGAAGGCAAAATCAAAGATGCTCTGGGATTTGGTGAAAGTTTGACTGTCGATGAGCGGGAGATGAATGAAGATTAAATCTTCATCTCTTGTATACAAAATGAAGATTCATACAAATAAGTGTTGAAAATCTTTAGAAAATAACCTCTAAACTAATCTATCTTCTCCCAAGATATAAGGATAGTAAAATCATAGTTGACTTCTATTTTGGTCAATCTCCTTAATAATTTATTTATTGATATACAAATACAACTGATAGTTTAGATGGAGGAATATTCTTTCCCCGGAAAGAAATACTTATATACTATATCAAAAGTATATCTTTTAAAATAATGTTGTCTATTTCTCTAGATACAATTAACTAAAATTATACTCATTTAAGTATAGGGTAAATTTCGATAGAATAAATGTAAAATATTGAATATATAAAGGAAAGAGATGATTTTTATCGATGAAATTGTAGCAACAGAAGTGATGGACAGCAGAGGAAACCCTACAGTTCGTGCAACAGTCAGTTTAAGTGATGGTACGGTTGAAAGTGCTATCGTTCCTAGCGGTGCAAGTACAGGTAAGCGTGAAGCATTAGAACTTCGTGATGGTGGTGATAGATATATGGGGAAAGGTGTACTTCAGGCCTGTGAAAATGTAAACGGTCCTATCTGTGATGCACTCGTAGGACTTAGTCCTTTTAATCAAGCTGAGATTGATCTTACAATGAAAGAAGTTGATGGTACTGAAAACTATGGAAACTTGGGTGCAAATGCTGTACTCGGTGTCTCTATGGCAGTGGCACGCGCAGCCGCTAAAAGTATGGGTATGCCTCTTTATCGTTACCTTGGCGGGGCAAATGCAGTGACTATGCCGGTACCGATGTTAAATATCATCAATGGTGGAGAGCATGCAAACAACTCTGTAGATTTTCAAGAATATATGGTTATGCCAGTAGGTTTTGATAGATTTTCAGAAGGACTCAGAGCATCTGCCGAGGTCTATCATACGCTTAAAAAGATCATTGATGAGATGGGGGAGAGTACAGCTGTAGGTGATGAAGGTGGATTTGCTCCAAACCTTAAAAGTAATGAAGAACCTATCCAAGTCATTATTAAAGCGATTGAAAAAGCAGGATATAAGCCAGGTGAAGAGATCGCTATTGCTCTTGATGTAGCGGCAAGTGAATTGATTAATGATGAAGGTAAATATGTACTTAAGTCTGAAAATAGAGAGATCACAAGTTCTGAGCTTATCGCATATTATGCTGATATGTGTGAAAAGTATCCTATTGTCTCTATTGAAGATGGTTTGAGTGAAGATGACTGGGCAGGATGGAAAGAACTTACTGAAGTATTAGGAGATAAAGTACAACTTGTGGGTGACGATTTGTTTGTGACCAATGTATCTATACTTGCTGAAGGGATAGAAAAAAATATTGCTAATTCTATTTTAATTAAACCAAACCAGATAGGAACAGTGTCTGAAACGATGCAAACGGTAAGACTGGCACAAAGAAGTGGATATACTTGTGTAATGTCTCACCGTTCAGGAGAGAGTGAAGATACCTTTATTGCTGATTTTGCTGTAGCACTTAATACAGGAGAGATTAAAACAGGTTCAACTGCAAGAAGTGACAGAATCGCTAAATATAACAGACTTCTTGAGATCGAAGCAGAACTTGGACAGTTTGAATATTTGGGTGCATCACTTTTTACAAAATAAATAATATAGACGGAGAGTGCACTTGGCAAATACACAAAAAGTAGAGACGATTGCCGGTTTGTCACTTAAAGCACTTTTGGTGACAGCGATAGGTATTTTACTTTTTGGTATCTATGTAGGCATTTTGATTTATGGCGAGAACTCGTTGACAGTTTTAAATCACTTAAAAGAGAAAAAACAAAGTTTGAAGCAGGAAGAGAAAGCATTAAAAATTGAGAATCAAAGACTTCAAAAAGAGTATTTCGAATTAAAACAATTAGAACCTAAGGAGTAGAGAAATGAAGCGATATATATGGACAGCGATGGTATTAGTATTTGTGGGTGCAACTGCGTCTGATAATCCATTTGATTTAAGCACAAATCTTAAAAAAATCGATCAAGATCAAAATGTATTACTTTCCGAGTTAAGAAATATGGCTGAGGAAAAAGAAAAGAGAGAAGAAAAAGCTGAAGAGGAAGAGAGTCAAAAAGTAGAAGAAGTAGTAATAGAAGCAAAAGTCACGGAAGAAGAAAAAATTAAAGAAGAGCAAGTTAAAATTGAAGAGCAAAGAACTGAAAAAGAAAGACTTGAAAAGATAGCGCAAGAATATGATGAAGTCAGAAAAGAAAGACTTGCAAAAGAGAAAGCAGAACAAGATAAACTTAAACTCGAGAAGATAAAAAAAGAAGAGCAGGAGAGATTGGCTTCGGAAAAACGTGAATTAGAAAAATATGAAGCACAAAGACTTGAAAAGAAAAAGCATAAAGAGGCAGAGTTGGCTCAATTGAAAAAAGAAAAAGTTCACTTAGAAATTGAAAAAAATGCCAAAGAAAAACAGGAAGCCACTAAAAGTGCCGTAGCAGATATCAATATTACACGTGAAGAGATAGATGCTGTAAAAAAAGCTGATCAAGCATATAAAGAAGCGGTAGCAGAGGTAGATAAAGAGGACTAAACCTCTTTTCTCTTAGTATGTAGAATCTTAATAGTTATCATTGAGATTAAAATCTCGAAGATACTTGCTAAAATAAGCTGATAATAACTCAATAGATCCAATAACTTCGTTTCGTATCCAATAGTAGCAACGGCTACAAGTAGTGTCAATGGCATAGAGAGAGACAGTGCTATAAGCAGTGCATCTCTGGACCCACTGATACTCTTTAGGACTACTGCGGCTAAAATCCGTGATAAGATCATTAAAAAAGTAATGAGTAGTGCTCCTGAAACAACTCCCTCTACAGTAAGAGATTTAAGGTCCAGTGATGCACCGACATGGATAAAAAACAGAGGTACCAAAAATCCAAATCCGAGACTTGACATTTTTTCTTCCAGCTTTTTTTCATGATGAAAAAATGCGGAAATGGCCATGCCGGCAATAAATGCACCCAAGGCAACTTCGAGTTCCAAAGAGAGCATGACTGCGATCAAAATGAAAAATAGTGCTATGGCAAGACGGATATCCTGGTCAGATGTGTCGAATTTTGGGACAAGAGTATTTTTGAGTTCAGGAAACCACCAAAAGAGAAGATGTAACAATCTATAGAGTAGATAGACCGAGGCCATAAAGAGAACAAGATATCCTATTTTTGTAATAAGTGCCAGATTTACTCCTGTCGTGCTGGCTGCATCAAATATCGTGAGTACTGCAATACTGATTATCTCTCCAAGTACACCAGCGATAAATGCTAAATGTATCCATGGTTGTGTTTTACCATAGGTTTTAGATAAAGAGGCGAGTAGCCCGATAGAGATAAGTGGCATTGAGATAATAGTGATTGTGTTAAGATGAAATACCAGACCTGATGTAATAGAAAATACAACCATAAGAGCCAAGAAGAGCATAGATTTTTGAATGACTATTTTTGGACTTTTTGTTATCTTTTTTAAATCTACTTCCATTCCTGCCAAAAACATAAGATACAAGAAGCCTACTTCTGCAATGAGGTCAAAATATTCATTGTGTCCCACAAAGCCAATGTAAGCAAAAACAGATCCTAAAAGAATCTCCACAGGAGGGGTAGGTATGCGCAGCATTTTAGCAACAAATGGACTTCCCCAGATAAGTAAGGAGAGGGTAAGGATGAGTGTAATGTTAGTGTGTATCACAACTAGTAGCCACTTCGTACCCTAAGGCTTCTAACATATCTCTGTCTTTGTTGGGTTCAAGACCTGCAGTGGTAAGATAGTCACCAATGACTATGGCATTCGCTCCTGCTTCAAACATTCTGTTCTCCTGACCATTAAAAAGCAATTCTCTTCCTCCTGCAACCATGAGAAGTTTTTCTTCACCTAAAAGGGTACGGGCTTTAGTAATAATAGTAATCGCTTCTTCCAGCTCAATATTCCGAGTTTTGATCGGTAATGCAGGGTTTGGATGATAAAAGTTAAGCGGTGTTGACTCTGGTGAAAGTGATGCAATGGACTTGAGTAGTTCATCCCTGTCTTCTGAAGTCTCACCCATGCCAAATATACCACCAGTACACAAGGTAAGTCCTACAGATCTAACATTTTCACAAGTAGAATATCTCTCGCTCCATGCATGTGTTTGACAAATGTCTGCGTAGTAGCGTTCAGAAGTCTCCAGATTATGATTATAACTGTCTATACCATGATTTTTGAGATATGTCAGTTGCTCTTTTGTTGCAGTACCGTTACATGCAATGAGATTCAGTCCTTCAACTTCGGATTTGATAGCCTGTGCCGCACGGGCTACAAAATCTACTTTTTTGTCATCAAGACCTTTACCTGCTGTTACAAGACAGTAGCCCAGTGCACCATGCTTTTTTGCTAACTTTGCTTCACTGACAATGTCTGAAATGTCTTTATAGTTATAGCGTTCTATATCGGCATGGTATCTTACGCTTTGTGTACAAAATTTACAATCCTCTTTACAGGTTCCGCTTAATATATTGTTGATGGCACATAAAAATATTTGTTTCATAGATTTACTTATTTCACTTCTTCTTTATATTTACACTTAAAACACTCATAGAACTCTTTGCCTCGTAGTGTTTTTTTACCCATGGTGTAGTCACATTCCGGGCACTTTTTATCTACCGGTTCAAAATTGGCGATAAATTTACATTTAGGATAATTTTCACAACCAAAGAATTTTCCTCTTCTGCCTTCTCTCTCCTGGAGTTTTCCTCCACATTCAGGGCATGGTACAGTAAGCTCTTTTGGAGGGGTAAGCGACTTGGCATTTTTGCACTTGGGATAGGCAGAACATGCAAGGAATTTCCCTCTTTTCGAATTTTTAATGACCATAGGTGAACCACATTTTTCACATTTTTCATCGGTCTCTTCAGGCTGTTCTACTTCTGTACCATCCGTGTTCTTGGTATATTTACACTTGGGGAAATTACTGCAAGCGATAAATTCACCATAACGTCCTTTCCGTAAAAGAAGTTCTGAACCGCATTTCGGACAGTCCTCTCCTGTAGGAATGGCAACTTTAAGACTTTTAATGTTCTTTTTACCCTCTTCAATCTTTTGCAAAAAAGGTGTATAAAACTCTTTTAAGATAGTCTGCCAGTCTGTTTTCCCCTCTGCTACTTCATCCAGTGTCTCTTCCATATTTGCAGTAAAACCGCTGTCTACGATCTCAGGAAAGTGTTTTTCCAGCATTTCTATTACCGTAAAGGCTATTTCAGTAGGATGGATACGTTTTTTTTCTATTTCAATGTATTTGCGTGTTTGCAGTATGGTAACAGTAGGTGCATAGGTACTTGGACGACCGATGCCCAGGGACTCCAATTTTTTAATGAGACTAGCTTCATTGTATCTTGCTGGTGGTTCGGTAAAGTGTTGTTCTTGCTTGATATCATCAAGGCTTACAGCTTGACCTTTTTCCAATTCTGGTAAAAGTTTGTCTTTTTCACTATATCCGGTCACTTTATAAAAACCATCAAAAAGGAGTTTTCGTCCACTTGCTTTAAAGGTACATTTATCACCTTTGAAAAGGATACTTTGTGATTCAAGCTGTGCTTCGGTCATTTGACATGCCAAGAAACGGTTGTAAATAAGTCTGTAAAGTTTCAGTTCATCCACTGAAAGATAATCAGCGGCCATTTTAGCATCAAACTCTACCATGGTAGGACGGATAGCCTCGTGTGCTTCTTGTGCTCCCTTTGATTTCGTTGCATAGTTCTTTGCTTTACTCGGAAGGTATTCGTCTCCATATGTGGCTTTTATGTAGTCACGTGCAGCACTTACAGCCTCTTTGGCAAGGTTGAGCGAGTCGGTCCTCATATAGGTAATGACCCCCATCGTACCTTTGTCTGTTTTAACACCTTCATACAGTTTTTGTGCTACCATCATAGTTTTCTTGGGAGAAAACCCCAGTTGTGTAGAGGCAGCCTGTTGCAGGGTGGAAGTCATAAATGGTGGAGGGGTTTTTGTTTTTCTTTTTGTTTTTTCCAGCGATGCCACTACAAAAGATTCAGATTTTGCAGCAGTAACTATTTCTGTTGCATCTGCTTCGGTCTTGATAGTGAGTTTTTCTATTTTGAGTCCATTGTAGTCATAAATGGAAGCATCGATATTCTTTTGAAAAAGTGCATCTATCGTCCAGTACTCTTCCGGTTTAAAGGCTTTGATCTCACGTTCTCTGTCTACGACTATCTTCAGTGTAGAACTCTGTACTCTACCGGCACTTAAACCTTTTTGTATCTTGCTGGCAAGTAAAGGAGAGAGTTTGTACCCCACTATCCGGTCAAGTAATCGTCTGGTTTGTTGCGCATCTACACTGTCCATATCTATTTTACGTGGTGTTTCAAGTGCATGTTGGATGGCAGACTTGGTGATCTCATGAAAGACGATACGGGGAAGCTCTGTAGGCTCTTTGCCAATGGCTTTTGCAATATGGTAGCCTATCGCCTCACCTTCTCGATCCTCATCGGTTGCGATAAAGACTGTCTCTGCTTCTTTGGCAAGTTTTTTTAACTCTTTAACTGTAGGGTTTGCATCTCTGGGGATGGAATACTTGGGGATAAGATCGCCTGTCTCTTCATCTATGGTGATACCAAAAGTACTCTTGGGAAGGTCTCTTATGTGCCCTTTGGAGGCAATGACTTTGTACTCTTTGCCTAAGAAATTGGTAATGGTTCGTGCTTTTGCCGGTGATTCGACTATGATTAAATTTTTCATCTATTACTTACTTTATATAATGAGATTTTTTGGCATTGTAGCACAAAAGAGAGTAAAAGAGTATAAGTTGATTTTGTTTTAAGTAAGGAAAGAGAGAAGAAAGTAGATTAAGTGGCACTATATGCCACTTAAAATTAATCCAGTTCAGAGATATGGCTTACAAGAGTTGGATTGTACTAGCTTTCTTTTAAGATTCTTGGAAGCGTAATACCTGTTTGACTCTGGTACTTACCCTTCCTGTCTGAATAGGTTGTTTCACACTGCTCATCACCCTGTAAAAAGAGTACCTGGGCTATACCTTCATTTGCATATATTTTTGCCGGCAGCGGTGTAGTATTGGATATCTCTATGGTGATATGCCCTTCAAATCCCGGTTCAAACGGAGTTACATTGACAATGATACCGCAACGAGCATAGGTACTTTTACCTAAACAGATGGCCAGGGTGTCACTGGGCATTTTAAAGTATTCTATGGTTCTTGCAAGTGCAAAAGAGTTGGGAGGAACGATACATACGTCACCTTTGAAATCCACTACATTGTTCTGGTTGAAATCTTTTGGATCGACCACTTCGGCATTGATATTTGTAAAGATCTTGAATTCATCAGAAACACGAATGTCATACCCGTAGGAACTTAGCCCGTAGCTTACTACACCTTCCCCCACAAGCCCCTCACAAAAAGGAGTGATCATCTCTTCTTTTATTGATTTTTCACGTATCCATTTATCAGACTTTAGTCCCATAATTTTCCTTGATTCTTTAAAATTGTATTATCTGAGTATCTGAACGTCAGCGTTCGTTCTCATTTTTGCAAAATAGTCTTTGAGTGCTTTGCCCTGTTGCTGTTGTCTCCATCTTGCGGCTACAGCTCCTTTGGCAGATTCAAAAGGCATACTGATTTTACCTTTTTTGGATTTTATTTTATAGACAACATATTTGTCTCCGGTATTCAAAGGACGTGTATAGGCACCGCTTGGTGTTTGCAGTAACATAGAGAGCAGTGCAGGATTTAATTCTTTTGTTTTTTTTGTAACAGAACGACTTTTAATGCCTTTTGTACTTTTTGTACGAAGAAACTTTTCCATAGTCTTTTTGGAGGGGGTTGAATACTCTATCATACTGATACTTGAAGGAATGACAAACTCTTTTTTATGATTTCTGTAAAATATTTTAAGTTCATCATCGTTTGGTGCAGCAATAGTTGCTACTACTTTTTCTTTATAGAATTTTTCTTTTTTCATCGCTTCTCTAATGTTAGAGCGATATTTAGCCCAAGTGGTTCCTTTTTGTTTAAGAATTTTCTGCATTTTGGGTACAGAGATATGGTTCTGTGCAGCTATCTGGGATATTTTTGTATCTATCTCATCTTCTGAAATGCTAATGTCTTTCATGGCAGCTTTTTGAAGCCGGTCTTGAATAAGCAGGTCAATAGCTTGTGCTTTGGAAACTCTTGCTTGTTTTTGTACAGCACGTATCTCTGCAGTGGTTACTGCTTCACCCTCAACAATAAGAGCAATACCGTCAATCATTTTTGCATGAGTAAATGTTAAGAGAGCAATAAATCCAAATAGAATCAGTTTTTTCATAAATATTTTCCAATGTGCGATAATTTTAAAAAATTATAACATAATCGGGTAAAGATTAGGATATCTATTATGCAGAATAAAGTTTTTTGATTTAATCATTTTAAAATATATTATCTCAGCAGATCGATATCCGGATTTTTCCAAAGAAAAAAAAGGGGCAGGATATACGTAGAGCGGTCTGCAGGATTGACCGGTTCATTAAGTTAAAGTAAAGGTGCATGACATCAACTATACAGGTATTCCTGTGGAAACCTGTACGACATGACACAACCGCAGTAAGTGTATCGGTGTATCGTATCAGGGGTTGATGGAGACAGAGTATAAAGCGACCTTTGACAATGAGGGGGAACGGACAGCCCAAACTGCATACCAAACGCTATCTGCATCTCACAGAAGATATTCATTATTCCAAAGGGATGCTTTGCCAGGACTGCCATACTTCCAACGATATGCACGGGGACAGATAAAATATGATCGTTAACAAAAGTATTCTCATGAGTGCATGGGTACAGGTATTAGGCGGGTTATTGTTCGGAGAAGGTATGGTCTATTGGCTTATGAGACGTGGGAGAAAACATAGAGAATAAGGGTTTTTAGCTATAATATTAGGATAAAAATGCAAGTATCGCAGTGAGAGAACGGAGAGAAGAGATGAAGGGTATTATTTTGGCAGGGGGAAGCGGTACACGTCTTTATCCTATTACAAAAGGTATTAGTAAGCAGCTTGCTCCTATTTACGATAAACCAATGATCTATTATCCGTTATCTGTTTTGATGCTCTCGGGTATAACGGAAGTACTGATCATCTCTACTCCACAGGATCTTCCCCGCTTTGAGGAACTTTTGGGTGATGGTTCAGAGATAGGAATGAAGTTCAGTTATAAAGTTCAGCCTTCACCGGACGGACTTGCCCAGGCATTTATTCTGGGTGAAGCGTTCATTGGCAGTGATGATGTCTGTTTGATCCTGGGAGACAATATCTTCTATGGACAGGGGCTTACCAAACTGCTCGAAAAGTCTGTCAGTCGGGTTGTTGAAGAGAATAAGGCAACGGTATTCGGCTATTATGTCAAAGATCCGGAACGTTACGGGGTTGTCTCTTTTGATGCTGAGGGTAATGTCATCAGCATAGAAGAGAAGCCTGAGAAGCCTGAAAGCAATTATGCAGTGGTAGGTCTCTACTTCTATCCGAATTCTGTGGTGGATATTGCTAAAAATGTAAAACCGTCTGCACGGGGTGAACTGGAGATTACAACAGTCAACCAGACCTATCTGGCAGCAAAAGAACTCAAAGTGGAACTGATGGGGCGCGGCTATGCGTGGCTGGATACAGGTACACATGAAAGCCTGTTGGAAGCTTCAAATTTCATCCAGACCATTGAAAATCGCCAAGGGCTCAAAATAGCATGTATAGAAGAGATCGCTTTTGAGATGGGGTATATCAGCAAAGAACAGCTTATTGCCCTGGCACAACCACTTAATAAAAATCAGTATGGCCAGTATCTTTTGCGCCGGGCAGAAGAGGGAATGGTAAAAAGGTAATGATGAATGATGAATGTTGGATTTTGAATGAAAGCAGTGAGAGTGTATAAATGAAATTTATACGTACCGAGATTCCTGAAGTTGTTATCATTGAACCAACAGTGCATGGTGATGAACGAGGATACTTTATAGAGACATTCCGTCAGGACAAACTGGAAGCGTTTTTAGGTTTTAAAGTGAATTTCTGCCAGGACAATGAGTCCAGATCCTCAAAAGGGGTTTTAAGAGGATTGCACTATCAGCTTGCACCTGCTGCACAAACGAAACTGGTCAGAGTGATCAGCGGCCGTGTGTTGGATGTGGCGGTAGATATCAGAAAGGGGAGCCCGACCTTCGGCAAATATGTTGCTGTGGAATTGAGCGGAGAGAATAAACGTCAAATGTTTGTACCAAGAGGTTTTGCCCATGGGTTTGTTGTCCTGGAAGATGATACGGTTTTTGCCTATAAAGTGGACAATTACTACTCACCTGAAAATGACAGGGGTATTGCTTTTGATGATGCGGCTCTGGGGATCGATTGGAAGATCGTAAAAGAGGAATTTCAGCTTTCAGATAAAGATACGGAACAGCCGATGCTGAAAGATGCAGAACTGTTTGACTATGGAACGGACTTGTATGCTTAATGTTCTGGTGACAGGTTCTCATGGCCAGCTTGGAAGTGAGATCAAAGCGTTGTCTTCACATTATGCATATGAATTCTTTTTTACAGATAGAGAAGAGCTGGATATTTCAGATAAAACAAAGATAGAGATTTTTTGCAAAGAGAATGCCATTGATGTCATCATCAACTGTGCAGCATATACTGCGGTAGATAAAGCCGAGGATGAAGAGGAGATCGCAGACGCCGTTAACCGTCAGGCTGTCAGATATTTGGCAGAGATTTCAAAAGCATATAGTATAAAACTTATACATATTTCAACCGATTATGTATTTGACGGTACCAACTTCAAGCCCTATACAGAGATAGACAGACCCGGTCCAAACAATGTATACGGACAAACAAAGCTTGCCGGTGAAAAAGCAATGATATCCGTAAATCCGGCCGGCTCTATCATTATCCGTACTTCATGGCTCTATTCCGGATATGGCAGCAATTTTGTCAAGACGATGTTAAGACTGGGGAAAGAACGTGACAGGCTGGGTGTTGTTTTTGACCAGGTGGGTACGCCTACCTATGCCCGAGATCTGGCTGAAGCGGTACTCCAGATCTTAAATGTTGATACCACCAGGGATCCTGTTGAGATCTATCATTACAGTAATGAGGGTGTCTGTTCCTGGTATGATCTTGCCAAAGCGATCTTTGAGATCTCAGGGATCCAATGTGAAGTAAATCCAATTGAGACAGTGGAGTATCCGACACCAGCAGCGCGGCCAAGTTACTCTCTACTCAATAAATCCAAGATCAAAAAAGAGTATAATATTGCGATACCTTATTGGCGTGACAGTTTAAAAGAATGTTTGGAAAAGATGGGAGAAAGAAATAATGTTTGAGAATAGACATAAAACTATTCTGGTAACGGGCTGTGCCGGTTTTATAGGTTCAAACTTTGTACCGTACTTTTTGGAAAAATATCCAAACTATCGTATTATAAATCTAGACCTTTTAACTTATGCCGGGAATTTGGATAATCTAAAAGAGATAGATGAAATTCTAAATAATTCAACACTACAAAATGATCGCTATCATTTTATTGAGGGTAATATCTGCAACCGAGAATTGGTTGAATTCATTTTTAATGAGTACGATATTCAAGGTGTCATCCACTTTGCAGCAGAATCTCATGTGGACAACTCCATTAAAAATCCGGGAGTATTTATAGAAACGAATGTCAACGGTACCTTTACGCTTATAGATGTAGCCTGTAAATATTGGATGGAAAAACCTTTTACATACAAAGAAAAGTATGAAGGATGTCGTTTTCATCATATTTCCACAGATGAGGTTTACGGTACACTGGGTGATACAGGGCTGTTTACCGAAGAGACACCCTATGCACCTAATTCCCCATATTCAGCATCAAAAGCTTCCAGTGATATGATCGTAAGGTCCTACCGGGAAACGTATGGGCTGAATACGGTGATTACAAACTGCTCCAACAATTACGGACCAAAACAGCATGATGAAAAACTCATCCCGACCATTATCCGAAATGCACTTTCCGGAAACCCCATTCCTATCTACGGTGACGGAAAGAACATCCGTGACTGGCTCTATGTACTGGACCATTGTAAAGGTATAGACCTTGTATACCATACAGGAAAAGAGGGGAATGTTTACAATATAGGCGGAAGAAATGAAAGAACAAATCTTCAGATTGTAAATAGAATTTGTTCAATCCTTGATGACGTTTATCCGGTTAAAAATAATTCAAAATTTAACACTCAAAATTCAACATTACAAAGCTATAAGGAACTTATTAGCTTTGTACCGGATCGAGCCGGGCATGATAGGCATTATGCTATCGATGCAAGCAAGATAGAAAATGAGCTTGGCTGGAAAGCAGATGAGAATTTCGAGAGTGGGATTGTGAAAACGGTTGATTGGTACCTTGCCAAATATGGAGTATCAAATGTATAAGTTTGCGTTACAAGCTGAGAAGGGGAATTGCGAAGCAAAAGAGGCTACCCTAGGGTGTGAAAATTTTGATAGTGGAATTTTGAAAACTATAGAATGGTATTTGAAGAAGTATAATATGAAAGAAAGAAATATATGTTTGAAAAGTTAAAAAGACTTAAAAACGATAAAAGTTTTATAAAATACTTTCACAATACATCTTGGTTACTAAGTGATAAAATTGTACGAATGGCAGTTGGATTGTTTGTTGGTGTATGGGTTGCTCGTTACCTTGGTCCTGAACAGCTAGGAATATTAAGTTACGCGTTAGCAATTATCTCTTTTGTAGGTGTATTTAGTTATTTAGGTTTAAGTGGAATTTTAGTTCATGAAATAGTTGATAAACCAGGGGAACATGATGAGATATTAGGTACTGTTTTTCTAATGAAAGTTATAGGCAGTATTGTTGCCTATATTATCATAGTAATAATATCTTTTTTAACAACTGATGTTGGATCAACTAAATTCTGGATTTTAATAATAGTTGGATTAAGTTTATTCTTTAGGCCAATTGAGGTGCTTTCTTTATTTAATGAATCAAAGGTTATGGCAAAGTATAGTACTAAAGCGAGTCTTTATGCTTTTACTATTATCACATTACTAAAAGTTATTTTAATTTTAAGCAGTACATCATTGCTCTTCTTTGGATTAGTATCTCCTCTACAAGCCCTTATTTCAAGTTCATTTTTATTGTTCTTTTTTTTTAAACAAGGATATTCTGTTAAAAAATGGACAATTAATTTAGATAGGGCAAAAGAATTGCTTGGTAAATCATGGAAACTGATTTTTTCTTCAGTTCTCGCAATTATATATCTAAAAATTGACTTAATCATGTTGTCATCCATGATAGACGATCATGCAGTAGGTATTTATTCTGTTGCTGCTACTTTATCGGAAGCTTGGTATTTTATTCCGGGAGCGATAGTGTCATCATTGTTCCCGGCATTAATTAAAAAGAAAAAAGAAAATTATATAGAGTATGAAAAAAAACTTCAGCAGTTATATGACTTTTTATTTTTAATAGCTTTTAGTCTAGCTATTATTATTTCCTTTTTTTCAGAACAAATAATTTTTTTACTTTATGGTGAAGCGTATAATGAAAGTGTTATGGTGTTGGTTGTGCATATATGGGCAGGGATTTTTATTTTTATGCGAACATTATTTAGTAAGTGGATAATTATGGAGAACCTATTGATTTTATCATTATATTCACATGTATTTGGGGCATTATTAAACGTTGTACTTAATTTTGTTTTTATTCCTGAATATGGAGCGGTCGGTGCAGCTATAACAACATTAATATCGTATATGGGTGCTGCATATTTAGGACTTTTTATACATCATTCTTCACGTGGTCAGGCCAAGATGATGACATTGTCTTTGTTATTGCCATTCCGTATTTTGATATATAGGGGGCAATTATGGAGGCAATGATTATTGATGCTAAAGATATAACTGCTGTTGTAGATAATGACCTATGTCATTCATGTGGTGCATGTGCTAATGTTTGTCATCCGGAAGTTATTTTATTTAAAGAGACAGCAGCTGGTCATGTTTTTCCAGAAATAAATTATGAAGGATGTACCGCATGTGAATTATGTTCATCCGTATGTCCTGGAATAAAGTTTGGTAAAACAATGATGAAGGTTATGGAACAAACAGAAGATCCTTTTGAAGGCAACGTTCTTAAAACAAGAGTTGGAAAAAGTAGAGATAAGGAAATATTAGAAAATGCTCAAAGTGGTGGCGTAGCATCAGCTATTATATTAAGTGCATTAGAAAATAGTTTAATCGATACTGCAATTGTAGCAGTTATGACCAATGAAGACTCTATTCATGGTGATGTAATACTGGCATATAACAGAGAAGATGTTTTGTATTCTCAGCAATCAAAGTATATTCCAATTCCACTACTAACTGCATTGGCACTAGTTAAGAAAAACAGAGAACGTTTTGCATTGATTGGTCTATCATGTCATATACATGGGTTACATAATGTATTGGATACAAAACCTTCTTTAAAAAAGCAATTTGTTTTTTCAATCGGCTTAGTGTGCGATAGAGTAATGGTAAATGCTGGTATGGATTATCTTATATATAAATCAGGGGCAGAAAAAAAAGATGTTACAGGGTTTTACTTTAGAGACAAGAAACCACATGGTTATCCAGGACATGTTCATGTTCAGACAATTGAAAAATCTTATATACTTCCTCCTCAAGAGAGAATGAGTATCAAAGATTATTTTACGCCAGCACGCTGTCGTATCTGTTTTGATAAAATGAATATAGGAGCAGATATAACGGTTGGTGATCCACATGGAATTGAAGATGTTGACAGACTTGAGGGAGAGTCTTTAGTTATATCTCGAACACAAAAAGGTGAAGAGGTATTACAATCTACTAATAGTGTACAACTTCGTTTGGAAGATTATAAATCTGCATTAATTGGACAAGCCATAGAAGGTAAAAAAGAAAATTGGAGAGGATATATTGAAAAATGGCGTGAACTTGACAAGCCTGTTCCTACATATTACGAATATGTTAGCAAGTTTACAAGTATTAAGAGTAACAAAAAATATACTACGAACCTAAGTCAGGCATTATTCTTAAGATCTTACAAACAGAGACAGGAATTAATTTCTACATATTGTAAACAAGTGAAAATATATAAATTAAAAATGAAATATTTACTGCCTATTACCTATATAATGAGAGCAATAATTAAAATTAAAAAGGAACTGTCAAAATGATTATTGAAATAAGGAATGTCGGTTTTATCAATAAGGGTGCAGAACTTATGCTATTGGCTATTATAGAAAAATTGAGAACTAAGTATCCAAAAATAAAATTGACAATGAATGCAACTGATGCAAAATATACTGATCGAGCTAAATTAGGTTTATATCAAACTGTACGTTTTAAAAAATATGGGATTACTTGGGATGTCCTTCTAAAATTTGTTCCGAAAAGACTACGTGATAGATTTGGATTAGTTATTGACTCAGAAGTTGATATTATTTTAGATGCAGCTGGCTTTAAGTATAGTGATCAATGGGGTGAGTATAGTACGGTTCAATTAGCAAAAGATATTCAAAGATGGAAAAAACAAGATACAAAATACATAATGATGCCTCAAGCTTTTGGACCCTTTGAATCAACAGAAATTAAAATGGCATTTACTACTATAATGAATAATGCAGACCTTGTATATGCAAGAGATTTAATATCATATAACTATATTAATGATTTGATCGGTAAACAAGATAATATAAAAATGTCTCCAGATTTTACTAATCTTTTAAAAGGTAATGTCCCAAAAGATTTTGATTCAAATAACAATAAAATTTGCATTGTTCCAAATGTTCGCATGCTTGATAAAACTTCTTTCGATAATCCTGATTCGTACCAACATTTTATGGCAAATTGTTTAAAAATCCTTATAAAAGTAAATGCAAAACCATTTTTTCTTATTCATGAAGGTAATGAAGACTTAAAACTTGCTAAGGAAATAATGAGTATTGCCAATGAGAAAGTTAATATAGTAGTAGAATCAGACCCTCTTAAAATAAAAGGTATTATTGGTACATGTGATGCTATGATCGGAAGTCGATTTCATGGTCTTGTAAATGCTCTTTCGCAAGGTGTACCTGTGATTGCAACGGGTTGGAGTCATAAATATAAAATGTTATTACAGGACTACAATTTTCCCAAAGGATTATTGCCGGTTAGCTTAACCAATGTTGAAATTGAAGAAGCTTTATCGGTTATATTAGACAATAATTTAAAAAAAGTTGTTAAAATGAATATAGAAAACTCTGCATCAACCCAGAAAAAATTAGTGGAGAATATGTGGCAAGAAATCTATACTATATTGGATGAAAAATATTAAAACTTAATAACCGGTTGTATTCCTGAAATTGTCAAAAATAATATAAACGGTTATTTGGTTGATCCATTAGATATACAGGGATTAGTGGTGCGATGCTTCCAAAGAGTACTTTTGGCAAATTTTTAAACCACTTATTTTTGCTATAATCGGTGGAGTAATTGCTTGTGGAACAAGCTTTTTGTTTGATATAGAAAATATGTGTTTGAATACAAGTTTGATGATTGTTGTGACGGGAATTGTGGTACTTGTGTTGAATGTTTTATTTAATCGTGAGTTTTTGGATATGGTATTATCTTTAATGAAGATAGAAAGGGAAGTATAAAGTATGACTATTCAAGTATCACCACTGGTCAGTGTAATTGTACCCACCTATAATCGAGCAAAAACTATAAAGAGATCTATCGATAGTGTATTACAACAAACTTATACAAACTTTGAATTGATTATCGTTGATGATGGCTCTACTGATGATACTGAAGGAATTGTCAGAAATATAAATGATCAAAGAATTCAATATATAAAGTGCACAAAGAATGGTGGTGCAAATAAAGCACGCAACATAGGAATTAAAGCTTCCCAAGGCACTTTTATAGCATTTCAAGATAGTGACGATGATTGGTATCCTGATAAATTAGAAAAGCAAGTTGAAATTATGCAAAAAGTCTTGCCTTCTGTAGGTGTAGTATATAGTGGTTATTTTAGAATTATGAATGATAGCAGTACCTATATTCCACCTGATACCATAGGTCAATTAGAAGGAGATGTTTCATCTGAATTGTTAAAACATAATTTTGTTGGAACACCCACAATGTTAATCCGAAAAGAATGTTTCGAGAAGGTGGGACTCTTTGATGAACAGCTACCCCGTTTTCAAGATTGGGAATTATCAATTAGGCTTTCAAAGCATTATCATTTTAAGTATATGAATGAAGCAACTATAAATGCATATGTTCAAACAGACAGCATAACTTCAAATAATCAAGCACAGATAACTGCTTTTAGAATGATTTTTGAGAAACATTACAAAGATTTTTCTAAAGATAAAAAATTATTTATAGAGAAACATGAGTTAATAGGAAAGCTATTGTATCTAAATGGAAACACCAAAGAAGGGAGATACTATTTGTGGAAGGCATATAAACTAGATCCTTTAAATTTAAAACTACTGCTTAAAAATATTCTGTTGTCTTTATTAAGTGTTACTATATACAAAAAAATATTGAAAATGTACCAATTTATTTTTATAAAAGACAACTAAATGAAGAACTCGCTGATCTCTATTGCCATGGCAACCTACAATGGTGAGAAATATTTAAAAGATCAATTAGACTCTATTTATAATCAAACGTATAAAAATATTGAAGTAATTGTAACAGATGACTGCTCTATAGACAAAATAGTTGAGATATTGGAGCAATATGCCAGATTTCATGGGCTTAAATATACTGTCAATGAGGAAAATCTCGGATTTGTAAAAGTAATTTCCCTATGTGGAGGGGAGTATATTGCTCTTGCTGATCAGGATGATATATGGGAAAAAAATAAAATAGAAATATTGGTTAATGAAATTGGTTCAAACTTATTGATTCACAGTGACTGGGTAATCCTCCCAAAAACCCAATCTTCCCAAAAGTAGAAAATTCCAGTAAAATAG